>JAJXVH010000049.1 GCA_021782205.1 bacterium | reverse complement strand
CGGCGCGCCGGCGCGCGCGCTGACGGAGGGCTTCGCGCTCGTCGAGCGGCTCAACGCGCGCGGTCCGGCGGGCATTTTCGACGGCCTGGTGCGGCCGCCGCGGGCGGAGCTGGAAGGCTGGCGGCGCGCGGGCTTGTCGCCCAGCGCCCTGGACTCTTTTGCGGAATGCCCGTTTCGTTTTTTTGCCGCGCGCGTGCTGGGACTGGGCGAGCGCGAGGAAGCCGCGGCGCGCGGCGAGTTGTCGGCGCGCGCGCGCGGGCAGATCTATCACGCGGTGCTGGAGCGCTTCTACCGGACCTTGCCCGAGGCGGCCTGGTCGGGCCGGACGGACCCACGGGAGCGCCTAGACGCGGCGCTCGCGGCGGAGTTCGCGCAGAACGACTGGCGGGCCCTCGGCCTCTATCCGCTGTTGTGGGAGGCGGCGCGCGATGAAATGAGCGCGCACCTGCGCGCGTTCGCGGCCTGGGATTTCTCGCGCCTGCGCGCAGGCGGCTTCCGGCCGCGGTTGAGCGAGGCGGCCCTGCGCGGCGAGCCGGAGGGCGGCGCGCCGGGCGGCGTGCCGTGGCGGGGGGTCGTCGACCGCGTCGACGCCGACGAGGCGGGACGGCGCTTTCGCGTCGCCGACTACAAAACGCGGCGCTCGACGCAGTGGAAAAAATCCCTCGCCCAGCTGGCCGCGGACGGATCCTCGCATCAGATCCCCTTCTACGCGGAACTGGCGGCTTCGGCGCTGGGCGCGGGCTGGACGTTCGACGGAGGCGAGCTTCTTTTCATCGAGGCCGAGGCGGACGACGAGCGCGCGTCGGCGCTGACGCCGCAGGATTGGGCGAAGGCGCGCGCGCCGTTTCTGCGCGGGCTTTCCGCGCGCGTGGAAGCCCTCGCGGCCGGGCGCTTTCCGATCGTCCCCGACGACGGCGAGCGCGGCCACTGTTCGCGCTGCGATTTCGGGACGGTGTGCCGCAAGGCTCACGGCCCCTCGCGTGCGCGCGCCGCGGCCTTGGCGGCGCGCTCCGAGCTTGATAAGCTCGACGCATGACCCGCTTTCGCGCCGCCGCCCAGGACGACGCCGCGCGCCTGGTCGCGCTGGTCAATTCCGCCTACCGCGGCGAGAGCTCTAAAAAAGGCTGGACGACGGAGGCTGATCTGCTGGGCGGCCAGCGCACGGACGATGACAAGGTGCGCGAGATGATCGCGGCCCCGGGCTCCCGCGTGGAGCTGGCCTTCGCGCCCGACGGGGCGTTGGCCGCGTGCGTGCATCTCAAGAAAGAAGCCGACGGCTCCTGCTATCTGGGCATGCTCACCGTCGACCCCGCGCGGCAGGCCGGCGGCCTGGGCCGCGAGCTGCTGCAGCGCTCCGAGGAACTGGCGCGCGGCTGGTCCTGCGCGCGCATGCGCATGACGGTGATCAGCGTCCGCGCGGAGCTGATCGCCTACTACGAGCGCCGCGGCTACCGGCGCACGGGCCGCACGGAGCCTTTTCCCGAGGGCGACCCGCGCTTCGGCCTGCCCAAGGTCCGCGGCTTGACCTTCGCCGAGCTGGAAAAGCCGCTGCTGCGCGCCGCGCCTTGACGACGGCGGGTGCGGGCTGTTACCCTGCGGGACGATGAGCGAGGGTCGCGTCGTCGTCAAGATCGGCTCGGGCGCGCTGTCGGGCGGCGGCGGCGGGCTTGACGCCGCGGTTCTGCGGCGGCTGGCCGGCGACGCCGCCGACGCGCGTGCGGCGGGGCGCGAGGTGGTGATCGTCTCTTCGGGCGCCGTCTTGGCGGGGCGCGAGAGGCTGAAGCTGTCCGGGCGGCCCAGCACCCAGCTCAAGCAGGCCGCGGCCGCGGTGGGGCAGAGCCGCCTGATGCGCGCCTGGGAGGAAGCCTTCGCGCCCCGCAAGATCACCGTGGCGCAGGTTCTGCTCACGCGCGAGGACCTGCAGGACCGTGCGCGCTACCTCAACGCGCGCAACACCTTGCTGACCTTGCTGCGCCTGGGCGCGGTGCCCATCGTCAACGAAAACGACACCGTGGCCGTGGAGGAGATCAGGTTCGGCGACAACGACGGCCTCTCCGCGCTGGTCGCGGGTCTGGTCGACGCGAGCCTGCTCGTCCTGCTCACCGATCAGGACGGGCTCTACACCGACGACCCGCGCGCCGCTCCGGACGCGCGCCTGGTTGCGCGCGTGCGGCTGGAGGAATCCCCCGCGCGCGTCGGCGGCGCGGGGCCGTGGGGCAGCGGCGGCATGGCTTCCAAGGTGCGCGCGGCGCGCCAGGCGGCCGACGGCGGCATCGCCGCCGTGGTGGCCAGCGGTGTCAAGCCCGGCGTGCTGGCCGCGGTCCTGGCGGGACGAGACGAGGGCACCTTCTTCGAGCCCAACGCGCGGCCGCTGGCCAAGCGCCGGCAGTGGCTGGCGTTCGCCTCGAAGCCGCGCGGGCGCGTGGTCGTCGACGCGGGCGCGCGCGCGGCGCTGTCGGCGCGCGGCAAAAGCCTGCTGGCCAGCGGCGTCAAGTCCTTGTCCGGCCGCTTCGAGGCGGGCGACGCGGTGAGCCTGGTGGAAGGGGGCGCTGAGTTCGCGCGCGGGTTGTCGAACTACGCCGCGCGCGACCTGGAGCGCATCAAGGGGCTTAAGACCGCGCAAATTGAAGCGACGCTGGGGCACAAGCCCGCCGACGAGGTCGTGCACCGCGACAACCTGGCTCTGCTGAGACCATGAAGAAACAATTCGACGTCGAAGCTTTGGCGCGGGCGGCGAAGGACGCCTCGCGCGCGCTGGCCAAGGCCTCGACCGGGGCGAAGAACCGCGCGCTGAGGGCGATGGCCGCGGCCCTGCGCCGCCGCGCGGCCGCGGTGCTGGCGGCCAATAAAAAGGAAGTCGCCGCGGCGCGGACCGCGGGCCGCACGGCCGCGTTTGTCGACCGGCTGACGCTGAATCCGGAGCGCCTGGAAGGCGTGGCGCGCGCGTTGGAGAGCGTCTCCGCCCTGCCCGACCCGGTGGGCGCCACGGCGGATTTCGCGCGCCGTCCCAACGGATTGGTCATCCGCAAGATGCGCGTGCCGCTGGGCGTGGTCGCGATCATCTACGAGTCCCGCCCCGGCGTCACCGCGGACGCGGCCGGGCTGTGCCTGAAGTCCGGCAACGCGGCCTTGCTGCGCGGCGGCAAGGAGGCCGTGCGCACGAACGCGGAAATCGCGCGCGCCCTGCGCGAGGGCCTGGCCGCCGCGGGCCTGCCGCCGGGCGCCGTCGGCTTCGTCGACGAACCCGACCGCGCGGCGGTGCGCCGCCTGCTGACGCTCGACGGCCTCATCGACCTGGTGATCCCGCGCGGCGGTCCGGAGCTGACCGTCGCGGTGCGCCGCGAGTCTCTGATCCCGGTGCTGGCCCATGACAAGGGTCTGGTTCACGTCTACGTGGACGCGGGCGCGGATCTGGCCATGGCCGAGGAGATCGTCTTCAACGCCAAGGCCGAGCGGCCGGGCGTGTGCAACGCGATGGAGACCTTGCTCGTGCATAAGGCCGTGGCGAGGTCGTTTTTGGTGCGCATATCCCGCCGTTTTGCGCTTGCCGGAGTCGAGCTGCGCGGCTGCCCCGAATCCCGGAAAATCGTTCCCTCGATGAAGGCCGCGACGGACGCGGATTGGGACACCGAGTACCTCGACAAGATCTTATCCGTCAAGATCGTCGACTCTCTGGACGCGGCCGTCGCGCACATCGCGCGCCACGGCTCCGGCCTGGCGGAGGCCATCGTGACGCGCGACCCCGCGCGCGCCGCGCGCTTCCTGCGCGAAGTCGACGCGGGCGCGGTCTACTGGAACGCGTCCACGCGCTTCACCGACGGGGGCGAATTCGGCCTGGGCGCGGAGATGGGCATCAGCACGCAGAAGCTGCACGCGCGCGGGCCCGTGGGCCTGGAGGGCCTGACCTGCGAGAAATACGTCGTGACCGGCGCTGGTCAGGTGCGCGACAGTCGTGCGGCGGCGCGCTGAGATGACAGCGAAACTCCCTCCACGCGGACGATCGGCGCGGCTTGCGGCATTTTTATGCGTCGTCATGGCCGTGAGCGCAGGCGGAGCGCCGCCATCGGCGCGGGGAAGGCCGGTGCGGGACGTGGACCTGGCCCGGCGCGCCGGATGCGACGCGCGCTTTGTTTCGCCGCTGGACGGTGCCGTTTTTCCCGCGGGCTTTCCTCCGCCGCGTTTCCAATGGGAAGTGTTCATGGTCCGGAATCTGATCGGACTGCCGAAGTCGGGGACGGGGGAGTCGTGGACGCTGAGCGTTTTCGAAGGAGACCGGGTGTTGCATGTGGAGCGAAACATCGGCGAAGAGCGCAGTTGGACGCCGACGCCCGCGCAATGGAGCGGCTGGACGGGGAAAACCTTGCGCGTGGAACTGCGGGGCGAGGGCGCCTACGTGCACACGGCTCTGCCTCTTTATTTAAGCATCGACTCGCGCGCGCTTCCCGACGACGTTCTACTGCGCTACTTCGTGCCGGCGCCGGGAGCCAAGCCGTTCGTCCTCAATTCGTCCGTGGATGTGCATCTGCTCAAGATCGATACGAAGACGTTCGCGCGGCAGGAGCTTTTTATCGGAAAGGGCGCTCAGCGCCGCTGCATCGGCTGTCACACGGCGCAGACGCGCAGCGGGTCCATCAGCTTCATCTACACCAACACCGCGCACAAGCCCGTCCTGCGCGGCGCGTTCGAACTGACGCCGTCTTCGGGGGGGTGGACGTCGCGGCTTCTGCCGGTGGCCGGGCCCTATGCACGTTATTCTCAGGCCGGAGATAAGTCGGCCTTTTCAATGTTCCGTTCGACGACGCCGGGCGAACCGCTCTACTATCAGATCACGCCGCCCGGAGCCAGCTCAGGGGACGTTCTGGACTACCCGGCTCCGTTCGACGCGCGCTTCGTCTCCCCATCGCTGGACGTGGCCGTTTACGACGAGAAGACGGGAGCGCTGGCGCCGCTGCCCGGGGCGTCCGATCCGGACTTCGTCGAACTCCAGCCCTCCTGGAGCCCCGACGACCATCGGATCGCGTTCGTCCGTTATCGCGACGGCGAAAGAATGGATATTGCGGTGGTCCCTCTCAACGACGGACGCGGCGGCGCGCCGAAGCTTTTGGCCGGGGCCAGCGCCAACGGCTGGGACAATTACTACCCCGAGTATTCCCCGGACGGGCGCTGGCTCGCGTTCACGCGCGCGGACGCGACCGGGGGTACGTTTGCGCGCCAGGACAGCGCCGTCTATCTGGTGCCAGCGGATGGAGGTGAGGCTCGGCGCTTGGAGTTCAATCAGGACGGCGCGATGAATTCCTGGCACAGTTGGTCCAGCGACGGCCGCTGGATGCTGTTCTCATCGAAGCGCGGGGGCGTGGCGACGAAGGCGTACATTTCCCGCATCGATCCAGATGGGCATGCGTCGGCGCCCGTGGAGCTGTGCTGCGGCTTCGCCCCGCACTCGCGCGCGAACATGCCCACGTGGATTAAAAAAGGCGACTATCCCCGCGTCACCGAAGAGGACGTCGATCTTTGGGAACGCGAGTTGAGCGCGCCCAAAAAATAGCCGCGCCGGCGTTCCGCCGAAAATGTCCCTGGTCCCTGGGTCTTGACGCGTTTCGGCAGGCGGGCTAAGCTGGGATCATGGTCGAGAACCTGGAACATCTGATGCGCCGCGCGGCGCGTGCGCCGCGTGCGCCGCGCGCGGCGCTGTATCGAGAACTGCTGCGCTCGGAGACCTATCTGCTGACTCTCGATGAGCCGCTGGCGCAAGGAGAGGTCAAGCGCGTCACGCACGCCGACGCGTCCTTCCCCGTCTGGGCGGACAAGGACGCGGAACTGGGCGGCGTGTGGGTGCCGGTGTTTCCCGCGCGCGACCGGGTGCGGGAGTTCGTCGCGGCGCGCGGCCTGCGCGCGCCGCGCGGCAAGGAATTCCTCTGGATGGGACATATGCCCGGCCAGGTGTTTTCTCTCTTGCGCGGCGTGCGGCGCTTCGCGGGCGTGCGACTGTACCTGGACCGTGAATCCACGGTGGATCTGCATTGGGCGGAGGCCGCTGCGCTGGCCGAAGGCCGGTTGCCCGCCGACGAGCCGGCCGTTTTCGAACTCCCCATCGAGCGGCTGATCATCCCCGCGGGCGCGAGGCTCTCCTTCGGCCGCTTGCCGCCGTGGCCCTGTGAAGAAAAGCCGCGCCTCCTCTTTATGCCCGAGGCCGGCCGGATACGTCCGGAAGACGTTCGGCGCCTAGTGCGCCTGCCGCTGGGCGAGGGACGGCACGCGTGGACGCCTTGCCGGCATTTTCTTCAGATCCTGCGCCGCCTCAGGGCGCTCGGCGTGGATGAGACGGATCATTTCGTGGAGACCATGCTTTCGGCTCAGATCACGTTTGAGATGTATGGCGAAGCCGAAGCGCTGTGCGAGTGGCTGATCGCGCGCGGCCGTGAGTCGCACGGCTGGCTGGGCTTGGCCGCCGTCTACGGACGCACACGACGCTACGAGGATTGCGCGGAGATTTGCGGTCGCGGTGCCGAGAAATATACGAACGAGCGCGCCTTTCACGTCAACGGCCTGCGCGCGTTGATCGCGTTGGGCCGGCGCGACGAAGCCGCGCGCCGCGCCGTGGCCGCGACGCGCCTCTTCCCGCAGGACGTGGTGCTGGAAGGTTTGGCTCAGGAACTGACCGTCGCCGGCGTGGAATCGCACGGGTAAAAAAGAGGTAAACGGTCTTGCGTCCGGGTCAGACCGGGCTTATACTGCCGGAGTCGGCGGGGGAACGCGTATGAACCAGAACGGCAAGGTGCAGGTCCGGGCGGTGTCGGCGGGGCTCCTGGGATTTGGGCTTGTCCTTGGTGTCGGGGCCTTCTTGGTGGTGCCGCGATCGACGTCCTCCTCGGCCGCGCCCAGGGTCGCGTCGGCTTCGGTGTTCGCCACGCCGACGTCGCGGACTGCGGAACTGCCTATTCCGGCGCCCATACGCGCGCCCATCTCCGCCGTCGTCGGCTCTCCCGCGCCCTTGCTCGCGGACGAATTTCGTCCGGAGTCCCCGACGGCACCTCAGACGGCGCAAGTTTCCGCCGCGCCGGCTTCCGTGCGCGGCGCCGGACCGGCGTCCGCCGGTGCCGTCGAGGCGGCCCGCGCCGAGGCCGCGGTTCATTTGATCGCGACGGGTCCGGCGGATGTCTCCGGGGGGGCGGGGTCGTCCTACGCGGAGCCTTCCGGTCCCTCGGCGGCGGCCGTGGGCGCGACGAAGCCCGCCGTCGCGACGGCGAAGGTTCGTTCACGTAACGTCGCGGCCGTCGACGTCGTGGTCGTCCACTACGGCTCCAGCGACCGCTCTCAGTTGATGGAACGCGCGGCCGGACCGGTCTACAACTTCGGCGCTCTCGGCGAGCGCGGGGACCCCATCGCCGGTGCGCTGCGCCAGGTCGACGCGGCTCAGCAGCAGGTGCAGGCTGCTCCGGACGTGAGCGCCGCCGACAAGGCCGCATTGAATCAGGGCGTGGACCAAATCCACTCCGTCGCCTACCAGGCCGGGTCCGCGGCGGCTCAGGCGACCGTGGCGGCGGGCGCGGCGGCCGCGCCTGCTGGCTCCCGCTAGACTAGTACGGGAACAAGTCTCCCAGCGTTTTCTCGCTGAAATCGCCCAAGGCCTTGAGCTTGTCCAGCCCCACGCGGTTGCGGTCGCCCAGGACCCAAAGCGTCATCGGTTTTTCCTTAAAGCGGCGCGCGAAGGCTTCCAGGTCGGGCAGAGAATAGGACTGCACGCGCGTAAACAGTGCGGGACCCGGGTCGCCGCCCGTGATGCCCTCGTCTTCCCAACCCATCACCGTGTCGGGCACGGCGCGGAACTGGACCGGGTTGGTCCGGTAGCTCTGCTCCAGGGCGGTTTCCACGGCCGCGAAGCGGGGCGCCGAGGACGGGAAATCGCGCATGAGCCCGCGCAGGAGCTCCGCGGCCTCGGGTGTCTTGTCGGCTTGGCAGCCGAGCGCGGCCCAAAGCTGGGTCTCGTCGCCCTTGTCGGCGGAAAGCGTGTGGCCGCCGCCGGCGGAATAGGCCAGCGAGCGCGCCTCGCGCACCTCCTGGAAGATCACCGAGCTCATGTCGCCGCCCATGTACTGCGCGTAGAACATGTAGTCGACCACGCGGTTCGGGTCGTAGACCTCGTCGGCCGCGGACAGGCCGACGCGGGCCTGGACCATGTCGCGGTGCGTGAAGAGCACGCGGTCGCGGGCGGGCTGGACGTAGCGCAGGGGCGGGCGCGCCGGCGCGGGCTTGAACGGCGCGGATGTTTCCAAGAGCTTGGCGACCTCGGACGGCGAGCGCGGCCCGACGTAGCCGACGCGCCTCTGCCAACGCGGAAAGTCGCGGATCAGGTCCTTGAGATTTTGTTCGTTCAACCGCTTAAGCTCGCCGTCGCTGAGGCGGGCCAGCACCGCGCTGTCGGGGCCGCGCTCGGCGTAGTCGGCCAGCGCCGCGTAGACGCCGTCGCGGCTTTTCTTCTCATCGGCGCGCGCGCCGAGGTCGACGTCGATCATACGTTCCAGTGTGCCGCTCGACACGTTCGGCCAGTCGAAGCGCTGGGCCGCCAGCTCCAGCGACGGCCAGAAGTTGCGGTCGACGCCCGAGAGGTAGATCGACGACGAGCGCTCGCCGCAGCCGTAGGACAAGGTCGTGCCCAGCGCGTAGAGGCGTCGCTTGAATTCGTCGGCGGAGTACGGCCCTGCGCCGGAAAGCTCCAGCAGCTCCAGCGCGGGGCACAGTCGGCGCTCCTGCTTCGAGCCGCGCTCGAAACGAATCTCCAGGTCGAAAAGATCGTCGTAGGGATTCTTGGCGGCGTAGAGCCGGCCGCCGGCGACGGGGACGACCTGGTAGTCGCGTCCCGAGACGAGCCAGCGCGGCTCGATGGGCTTGGCCGGCAGGGCGAGAACCGTTTTGAGGAAAGCGGACTCCCGGGCGGGGTCGATGTTGAGCGCCGTGAACTTCGGCTTTTCAATCTTCGCGATGTCCGGCTTGCCGTCGCGGCGGATCACCACGACGCGGTCCGCGCCGAGGTATTTGTTGGCGACGCGCACGACGTCGTCCTTGGTCACGCGGCGCAGGCGGTCCAGGCGGTCGACGCTGCGGCTCCATTGCTCGTAGGAGATGAATGAGTCGATCATCGTTTCCGCGCGGCTGCCGTTGGACTCGAGCGCCCGCTTGCGCTCGATCTCGAAGTTGGTCATGATCGCGTCCAGATCGGACGGCTCGAACTCGCCGCGCTTGAGTGCGGCGACGGTGTCGAGCAGAAGCGCCTTGGCTTCCTCGGGCGTCTGGCCTTTCTTCGGGGCGGCCCACAGATACCAGGCGCCCGCGTCGTTGTGCAGGCCGGGGCCGGAGCCCGATTCCTTGACCTTCTGCGCCTGGTTCAAGCGCAGGTTCAGCAGTCCGGATGTCGAGTTGTCCATCACCATGTCCATCACGGCGAGCGCGTCCGCGTCGGGGTCCGCGGCGGGCACGGCCGGCCAGGCGATGCCGACCTTCTCCTCATCCGAGAACTTGAGCTCGGTGATTTCCTCTCCGTGCGGCTTGGGCAACGCCCATTTCGGCAGTTCCGGCAGCGGCTTGGGAACCCAGGTTGCGAAGGCGCGCGCGATGAGGGCCAGCGCCTGATCCGGGTCGAAGTCACCGGCCAGGGCGATGGCCATGTTGTTGGGCACGTACCAGCGTCGGTAGAACTCGTGCATGCGCTTGATAGACGGATTCTTCAGGTGTTCGATGGTGCCGAGCGTGGTTTGCTGTCCGTAAGGATGAACCTTGTAGAGGCCGCGGTCGAGCGCCTCCCAAAACGCCGATTCGGAATTATCGAGCGAGCGGTTTTTTTCCTCATAAACGGCCTCAAGCTCGGTGGGAAAAAGCCGGAAGACCGGGTCGCGGAAGCGTTCGGACTCGACGGCGGCCCAGGCGTCCAGACGATTGGCGGGCAGGTCGACGACGAACACGGTGCGCTCGTTCGACGTGAACGCGTTGACGCCCTGCGCGCCGATGGCGCTGTAGAACTTGTCGATCTCGTTGGGCGCGACGTAGGCCGCGTCGGCGACGTTCTCGGAGTCGATCAGCGCGTCGTATTGGGCGCGCTTGAACGCGTCGGTCGTCTGCGCGCGCTCCTCGAAGAGGGTCTGAATGCGGTCCAAGTGGGGGGCTTCCGCGGCGGCGTCCATCGCGTCGAGCTTGGTGGTGCCCTTGAACAGCATGTGCTCAAGATAGTGGGCGATACCGGTGCTGTCGGGCGGGTCGTTCTTGGAGCCGGCGCGTACCGTGATCCAGGCCGTCACGCGCGGCAGTCCCTTGTTCGGGCTCAAATAGACCGTCAGGCCGTTGGGCAGGCGGTGGATGGTCACGCCCATGGGGTCGTTGGCAAGCGGGGCATCGAGCGTCGCCGGCACGGCGGGAGACAAGTCGGCCGGTTTCGCGCGGGCGACCATGGGCGCGCAAAGGGAGACGACGAGAAGAGCGAGGCGGCGGGTGGTCATCGGTTCTCCGGGGATCGCGGGAGTATCGTCGCAGACGATACTAAAAAGTGCCGCTCAGCGGCGCGGGGATAAGAACACGTCGCGACGCACGTAGTCCGACGCGATGTTGAGCGGGCTGGGGTGGGTGTCGCCGTCTTGGGCGACTTGGATCAGATGTTCGCGTTCGGACGCGGAAAGCTTTAAATAAGGAATATCTCCTTCGTATTGAGCGGAGGACGTGTAGTCGGCTTGCTGAGCGGCAAGTTGGTAGCCGTCGCTGTCGTCTTCGAGGCGCGGCAAGAGAACGGAATACCAGCCGTCGGGCCCGCTGGCGGCGAAGGCGAATGCGGAGTCCCCGCGCTTGATCGTGAGCCGGGCGCCAGCGAGCGGCTTGAGGGTTTTCAGATCGAAAATGCGGCCGTGCAGGACACCCTGTCCCACGGCGGTGCCGGGCAACGGGGGCTCTGGAGCATCGAGCCTGGGTTCGACGGCGGGCGGCGGACCGTCTGGAACGGTCGTCGGCGTCGGTGTCGGCAAGAATACGGGAGGGGGTATGGAAGACGCCTCCTGCGGCGGGGATGGGGCGTCCGGCGGAGGGGGGGATGGTTGCGAAGGCGCGACTGTGGCGGGAGCGGAATTCTCGTCGTAGAGGCGGCTAAAATTTGCCAGAGATTTCTGCCCCAAATTGAGGATCGCCGTCTGGTAGCGCTGGAACGCGTAGCCGACAATGCCGAGGGCCGCGACCGAGGCAAGAATGACGAATGGACGCCGACGGCGACGGGCGTCCTGCTCGCGAGCCTGTGTATAGCCGCGTGTGATCTCTTTGGCGCTGCGTCCGCGTAGGCAGATCGGGCAGCCGGTATCGGAGAGGTGCAATTTCGTTCCACACCCGGGGCAAGGGATGGTGTCTTCCACGCTCCAAGCTTAACACGATTGAGGCGTTCCGGCAACCCTTCCGCGATTCTTGACTAAAAGAGTCGGGAATGGTACACTTGCACTGGCGGACCGTCCTCTAACCACTATGGCCAACCAAGACGTCAAAGATATCGCAGGGCAGGACTATAAATACGGGTTCGTCTCCGACGTGGAGGCCGATCAAATCCCGAAGGGACTCAGCGAGGACGTGGTTCGGCTGATCTCCAAGAAGAAAAACGAGCCGTCCTTCATGCTGGAGTGGCGCCTGAAGGCCTATCGACATTGGCTGACTCTCAAGGAGCCGACCTGGGCCGCGGTGCATTACCCGAAGATCGACTACAACGGAATCATCTACTATTCCGCGCCGAAGCCGAAGAAGAAGCTGGCCTCCATGGACGAGGTCGATCCCGAGGTGCGCGCGACGTTCGAGAAGTTGGGCATTCCTCTGGAGGAGCAGAAGATGCTCTCGAACGTGGCCGTGGACGCGGTGTTCGACAGCGTCTCGGTGGCGACGACGTTCAAGAAGGTCCTGGGCGAGGCGGGCGTGATCTTCGGCTCCTTCTCGGACGCCGTACTCGAGCATCCGGCGCTGATTGAGAAATATCTCGGCTCCGTCGTGCCCTACACGGACAATTTTTTCGCGACGCTGAACTCCGCGGTGTTCTCCGACGGCTCGTTCTGCTACGTGCCCAAGGGCGTGAAGTGCCCGATGGAGCTGTCCACCTACTTCCGCATCAACGCCAAGGAGACCGGCCAGTTTGAAAGAACCTTGATCGTGGCCGACGAGGGAGCCCAGGTCTCTTATCTGGAAGGCTGCACCGCCCCGATGCGCGACGAGAATCAACTGCACGCCGCCGTCGTGGAGCTGGTGGCCATGGGCGACGCGTCGATCAAGTATTCAACCATCCAGAACTGGTATCCCGGCGACAAGAACGGCAAGGGCGGCATCTTCAACTTCGTGACCAAGCGCGGCAAGGCCGCGGGTCCGCGCGCGAAGATCTCCTGGACGCAGGTGGAGACGGGCTCGGCGATCACGTGGAAATATCCGTCCTGCATCCTGCTCGGCGACGAGTCCGTGGGCGAGTTCTACTCGGTGGCCCTGGCCAACCATTACCAGCAGGCCGACACCGGTACGAAGATGATCCACATCGGCAAGAACACCAAGTCGACGATCGTCTCCAAGGGTATCTCCGCCGGCCACGGCCAGAACGCCTACCGCGGCCAGGTCAAGATCGCCAAGTCCGCGACCGGCGCGCGCAACCACTCGCAGTGCGACAGCCTGCTTCTCGGCGACAAGTGCGGCGCGCATACGTTCCCGAACCTGGAGGTCGGCAATACCTCCTCCACCGTGGAGCACGAGGCGTCCACCTCCAAGATCGGCGAGGACCAGCTTTTTTACCTGCGCCAGCGCGGCCTCTCCGTCGAGGACGCGGTCGGCATGATCGTCAACGGCTTCTGCAAGCAGGTCTTCAACGAGCTGCCCCTGGAGTTCGCCGTCGAGGCGCACAAGCTCATGAACATCTCCCTGGAAGGGAGCGTCGGCTAAAGGATTCTATGCTCAAGATCACGGACCTCCACGCGAAAATCGGCGACAAAGTCATTCTCAAGGGGCTGAGCCTGCACGTCAAGCCCGGCGAGATCCACGCCATCATGGGCCCCAACGGCTCGGGCAAAAGCACGCTGTCCTATGTGCTGGCCGGACGCGACGGCTACGAGGTCACCTCGGGCTCCGCGCTTTACCAAGGCCAGGACCTCCTGACGATGGCGCCCGAGGTGCGCGCGCGCGAGGGCGTTTTCCTCGCGTTCCAGTATCCGGTGGAGATTCCCGGCGTTTCCAATAAATATTTCCTGAAGGCCGCCTACAACGCGCTGCGCAAGCACCGGGGCGAGCCGGAGATGGACGCGGGCGTGTTCCTGAAATTCATCAAGGAAAAGGCGAAGCTGGTGGAGATGGACCCCGCGTTCTTGAACCGCTCGGTCAACGAGGGCTTTTCCGGCGGAGAGAAGAAGCGCAACGAGATCCTGCAGATGGCGGTGCTGGAGCCCAAGCTCGCGCTGCTCGACGAGACGGATTCGGGCCTGGATATCGACGCGCTGAAGATCGTGGCGGGCGGCATCAACAAACTGCGCGATCCCAAGCGCTCGGTCGTGCTGGTGACGCATTACCAGCGCCTGCTCGACTACATCGTCCCCGATTTCGTGCACGTGCTCTCCGGTGGCCGCATCGTGAAGTCCGGCGGCAAGGACCTGGCGCTGCAACTGGAAAAGGAAGGCTACGGCTGGATCGAGGCCGAGAAGGCGGCGGCGTGACCGCGACGCTGAACCCGACGGACCGCTTCACGGCGCTTTTCGAACGCGAGAAGAGCCGTCTGCCCGGGGCCGGGATCGCCTGGCTGGCTCAGGCCCGCGCCGAGGCCTTGGCGGCCTTCGAGGCGCAAGGTCTTCCGCACACGCGCTTCGAGGGTTGGCGTCATACCCCGGCGCGCGTTCTGACGGAGACCGATTTCGTCCCGGCGGAGCGTCCGGCCGCGCGTGGCGGACACGCGGGCAAGATCCTCTGCCCAGTCACGTTTCATCGCGTTCTGGTCTACAATGGTCGAGTCCAGCCCAATGGGGAGGGCTCCGTCTACGGGGAGATTCCAAAAGGCGTCCAGGTGTCGAGCTTGGCCGACGCGCTGCGTGATGCCCCCGAGGCGCTGAAGGCGGCTTTGACGCGCGGGTTTTCGACCGACGGCATGCCGTTCGCGGCCCTGGCGTCGGCGCTGTTCTGCGACGGCATCGTGGTCCGGGTCGCGCGCCACGTCCGTCTCGACAAGCCTCTGAACGTCCTCTATGTCTCCGACGATTCGGCGTCGGGCCGGCCCCAGATGACGCACCTGCGCGCGTTGGTGCTTTTGGAAGACGGAGCCTCCGCGGAGATCGTGACCGAGTCAGTGGGCGGCGGCCGCGCGCCTTTCTGGATGAATATCCTGACGCAGATCGAACTGGGCGAGGGCGCGTCGCTCAAGCATTACCGCCTCCAGCGGGAGAACGCCTCCGGCGTGCAGACCGCGGGGACGTTCGTGGAGGTCGGCCGCGCCGCGCGCTACGAGTCGCACGCCTTCAACTTCGGCGGCGCGCTGGCACGCCACGACCTGCGCGTGCGGCTGGCCGGGGAGGGGGCGGAATGCGCGCTCAATGGATTGGCGCTGGTGCGCGGAGAAGAGATCGTTGACCACCACACCGCGGTCGAGCACGCGGCCGCGGGCGGCACCACGCGCGAGCTTTATAAGGCCGTGCTCGATGAGCGCGGACGCTTCGTCTTCGACGGGCTGGTCGACGTGCGCCCCGGCGCGCAGCAGACCGACGCGTCGGTCTACAATAAAAACCTGCTGCTGTCCGAGGACGCGGACGTGCACACCAATCCTGAGTTCAAGATCCTGGCCGACGACGTGTCCTGCAAGCACGGCGGGGCGATCGGCCAACTGTCGGCGGAGTCGATGTTCTACCTGCGCTCGCGCGGGATCGGCGAGTCCGAGGCGCGGCGCATGCTGGTCTACGCGTTCGGCTCGGAGATGATCGAGCGCGTGGGGCTGGAGCCGCTCAAAGAGGCGCTGACCGCCGCGCTGCACGCGCGCATGCCCGAGGCCGCCGAGGAGGCCGCACGATGAGCCTGGACGTCGCGACGGTCCGCGCCGATTTCCCGATTCTGAAGCGCCTGGTGCGCGGCAAGCCGCTGGCCTACCTGGACAACGCCGCGACCACGCAGAAGCCGCGCCAGGTCATCGAGGCGCTCGTGGACTTCTACGAGCGGCACAACGCCAACGTGCACCGCGGCGTGCACACCCTCTCCGAAGAGGCCACGAACATGGTCGAGGCCAGCCGCGCCAAGACCGCGAAGTTCATCGGCGCGGCCAAGCCCGAGACGGTGATCTTCACGCGCAACGCCACCGAATCCATCAACCTGGTGGCGCACGCCTGGGCCCGCAAGTTCCTGCGCGCCGGCGACGAGATCGTGCTGACCGAGATGGAGCACCACTCGAACATCGTTCCGTGGCAAATGTTGGCCAAGGAGCGGGGCGTCGTCCTGAAGTTTGTCCCGGTCGAGCTCGACGGCACTTTGGATCTCGAGAAGGTTCGCGCGACGGTGGGTCCCAAGACGAAGCTCTTTTCCTTCGTGGCGGTCTCCAACGCGCTGGGTACGGTCAACCCCGTCGAGGCGATGATCAAGATCGGCAAGTCCGTGGGTGCCACGGTGCTGGTGGACGCCTGCCAGTGGGCGCCGCACCGCACGCTCGATGTTTCTAAGTGGGGGGCGGACTTCGTGGCGTTCTCCGCGCACAAGATGCTGGGGCCTACGGGCATCGGCGTGCTTTGGGGCCGCGAGGACCTGCTCGACGCGATGGATCCCTTCCTGGGCGGCGGCGACATGATCTCGCGAGTGACGCTTGAGGCTGCGACGTGGAACGAACTGCCCTATAAGTTCGAGGCGGGCACGCCGAACATCGCCGACGCGGTCGCGTTCGGTCCCGCGCTCGACTACCTGTCGGCCGTCGGTCTGGACGCGATCCGCGCTCATGAAGATGAGCTTGCGGCCAAGGCCGTCGCCCTTCTGGAGGCGTCGCCGTCCGTATTCGTCCTGGGCCCGAAGGACCCGGCCCGGCGCTCCGGCGTGGTGTCGTTCAACGTCGCCGGTCTTCACCCGCACGACGTGGGTACGATCTTCGACCTGGAGGGCGTGGCGGTGCGCGTCGGCCACCACTGCTGCCAGCCGCTGATGCACAAACTGCAATGCGGCGGCACCGCGCGGGCGAGCTTTTATTTATATAACGACGAGAGCGACGTGGAAGCGCTGGGCCGGGCGCTCAAGCGCACGCTGGATTTCTTCAAGATCGGAGCCAAGGCGGGGGTGCATTAAGATGGAAGGCGACGCCGAACTTCAGGACCTGTACCGCGAGGTGCTTCTCGATTATTTCCGCTCCACGACGCGCAAGGGCAAGCTCGATCCGGCCGACGTGCGCGCGCACGGCATCAACCCGGTCTGCGGCGACGAGATCGAGATCACCGTTCAGCGCGACGGCGGCAAGGTGGCCAAGCTGCGCTACGCGGGCCACGGCTGCGTGATCAGCCAGGCCTCGGCCGCGATGATGGGCGAGGCGCTGGAAGGCAAGAGCGAGGAGGACGTCCGCGCGCTGGTCAAGGCGTTCAAGACGATGATGCTGGAAAACGCCCCGGTGTCCTCCTTGCCCCCGGAGTTGGAGCCGCTGTCGGCGCTGGAGGGCGTGCGCAAGTTCCCCCTGCGCGTCAAGTGCGCGACGTTGGCCTGGAACACTATCGCCCAAGGTCTGGACGCCGCGGCCGCGGTCAAGGGAGCCTGACATGACGACGACCACTTTTCCCGCCGTCACGTTCCGTCAGATCGGCGCGGCGCTTCAGCCCGTGTTCGACCCGGAGATCCGCCTCAGCATCGTCGACCTGGGGCTGGTCTACGGCGCGGAGATCGGCATGGGCGAGAAGGGCCTTTCGGTGAAGGTCAGGATGAGCCTGACCTCGCCGGCCTGCCCCTACGGCCCCATGCTGCTGGCCTCCACGCATTCGGCGATCGCGCGCATTCCCGGCGTCAAGGACGTGGACGTCGACCTGGTGTTTTCGCCGTCGTGGGACCCGCGCACGATGGCCACCGAGGACGCCAAGGAACAGCTCGGGCTCTACTGAGGACTCGACCATGCGCATCACGAGCTCCATCGAATACGCGACGCGGCTGATGACGGCGCTGGCGCGCGCGCACGGCGGCGCGCCGGTGCCGGCCGAGCGCCTCTCGGAGTCCGACAACGTGCCCACCGACTACGTCAGCCAGATCCTGCTGAAGCTCAAGCGCGCCGGGCTGGTCTCAAGCCAGCGCGGCAGTTCCGGCGGCTACGTCCTGTCGCGCGCGCCGGAGCAGATCACGCTGGCGCAGGTGGTGCGGGCCGTCGACGGCGACGTGTTCGAGGACGTGTGCGAAAAATATCACGGCGGCGCCAAGGACTGCCGCCACCAGGACGGCTGCTCGATTTCACCGGTGTGGCAGAAGCTCGGGGCGCTGGTGACCGGCTACTTCGAGGGCGTCACGTTGGCCGCGATCGCGGCCGAGGCTCCCGCCGCGTGCGGCGCCGAACCGAAATGGCTGGCCGCCTTGGCGGCGGAGCCGCAAAGGAGAACGACATGACCACTTACGAACGCGTGGAGAAGGTGCTCGACAAGATCCGTCCCTACATCCAGTCCGACGGCGGCAACATCGCGCTGGTCGCCGTCGACGAGTCCAGCGGGATCGTCAAGGTGACGTTGTCCGGCGCCTGCGGCGCCTGCCCCAGCTCGACGGCCACGCTGAAAGGCGGCGTCGAGCGCATGATCCGCCAGGAAATACCGGAGATCAAGGAAGTCGTCGCCGTCTAAGGGTCGAGGCCTAGCTCATGTCCGCCCGCGTCGAACTGCACTGCCACTCGATCTATTCGGACGGGACGTTGACCCCGGCCGAGCTGGTGGCGCGCGCGGTCAAGGCGGAGGTCGGCCTGCTGGTGCTGACCGATCACGACAGCGTCTCCGGCGGCCCGGAGCTTCTGGCCGCCGGCGCGGCCGCGGGCCTGTCGGTGCGCCTGGGCATCGAGATCAACTGCGCGGGAGCGGGGGCCGCCGATCGCGTGCACGTGCTCGGCTACGGCTTCAACCCGGCCGCGCCGGGCTTTGCCGAGCGCCTGACGGAGTTCCGCGA
>JAJXVH010000155.1 GCA_021782205.1 bacterium | reverse complement strand
CCGACGCGTCGGCCGCCCGCGCGGGCGCCGCCGCGCCGAGAGCCGCCGCGACCAGCGCCGCGAGGATCATGGCCTTAAGGAACGATCTCTTCCTTGCGGAACCACAGCGCCACTTCGCGCGCCGCGTCCGTCGGATCAGAGGAGGCATGGATCACGTTCTCGAACTGCTTGGTCACGCTGTTCATGCGGCCGAACGAGCCGCGGATCGTGCCGCAAGCGGCGGCCTCCGGATTCGTGGCGCCGGCGACGGCGCGGACGGCCTTGATCGCGTTCTCGCCGCGGTAGACGAGCGCCAGAATGCGGGAGTCCTTGATGCCGTGGTAGCCGCCGCGGATGTACTTGATCAGGTCCTCGAAGAAGGGCTTGTCGGAGAGCGACGCGTAGTGCTCGCGCGCCAATTTCTCGGAAACGCAGATCATCTTCGCGGCGACCATCTCGAGGCCGGTGGCGTCGAGGCGGTCGATGGTGAGGCCGGTCAAGCGCCGCGCGGCGCCGTCCGGCTTGATGAGAATCAGGGTCTGTTCAATAGCCATGGTTGCGCGGACATTCTAGCGCATCCGCAAGCCTCCTGGGAAGCGCCGCCGCGCGCGGATGTTTCCCGATCGTTTCGTGGCGCGCGCGCGGCGCGCCCGCTACACTGAAGCATCGGACCGGCGCGCAACCAGACCGATGAAGGCCTCGGACGAACGTCCGGGGCCTTCTTGCGCGCGGCTTAAGGCCCGTAGACCGAGGCGCCGGGGCTCGACGGGAAGAACTGCTGCTCCCAGTTCGGCTGGGGCGGCGGGCGGCCCACGCCGGAGCCCAGGCGCAGGCTGGCCGAGACCGAGTACTCGCCCACGCCGCCGGGGCGCACGCCGACGATGGCTTTGGTCACGAAGTCGTGCCAGGTCTTGATAATGGCGATGTCTTTTTCATACACGCGCAGGCCGTGCAGGCGCGCGGGGCCGCCCAGGGACTCGAACACCGTGCCCACGTCGGCGATCACGCGCCACGTGGCGCTGGCCGGAGAGACGGCGAAGTTGAAGGTCTCGTAGTAGTTCTCGGGGTCGGCCTGGTTGTGCTCGAAGTTGCCGCCGAGCGTGGGGCCCGAGCCGTCGCCGTAGGAGAAATAGGCGATCAGGGCCTGCAGGCCGGAGTAGGGCAGGTAGTCGGTGCGGAAGGCGGAGACCAGCTTGTCGGTGGGCGTCCACGTGGCCTCCGCCTGGACCGGCTCGAAGCGCTCCTTGGTGTCGAGCGTGTGGTCGTTGTAGTTCTGGAACGTGTAGCCGCCGGTCAGGCGCGTCCAGAGTGTGGGCGTCATCAGCCACAGGTCGGAGACCTGGAAGTCGTTCTGCTCGATGCCGCGGTCGTTGGCCGAGAAGTCGCGGCCCAGGCCGTTGGGCGCCTCGCGCTCGGTGTAGGTCTGCCTCGCGTCGATGTTGCCGAAGCTCGAGTTCCAGCGCACGTCGCCGGTGGTGGTCCAGCGCGTGACGGCGGCGTCGGCGTAGGAGATGGTCGACGCGGAGTTCGCGTATTCGTCCAGGCGGTTGTAGGCGGACTCGCTCAAGTCGGTGCGGGGCGTGAACGTGACGCCGCGGCCCAGGTTGAAGGCGCGCGTGGCCTCCCACTGCCCCGTGGCGGATTTCTGCGTGTAGCCGCGGATCAGGTCGTAGTTGTTGTCGAGGGCGCCGCTGAAGGAGTTGAGCCAGGGCAGGCCCAGCACGTCCAGGGACTCCGTCTGGAACTGGACGCTGGGCAGGTCTTCCGTGTTGCGGATGTAGCGCACGCCGGCTTGGTCCAGCACGGCGCCGGTCGAGTTGAGGATGTCGTCGCGCGAGTAGACCACGCGCGCGGCGAAGTGATCGAAGCGATGGTTGATCGCGGCGCTGTTGACCAGCTCCTGCGGCACGGTGAAGGCGCTGGAGCGCACGTAGTCGTTGTTGACGTTCGGGTCCGACTGAAGCTGAAGGCGGCCCTGGAAGGACGTCGACGAACCCAGGTTCTGGTAGTCCGAGCCGACCAAGGTCCAGCGGTCCAGGCCGCCGCCCGCCAGCTCGTCGACGTTGTAGCCGTAGATGCCGCCCGCGGACGCCTTGTCGTGCGGGTCCTGGTAATTGAGCTCTCCGCCCACGCCGGGCCCCTGCTTGGAATACTCGTCGACGTAGAGCTTGTCGGAAAATCCCTTGCCCAGGGGCGTGGCCAAGGTGCTTTTGACGAACGCGCCGTTGCGCGCGTCGTCGCCGGGTTGGAACTTCCAGCGCACCAGATGCTCCGGGGAGATGTCGTAGTAGAAATAGGGAAAGTAGAAAAGCGGGTAGTCGCCTAAATAGAAAAGCACGTTCCACGCCGACAGCGCGCTGTGCGGCACGACCGTCACCGAGGTGCCGTGGAAGTGGTAGTGAGGAACCTTGAGATCGCAGGACGTGAAGTCCGCGTCGCTGAAAGCGGCGCCGCCGTCGGCGTTCAGCGCGGCGCGCGGACCGTGGATGCGCCACTCCCCGTAGCCGCCGGACGCGTCGAACATGGTCCCGGTGTGATCGCCCAGGTCGAACTCGCCGGCGTTGCCGTACATCGCGCCGCCCTTGCCCTCTAAAATCACCGGCCCGTCGGAGGTGACCAGCCGCCGGTTGACGTCGAGCCGCACGTCGTCGCCCTTGACCGTCCACGTCGACTCGCGCACCACCACGCCGGTCGACAGGTGGATCATCCCGGAGTCCGCGTCGTAATCCACGCGCTCCGCCGAGTAGTCCACGCGCCGTCCCGGCGGCGGCGCGGGCAGGGCGTAATCGGCGGCGGCGGCGGGCGCGCAGAGCAGCAGCGCCAGCAGGGCCGCCGTCAACGCGCCTCCCGAGAAAGCAGGGCCGCCCCCACGCACCCCCAGTCGCGCTCGGCCGGGGCCGACAAAGTCAGGCGTGAAAAAGGCTCGCGGAAGGTCTGCGCGGAAAAAACGCGGCGTACGGGATCGAGGAGGAGGCGTCCCGCGCGCGCCACGCCGCCCACGATGAGCACCGCGTCGGGGTTGAACATCAGCACGGCGTTGGCCAGGCCCTCGCCAAGCGCGGTTCCCACCTCGTCCCAGACCCGCAGCGCCCCGACGTCTCCGGCCGCGGCCGCGTCGGCCACGGACTTCGGCGTCGCCGGATCCGACAGACGCCGCATCCGACGGCGCGCCGCGCGCAGGATGGCCGCGGTGCCCGCGTAAGCCTCCAGGCAGCCGCGCCGGCCGCAGCCGCAGCGCGCGCCGCCCGCGCGGATGACCTGGTGGCCCAGCTCTCCCGCCGCCCCCGTCGCGCCCCGGTAGAGCCGTCCGTCGAGGATCAGCCCCCCGCCCACGCCGGTGCCGAGCGTGACGCCGACCACGCGCCGCGGCTTCTTCTTGAGGCCGATCGCGTAGCCGCCCCAGACGGCGACGTTGGCGTCGTTGTCGGCGACGACAGGTACGCGCAGGCGCCGTTCGAAGGCCCGGCGAAAGGAGAATCCCTTCCAGCCGGGCAGGTTCGGCGCGAACAGCAAGGTCCCCGTCGCGGCGTCGACGCCGCCGGCCAGCCCCAGGCCCAGGCCGTCGAAGCGCCAGTCCGCGACCGCCGCGCAGACGCGCGCGACGAAGGACTCCGGACCCGCCGCGACCTGGGTGTCCAGCCGCGCCGAGCGCAGAATCCGCCCGCGCGCGTCGACCAGGCCCAGCTTGGCGAACGTACCGCCCAGGTCCACGCCGACCGATAGCCCGGTCACGCGCACTTCCCGCACGCCGCCAGCGCCGCGCCCGCCAGATACAGCGAGCCGGCGCACACGGCCGCGGCCGGCGAGTCGCGGTCCGCCCTCCACGCCGCCAGCGCCGTGGCCACGGACGTCTCCACCGTCACGCGCGCGCGCGGGGCGGCGCGGCGCACGGCCGCGACACGGTTAAACTACAC
>JAJXVH010000154.1 GCA_021782205.1 bacterium | reverse complement strand
CGTGGGCTCGCGCTACTGCCGCGGCGGCTCGGCGGAGATGCCGCTGACACGCCAGATTCTGAGCCGTTCGCTTAACATGGTGGCCAAGCGCTGGCTGGAGTTGCCGGTGCGCGAGTCTTCCAGCGGCTTCCGGCTGTACCGGCGCGCGGCGGCCGTGGCGGTGAACTCGGCCGCGACGGATTTTTCCGTCCAGCAGGACCTGCTGGTCGGCATACTGGCCGCCGGCGGCCGCGTGGTGGAGGAACCCATCCACTACGCGCCGCGGGTCGCGGGCGCTTCGAAGGCGAACGCGTGGAAGCTCCTGCCCGCCTATATCCGTTTGCTCTGGCGTCTGAAGTTCCGCCGTGGGTGGGCGTCGGAGGGCTGGCTTGCGGCCGTGCTCTTGCTGGCGGCGGCCTGTGGCGGGCGGCGCGTCGCCGCGGGCGCTTTTTTCGTCCACGAGATCGGTCGGCTGCGTTGGGGCCGTACGCCGGCCCTTCTCGCGGCCGCCGCCTGGGCGTTGGCGCCGCTGGCCGGTCTTCCCTCAGCCGGAGCTTGGGCCGCGGCGGGAGCCGTGTGGTTCGCGGCGGCCGCGTTGGATATGGCGTTTCCGAACGCTTGAGCGCCCGGCCGTCGATTGACGGGCCGGGTATTTTGTTATATTAGCGGCACAATGCGCGTTTGTTTCTGGGGTCTCGAGATACATCGGCTTCGACCCTTGTGAAATGATCCGCTCCCGCTCGACGGCAAGCAGCTTAGTTCCTTTTTTTGACCGGGTCCTCCGCGCGCGCGGGCTGGAATTCATGAATCCGGCGATGAGACGGAAAATCCTGCTCACCGCCGCGCTGGTGGGGCTTGCCCTGCGCGGTCTCTATGCATGGCGCCAATACGCGCGGGTCTATGTCCCCATTGACGGCTATGAAATCCTCGCGTGTGGCCTGCTGGAGCGCGGCGAGTTGTCGCTGGAGCCTGGAAAGCCGACGTCGGTCCGCGAACCCGGCTATCCGATCATGATCGCGGGTCTGTATGCCGCCGCCGGCGGGCGCCACGCGTGGGTCGTGCTGGTCGCGCAGATATTGATGTCTCTGGCCATCGCGGCGATGCTTGCGTCCATGGGCATGGATTTGTTCGGCGCCGATGTCGGCGCGGCGGCGTTCTGCGCCTACATGCTCTACCCGCAGTCGATCTACTACTGCGCATCCACGTTCCGCGACACGTTGGCCGCGTTCGTGTTCGCCGCGGCGGTTTGGGCCGTGTCGCGAGCCGGGCGCCTGTCCGCCTGGCCGGCGGTGGGCTGGGCGCTTGCCTCCGGTGCGGCGTCCGGCGTCCTGGCGGTTACGAGCACCGCTGGCGCGCTGGGCCTTGTTCCAGCCTGCGCGGCGGCCTTGTTGTGGATGGGCCGTCGGCGTCTGCTCGCTCCGTATTTCATTCCGATCCTGGTGTTCGCAGGCGCGTGGACCGTGCGCAATTGGGGCGTTCATGGCGGACTGATCTTGGGCAGTACGAGTGGCGGCGGCGAAATATATCAGGCGATGATCATCGAGCCGGACGATCTGGGTACGCCGCGGCAGAGCGAGATCCTGGCGCACGACGCGTTTTGGATCGAAACGGCGAGGCTTCCTGAGGCCGAGCGGAACTCGGCGTTGATTCGGCGTACGCTCGAGCTTGTCCGCGAACGTCCGCTGCTCTACGCGCGCCGCGTGTGCGTGCGCGTCGTCAAGATGTGGCGGTTGTGGCCCTATCGGCGCTCCTACGACGAGCCGTACCGCGGCATTCTTCTGGCCAGTCTTCTCTCCGATGGCTGGATGGTGCCGGTGGGTCTTTTCGGATTCTTCCGGCTACGCAAACGCTGGAATTCGGCCCCGGCCGCGCCGTTCTCGGTGCTGGGCTTGACCGTGGTCTACGGTCTTCTGCACTCGGTGATCCGCTATCGCTTCCCCGCGATGGCCTTTGTGATCCTGTCGGCCGTCGCGACGCTCGAAGCGCTGCTTCGGCGCAGTCCTGCGGCGTGATCCGGCGCCGAACTGGGCCGAACTCGCTTTCCCCAGCCCGCGCATACCCCGCCCTTCCGCGCGCATTCTTTATTTGTGGACGACGACCCATGACGACGCCCTGTTCTCTAACGAGGGCATGTTCATCCGGCGTCGGCGCTGGGGCGCGTACGAGAAGAGGCTCGGTATGAAAATGAAGGCAGAATCACGCGGCTCCTATCGGAACAGATAGAGCCCAACTTGGGACCACACGACGGAGCACAACATCGCGAGGACCAGGGCCGTCATTTCGGCGCTTGCGCGCCCCAAGTGCTCGTGCATAAAACCTCCCTCTTGACGCAAGGATAACAGCCGCGATGAAAAGTCCGCATAAGCCCCCTTTAAGTCTTTCTGAAGCGTGTGCTTTCGGGTGAGGCGTTCTTTCGCCTCCCAGGTCGTCCCTTGACGCGGCCGCGATTTCGGCGCAATCCTGCGGCGTGATCCGGCGCGGCGACCGTCTTGAGGGCGTGCTTCAGCGGCGCGGACATTTCGGCTTTTTGCTCAGCGAGGCCGCCGGCGCGCCGGACGTGTACGTCAGCGGCCCCACGCTGAGGCTGGCGCTGGACGGCGACCGGGTGGAGATCCGCGTCGTGGGCGGGCGCGGCGGCAAGCCGGCGGGCGAGGTGACGCGCGTGATCTCCCGCGCGCGCACCACCGTGGTCGGGACCTTGCGCCGCGCCGGAAAGTTCTGGGCGCTGATCCCCGACGGCGGCGGCGAGGACGACGCGGTGGAGGTGCTGGGCGCGGCGAAGGGGGCGCGGCTTGCGGCGGGAAGCCTGGCTTCGCTTAAAATCGAGCGCTGGCCGACGTCGAGCCGCGCGCCGGGCGGGACGGTGACCGAAATTTTGGGCGCTCCGGAGGAGCCGGCGGCGCGCGTGCGCGCGGCGCTGGCCTCGCGGGAGATCGCCACGGAGTTCGACGAGGCGACCTTGGCCGAGGCGCAGACCCTGCCCGAAGATCCGTCGCCGGAGGACTGGGCGGGACGGCCGGAGCTCTTCGATCTTCCCGTCTTCACCATCGACGGTTCGGACGCCAAGGACTTCGACGACGCGGTGTCTCTGGAGCCGCGCGCGGACGGGGGCTGGCGCCTGGGCGTGCACATCGCCGACGTGTCGCATTACGCGGCGCAAGGCTCGGCGCTGGACCGGGAGGCCGCGCGGCGCGGCACGAGCGTCTACCTGCCGGGCCGCGTGATCCCCATGCTGCCGCCGCGGCTCTCGGACCAGCTCTGTTCGCTGAGGCCGGACGTGCCGCGCCTGACCTTGACGTGCTGGCTGGAGCTCGACGCGCAGGGCCGTCCCGGCCGCGCCGACGTTCAAGCCACGGTGATCCGCTCCGCGCGGCGCTTCACCTACGAGGAGGTCCAGGCCCTGCTCGACGGCGCGGACGTGCCGCGCGTGACGCCGGCGGTGCGCGAGGCCGTCCTGCGCATGGGCGCGCTGGCCAAGGCGCTGACGGCCGAGCGCGCGCGGCGCGGGGCGCTGGATTTCACCGCGCCCGAATACCAGGTGAAGACCGACGCGGCGGGCGAACCGATCGAGGTGGTCAAGCGCGCGCGCCTGGACAGCCACCGCCTGATCGAGGAGTTCATGCTGGCGGCCAACGAGGCCGTCGCGCGCCTGCTGACCAAGGCGCGCGTGCCCTTCCTGCGCCGCATCCATGAGAACCCGGAGCCGGCGCGTTTGGAGGAACTGCAGGCGGAGCTGGGCCGCCTGGGCATCAAGTCGACCACCTCTCTGGTCGCGCACCCCACGCGCGGACTGCAGGCCCTGCTCCTGGCCGCGCGCGGCCACGCGTTCGAGGAGACCGCCAACATCCAGGTCATCCGCAGCCTGAAGCTGGCGCGCTACACGGCGGAGCCCGGCGGCCACTTCGGACTGGCCGCCCCCGACTACTGCCAAT
>JAJXVH010000153.1 GCA_021782205.1 bacterium | reverse complement strand
CAGACCAGTCCCGCCTCGTCGCCGCGCGCGAGCGCCAGCCACGCCAACGCCGCCGCCGCGCGGCGCGCGACGTCGAGCTTGGGCGGACGGCCCGCGCCCGCATACGTCATGGAGCCGCTTAGGTCCAGGACGACGGCCAGGCGCACGCGGTCCTCGGCCCGGTTCTCGCGCACGTACCAGCGGTCCAGGCGCGCGTAGGCTTTCCAATCGATGGCGCGCGTCTCGTCGCCGGGCGCGTAGGGCCGGTGCTGGGAGAATTCGCGCGAGAAGCCGCGCGACGCGGTCCGGTGGCGCCCCGCGGCCAGCGGCGCCGCCAGTCGGCGCGGGGTGAAGCTCAGGCCTTTCAGCCGGGCTTGGTCGGCGGGATCAAGCCAGCGCACGCAGGAGACGCTCGACCAACTCGTCGGCGCGCACGCCTTCGGCCTCGGCCTGATAATTGAGCACGAGGCGGTGGCGCAGGATAGGCTTGGCCACGCGCGCCACGTCCTCGCGCGCGACGGCCAGGCGGCCGGAGAGAAGGGCACGCGCCTTCGCGCCCACGACCAGCGCCTGGCTGGCGCGCGGGCCCGCGCCCCAGGAAATCCATTCCTTGACTCCGTCCGGAGACAGCGGATCGCGCGGGCGGGTGGCGCGCGCAAGCTTGACGGCGAAATCGACGACCGCGTCCGGAACCGGCACGCGGCGCACCAGATCCTGAAGCTCCAGCACCTCGGCCGCGCCCAGCACCGGCTCCAGGCGCGGCGCGCCGGCACCCGTGGTCTCGGTGACGATGCGCCGCTCCTCTTCCAGGCTCGGATAATCCATCAGCGCCTGGAGGAAAAAGCGGTCAAGCTGGGCCTCGGGGAGAGGATAGGTGCCCTCCTGCTCGATGGGGTTCTGCGTGGCCATCACGAAGAACGGCCGGGGCAGATCGTGCGTGGCGCCCCCGGCGGTGACCTGGCCCTCCTGCATGGCCTGAAGAAGCGCGGCCTGCGTCTTCGGCGGCGTGCGGTTGATCTCGTCGGCAAGCAGAAGGTGGGTGAACACGGGGCCGGGCGCGAAGCGCAGGCTGCGCGCGCGCGTGACCGGATCTTCCTGAAGAATCTCGGTGCCGGTCACGTCGGAGGGCATCAGGTCGGGCGTGAACTGGATGCGCGCGCTGTCCAAATCGAGGATGCGCGCCAGGCTTGTCACGAGCAAGGTCTTGGCCAAGCCCGGCACCCCTTGCAGGAGGCAGTGACCGCGCGAGAAAAGCGCGATCAAGACCTCCTCGACGACCGTCTCCTGACCGACGATCACCACCGACAGTTGACGGCGAATCGAGTCGCGCGCGGCGGCCAGGCGCTCGGCCAGCGCGACGTCCTGACGGGTCTCCACGCTCATGGCGACACGTTACCTTTTTTGCGCGTCGCCCTCCAGACGAGAAACAGAATCAACGCGGCCGCGACTGCGGCGGCGGCCGCCGCGCCCCGGCCGATGACGTTGGAATCCGGCGCTTCCAAACGCGGCGTGTCGGCCAGGAGTTTGGGCAGCGCGTCCGGGCCGGGCTTGAGTGCGGCCAGAACACCGTCCAAGACTTGATCGGCGCGCGGTCCGCGCACGATTACGGAATATCCCCAGTAGGCCCACGGCAGGAAGCCCGCCGCCAAGCGCAGGTCCGGCGAGCCGGGCACGGACGTCCACGCGCAGACGGCCGCGGGTCCCGCCGGCGTGGCCGTCAGCCGCGCGGGGGAGACCGCGTCGAAAGGCACCTTCGCCGCGTCGGCCGCCGTGGCGCGCACCAGCTCGGCCTGGTCCTTGGCCGCCGCATCCTCCTGGGAGAGCTTTATAAAAATCACCTCGGAACCTTCCGATTGCAGGGCCATCACGGCACCCTTGCCGCGCTCCTCGACCGTCAGCGTGCGCGCGCGCAGGCCGCCGCCCAGCGCGACCTCGAACTGCCCGTCGAGCGACCGCTCGACGCCGGTCAGGCGCACCGCGCCCTCCGGCGCGGTCGGCCGCAGACCGCCGAACAAGGGCGTCAGCATGGCCTCGGGCGCCGCGCTCGACAGCGTGGCGACCAGCGGCGGCCCGCCCGCGTCGATGAGCGCCAGGACCAAACGCGGACTGCCGCCCAAAGTCGCGCGCAGAAGCTGGACCGAGACGCCGTTGCGGAACATCCGCGTCTCGATGGCACCCGAGGACCGGAAATCCATTTTCGAGCCCGCGCGCACGCCGTCCAAGACCCGCGTCAGATACTCAAGCGCCCCGGCCGCCCCCGCGGGCACCGCCCCGGCGCGGGCGACGACGAACGAACTCGACTCCGGGCCCTGCAGCGTGATTACCGCCCCCGCGATGGGAGGGTTGGGCGTGGCCCGGCTCCAGCCCGGCGGGATTTCCATGCCGACCGGCGCCGGCGCGTCCGCGCGCGCGGTCGACGTCGCGGCGAGCAGAGCCGCGCACAGGAGCAGAGGGGCTGGCTTCATGGCTGGCAGAAGTTTAACAGCCGACGCCGCGGCGCGCAAGCGCCCGCCGCGATTTGGCATAATCGCGCCCATGGGACATCAGGGCGGGGTGCTCGACATCGTGGCCGCGGGCGGGCCGATTCTACTCGGGATGGTCCTGCTGTCGGTCTACTGCCTGGCGCTGATCTGGGAGCGCTGGCGCTTTTTCTCGCGCGCGACGGCCGGCTATGCGGATTTTTTGGCGCGCGTGCGCGCGGCCGCCGCCGGAGGCAAACTACAGGACGCTGCCGCGCTGGCCAAGCAGCACCGCGGCCTGGCCGCGGCGGTGGTGTCGGCCACGCTCTCCGGGCCGCCGCACCGCGAGGAGCGCCAGCGCGCGGCGGAGCGCGCCATCGGGCGCGCGGCCGCCGAGCTTGAGCGCGGCATGGCCACGCTCGGCACCATCGCCTCGGTGGCCCCCTTCATCGGCCTGTTCGGCACCGTCGTGGGCGTGATGCGCGCTTTCCATGATCTGGCCAACGCCGCCGGCGCCGGTCCCGGCCTGGTCGCCGTGGGCATCTCCGAGGCGTTGGTCACCACCGCCGCCGGCCTGCTGGTCGCCATTCCGGCGGTCGCCGCCTTCAACGCGTTCAACCAGCGCATCGCGCGCTTTCAAGAAGAGCTGGGCTGGATGGTCGAGGAGGTGCTCGACGGGCTCTCTGAGAGGGCCCACCGTTGAAAGTCGAGACCGGCGCGGGCCGGCGCCGACGTCTGATCGCGGAGATGAACCTGATCCCGCTGATCGATGTCTCCTTGATCCTGGTCATCATCTTCATGGTGCTCACGCCCATCCTCGTTCAGCACCAGTTGACGGTGAAGCTGCCCAAGGCCTCCACGGGAGAGCCCGCGTCCGCCGACAGCGCCGTCACCGTGCAAATCACGAAGTCCGGCGCGGTCACGGTCGACGGCACCGCGGTGCATTGGGAGGATCTGGAGCGCGAGTTGGTCCTGCGCCTGCCCAAGTCCGCGGGCAAGACCTTGCTCGTCGAGGCCGACCGCAGCGTGCCGGTCGAGAAGGTGGTCGCGGTCTTGGACGCGGCCAAGAAGCTGGGCGTGGGCCGTCTCGGCGTGGGCGTCACGCCGGAATCCCCGTGAACGAGGCGCTCAAGCCCTACCTGGCGCGCTCGCTGGGGCTTCACGCCGCGGCACTGGCCGCGTTCCTGCTGATTGCGCCGCATGCGGGACCGCGCCTGCCGCAAAGCGTCTACACCATCGACTTCGTCGGACCCTCGGCGCCGTCGGCCGCGGCCGCCGCCGCCACGATCCCCGCGCCGCCGCGTCCCGCCGCGCGCGGCGGGGAGATCGCGCCCCTGCGCGACCCCGATGAGATCTCGCGCCAGGCCGCGCCGCGCGCGCATGGCCTGCCGCCGCCAAGCCTCCTGGCCGGAGAGCACGACGACCGGGCCGACGCGGACGGCGCCGGCGACACCTCCCTGGCCGGCCGCTCGCCGGCCGCGACGCCGGACAGATC
>JAJXVH010000048.1 GCA_021782205.1 bacterium | reverse complement strand
GCCGCGGGCGCCGCGGAACCGAACGCGAAGTCCGGCGCGCGCGCCGGCGCCTCGACGGGCGCGGCCGCGGCGGCCGCGCTCAGCGCCAGCCACGCCAAAGACGCAAGTCGGCGAGCGATCATCCGCCTCATTTTGCCGCCGATACGGACGCCGTTCATGAGGCTTCAGGACCACGTGCCGCCGTCAAACGACCCAACCGCAATTGGGACCTATAAATCACTCGCAGCGCTCGACACCGACATTGTGGCTTACGCGGGATATTCCTGTTATCCTCTGCCTCATGGAAAGAAAAAAAGATCGGCCCACGCGGATCGATCGAATGGCGCGCTTCTTCATTCTTGCCGCAATGTGCGGCAGTCCGGTCTCGGTGATGTCCCAACCCGAGTCCGATCCGCTTGCAAAAGCCGCGGCGCTCGGCCATACCGCCGAAGTCAAATCTTTATTGGCCAGCGGCATGAATATCGAGACGCCTTGGAATGGAGACGCCCAAATGACGCCGTTGATGCTGGCCGTGGAATGCGGGCGCATGGAAACTGCGGAATTCCTCATCAGCGCCGGAGCCGCTATAACGGCGAAGCAAAAAGGGACGCGCTCCCCTTTGATCGCAGCCGCCGTGCGCGGCGACGAATCAGTCGTCGCGGCCTTGCTGGCAAAAGGCGCTGCCATCGATGATCCCGAATGGGCCGGAGAAACAGCCTTGCTGTGGGCGGCACGCCGCGGACACGCAAAGGTCGTGAACTTGCTTTTGTCCAAAGGCGCGGACCCCTACGTCAAAAATATCAGCGGCAAAACAGCCCTGATCCTCGCCGCTAAAAAAGGCTCTGCACCGACCGTTCGAATTCTGCTGGACCGGATGGCGGATAAAACCGGTCAAGATCAACTCAATAAAGCTTTGGCGGCGGCCGCAGCGGGAGGGCATGCGGATGTCGTCAAAATACTGATCAAGCGCGGAGCTCAGGTGAATTCCGCCGACGCTTCCAACGAAAACCGCACTCCTCTGGTGCTGGCCGTCGCCGCGCGCGATCTGGATACGGTGAAAATGCTATTGGCCCGTGGAGCGGAGACCCGCGCGACGGGCAAGAACGGCGAAACCGCACTGACCGTCGCCGCCGCGAATTCGCCGCGTTCGCCGAATGGAGCGAAGATCGTCGGCGCGCTCCTGAGCGCCGGCGCCGATATTGAAGCGCGCGCGGAGAGCCCCCTGGGAGGAGCAAACAGCACTCCCTTGATTTTCTCGATGAGCAGCGCGGACCCGAGCATCGTTTTGGCTCTGCTGAAGCACGGCGCGAAGATCGGAGCGGTTTCAGCCAGTGGAAAAACAGCCCTGCACGTTGCCGCCGCTGTCGGAGCGAACTCACTAGTCGCCGTTCTGCTGGCCGCGAAGGCGGACGTCAACGCGAGAGACGCCGCGGGCGATACTCCCCTGATCACAGCCGCCCGACAGAATAATCCCGAAGTCATAGAGAAACTATTGGCCTCCGGGGCCGACCTGGAGGTCAAAAACAATCAAGGGCGAACGGCCTTGCTTGAAGCCGCCGCCGCAAAAAATAGTTACGTGGCTCTGCTTCTGCTGGCAAAAGGCGCTTCGCTGCAAGCGGTCGATCTAACGGGACAAGACGCCCTGACTCTGGCGAAAGCTGACGCCGATTTCGTACAGACGCTCGAAGAATTCAAAAAAGATGGCGCCTTCGGACGTTCTTTCGCCTCCAACCTCGAGCAAGCGAAAAAGAAATATGCGACGTGGTACGCCGAAAACAACGACGACCAAGACTGCGCCGGGGACGCCCAGTTCGACCCATGCACATGGTCATACACCTCAGATGAACCGGCGGAAAAAGAATAAGAAATGATCCTCCGGCTGCTTGGGACATTACTGACGGCCTGCCTCGCCGCGAACGCACCGAGCGCTTGTCCGCCGGAGATGTTTGCCGCACCCGCCGGACAGTTCTATATGGGCCGCGACCACGCGCCGTGCCGCCCCGATGAGGGGCCTCGGCATCTCGTCAAGATTTCCGCCTTCTGCATGGACCGCACGTTGGTGACCAATGCTGATTTTGCCGCGTTTATCAAAAAAACAGGCTACCGAACGACCGCCGAAAATCGCGGCTACGGCATGGCGGCGGTCGAGGGGATGGAAAATTGGAAATGGGAGAAGGTCTATGGCGCCGACTGGCGCAGGCCGTTCGGCCCCGCCCGCGAAAACAGAATCGCGCTGAAAGCGGATTATCCGGTAGTGTCCGTGAGTTGGAGCGACGCGGTCCGGTATTGTCGGGAGCGGGGCAAAAGGCTTCCAACGGAAGCCGAATGGGAATACGCGGCGCGAGCGGGACGCAGCGACACGCGCTTTCCTTGGGGAGATGCGCCGGAAAGGACAAACGGCAAACTAGGACTTAACTTTTGGCAAGGAAAAAGCCACCGGCACAATGAGAACCGCGACGGCTACGTATATATGTCGCCGGTCAAAGCGTTCGCGCCGAATAAGTGGGGCATGTACGACCCCGTCGGCAATGTCTGGCAATGGACGGCGGACTGGTATAACTCGGGCTATTATCGGGACTCCGCCTTACCAGCAGGTATAAAAGACCCCAAGGGCCCGGAGCGGGGCACAAAAAAAGTTGCCCGGGGCGGGTCCTGGTGGTGCTCGGAAAGCACGTGCAACGGCTACGGACTGTACTTCAGAGGAAAAAATAAAATCAACGCGGTCTTCAATAATAACGGATTCCGCTGTGCCCAGGATCTCGCACATACTGAACAATCGAGGATCCCAGCGGAAAGATAGCACGGCTTTTCCGCATCCGCGCTAAAGCCGGTTCAGGAAGGAGACCAGGCGGTCGTTGAAGGCGGCGGGGTTCTCCGCGTTCGAGAAATGACCGGCGTCGGCGATGACGTGGAGCTCGGCGCCGGGCACGCGCGAGCGCATGGCTTCGGCCAGCGCCAGCGGCGTGATCTTGTCCTGCGCGCCGACCAGCACGCAGGTGGGCACGGTGATCCGCGGCAGGGCGGCGGTCATGTCGGGGCGCGCGGCCAGGGCGGCCAGCGCGGCCGTCACGGACTCGGGCGCGGCCGTTTCGGCCAAGCCGCGCAGGAACTCGAACACGCCGGGCTTTTCGGCGAGGGTCTTCGGCGCCAGCGCGTCGTTCAGGAACGGGCGGACGAAGGCGGCCGTGCCGCGCGCGCGCGCGAGGTCGACGGCGGCGGCGCGCTTGACCTTGGCTTCGTTGCCGTCGGCCTCGGCGCGCGTGTCGCAAAGGACCAGCGCCCGGACGCGCGACGGGGATTTCTCGACGGCGCGCAGGGCGACGTAGCCGCCCATGGACAGGCCCACGAACACGGCCTTCTCGACGCCCCGCGCCGTCAGCGTCTCGAACACGTCGTCGACGGCGTGCTCGATGAACCACGGAAAAGACGGCGGCGTGCCGCCGAAGCCGCGCAGGTCGACGGAGAGAGCGCGGAATTGCTTCAGCGCGCCGCGCTGAGGCTCCCACATGGCACCCGAGAGCGGAAACGCGTGCAGAAGGACGACCGGCAGGCCGCGCGGGTCGCCGGATTCGAGGACGTGGAGCTTCATTTGCGCTTGACGCCGCGCACCGTGGAGCGGCCGATGGCCGTCTTCGGGTTGACCGGGTTGCCGTGCTTGTCGCGCACCTCGAAATGCAGGTGCGGGCCCGTGGAGATGCCCGTGGAGCCCACGCGGCCGATCAAGGTGCGCCCGCGCTCCACGCGGTCGCCCATCTTGACGTAGATCTTGGAGAGATGGCCGTAGCGCGTCGACTCGCCGTTGGGATGGCGGATCTCGATGAGCATGCCGTAGCCCTCGTGCCAGCCGGCCATCGTCACGCGGCCGGAGCGCGCCGGATAGACCGGCGTGCCGTAGGGCTTGGGGATGTCGAAGCCGTCGTGGAAACGCATGCGGTGGAGGATGGGATGGAAGCGATAGCCGAAGCCCGAGGAGATGCGCGGCCAGGACGCGGACTGGAACGGGAAGCGGTAGGTGTCGAAGCGCACCTTGACGCCGGGAATGAGCAGATGGTCGCCGCGCTCCAGCACGAAGGGAGCGAGCAGCGCGATGCCGGGCAGGTCGTTGGCGCGCACGACCACCTCCTTGAACTCCCGGCGCGCGGCCGCGCCGGAACGGAACTTGGCGACCACTTGGTCGAGGGTCTCCGAGTCCCGGTGCACCGTGTAGAGCTCTCCGTCGCGGTTGAGCACCGTCACGCGCATGCCGGGATACATCAGGAAGAACTCGTTGTTGTTGGTGGCCTGCAAGGTGCTCAGCGCGCAGCCGTAGGCCTTGGCTAGGCGCGCCGCGCTGGTCTCCCCCTTCGCCACGCGGTGCACGGCGTAGAGCAGGCGCCGCGACTTGGCGAACACCTCCGGCGCGGGCTCGTCGGGGCCCGGCGGAGTCAGCACCGAGAAGCGCGCGAATTCCAAGGCCAAAGGCGCCGCGGTTTGGGCGCGCGCGGCGCAGACGAACAAGACGGCGAGGCAAGCGCCGCGCATCAGCCGGCCATGTTCGACAGCTCCATCGACTTCATGAAGTCCTTGTTGGTCTTCGTCGACAGGATCTTGTCGCGCAGCAGGTCCATCGCCTCCACCGAGCCCAAGGGGGCGAGCACCTTGCGCAGGATGTAGACCTTGTTGATGTCGTCCTCGCTCATCAGCAGCTCTTCCTTGCGCGTGCCGGTGCGGTTGATCTCGATGGCCGGAAACATGCGCCGGTCGGCGAGCTTGCGGTCCAGATACACCTCGGAGTTGCCCGTGCCCTTGAACTCCTCGAAGATCACCTCGTCCATGCGCGAGCCCGTCTCGATCAGCGCGGTGGCCAGAATGGTCAGGCTGCCGCCTTCCTCCACGTTGCGCGCGGCGCCCAGGAAGCGCTTGGGACGCTGGAGCGACGTCGCCTCAAGCCCCCCCGACAGCACGCGGCCCGAGGACGGCGTGCAGGTGTTGTAGGCGCGTGCCAGGCGCGTGATGGAGTCCAGCAGGATCACCACGTCCTTGCCGAGTTCGACTTGGCGCTTGGCTTTTTCCAAAACCATCTCGGAGACGGTGACGTGGCGCTCGGCGGGCTCGTCGAAGGTGGAGGCGATGACCTCTCCCTTGATCGTGCGCTTGCACTCGGTGACTTCCTCCGGGCGTTCGTCGATGAGCAGGACCAAGATCACCGTCTGCGGGTGGTTCTTGGCGATCGCGTTGGCCAACTTCTGCAATATGACGGTCTTGCCGGTCTTCGGCGGGGCCACGATCAGCCCGCGCTGGCCCTTGCCGATGGGGCAGATCAGGTCCATCAGCCGCGTGGTGACTTCCTCGCGCGTGGTTTCCAGATGATAGGCCTCATCGGGATGCAGCGGCGTCAGGTTGTCGAACAGCGGCCGGTCCTTGAGCAGCTCCGCGTCCACGCCGTTGATGCGCTTGACCTGGAGCAGGGCGAAGAAGCGCTCGCCGTCCTTGGGCGGGCGCACGAAGCCCGCCACCGTGTCGCCCTTGCGCAGGCCGAACTTCTTGATCTGCGACGGCGACATGTAGATGTCGTCGGGCCCGGCCAGGTAGCTGTAGTCCGGCGAGCGCAGGAAGCCGAAGCCGTCGGGCAGGACCTCCAGCACGCCCTCGTCGAAGATCATCCCGTTGGCCTTGAGCTGGCCCTCGACGATCTTGGCGATGAGCTCCTGCTTGCGCAGGCCGCTGACGCCCTCGAGCTTCAGCTCGGCCGCGATCGCGTTGAGCTGGGCGATGGTCTTCTTGGCCAGCTCCGCGGTCTCCAGCGCCTGGGGCGGGGCCGCCGCCGCGGGCGCGGCCGCGGCGGGATGGGGCGTCTCAGGGCTTTTCGTCGGCGTTTCCATTCGGCGTTCCTCCATAAAGCAAAGACAGGCCCGCCTGCAGGCGGCGGACTTGGGCGTTCAGGGCTTTGCGGCTTGCATCGTTGTCCAAGGTGAAGTCGGCCCGCGCGCGCTTGCGCCGCAAAGGCCACTGCGCGCGGATGCGGCGCGCCGCCTCGGCGGCGCTCAGCCGGTCGCGGCGGCGCACGCGCCGCAGTTGCTCGGCGGGGCGGCAGGCGACCAACACGGTCGCGTCGAAGCGGCGCTCAAGCCGCTTTTCGAAAAGCAGGGGCACGTCGACGACCACCACGCCGGACAGGCGCGCGGTGCGCTTGTCCAGCTCGCGCAGGATCAAAGGGTGCGTCGCGCGCTCCAGGCGACGGCGCGCCGCGGCGTCGCGGAACACCCGCGCGCCCAGCGCGCGCCGGTCCACTTCGCCCGATGCGTCCAGCACGCCGCGGCCGAACGCGCGTACGATCATTTTCCAGCCTGCCCCGCCCGGCCCCACCTGCGCGCGCGCGATCTCGTCCAGGCTCACCACCGCCGCCCCGCGCCGCGAAAATTCCGCCAGCGCCGTGGACTTGCCGGTGCCGATGCCCCCGGTCAGCCCCACGACGAAGCGCGGCGGCTTCACGACGGCTTCTCCTTGCTGGAGTAGCGGCGCATGACCTCGCGCTCGTCGTCGGTCAGGGACTCCAGGCCGTCGGACAAAATCTTGTCGAGGATCCGGTCGACCTCGCCCATGGCGTCGGTTTCCGGCTCGCGGGCGGGCGCGGACGGCGCGGCGCGGCGCGGCGCGCGCGCGGGCGGCGCTTCCTCGCGCTCGACCAGGCCCTTGGCCAACGATTTCGCGTGGACCTTCCACGTGAACCACCAGCGGATATAGATATAGCCCGTGATCATGCCGCCCAGATGCGCGAAGCGCGCGACGGCGGGCGTGGCGTTGGTCGCGCCGGCGAAGAACTCCAGCGCGCCGAACAGGATCGCCATGTGCGCCGCCTTCACCGGGATCAGGAAATAGAGGTAAACCACCGCGTCCGGATACAGCATCGCGAAGGCCACCAGCATGCCGTAGACCGACGCCGACGCGCCGATCACGGGTATGGCCGAGTGCGGCGTCAGCGCGCAGGTCAGCAGCGCGCCGCCGACGCCGCAGAGGAAGTAATACTTGAGGAATTCCGCCGGCCCCCACTGCGCCTCCACCGGCATGCCGAACATCCACAGCGCGAACAGGTTGAAGAGCAGGTGCCAGATGTCGGCGTGCAGGAACAGGTAGGTGAACGGCTGCCAGACCCAGCGGTCGAAGACCGTGTGCTGGGGCACCAGGCCGAACAAGTCCAGCACCTGCGGTCCGGCCAGCTTGGAGAGCAGGAAGCCCGCGACCGTGGCGACCAGCAGGCCCTTGATGGCCGGAGGCATGGCGCCGAAATTGATGGGATCGTGGCGGAAGACGCGGCTCACTTGATTTTCTCCATGTCCTGCCAATTCGGGCCCGCCTTCACGTCGACGACCAGCGGCACGTTCAGCTTCACCGCGTTTTCCATCACGCCACGAACCCAGGCCGCGAACTCCGCGGCGCGCGGCGCGTCCACCTCGAAGACCAGTTCGTCGTGGACCTGCAGGAGCATGGCGGCGCCGCGCCTGCCTTTGGCAAGCTCCCGGGCGACGTCCAGCATGGCCCGCTTGATGATGTCGGCCGAGCCGCCTTGAATGGGCGTGTTGCGCGCGGCGCGCTCGCCGAACTGGCGCACCGCGGCGTTCTTGACGGCCAGCTCCGGTATCCAGCGCACGCGCCCGAGCAAGGTCCGCACGTAGCCGTCCTTCTTGGCCTGCGCGAGATTCTTCTCGACCCAGGCCGACACGCCGGGATAGCGCTCCAGGTAGCGCTTGATGTAGGCGCCCGCCTCTGCCTGCGGTATGCCCAATTGATTGGCCAGGCCGAACGCGGTCTGGCCGTAGACGATGCCGAAGTTGATCGCCTTGGCCGCGCGGCGCTGGTCGGCGGTCAGCGCCTCGGGGCTGACGTGGAACACCTCGCAGGCCGTGCGCTTGTGGATGTCCTCGCCGTTCATGAAGGAACGCGTCAGCGTCTCGTCGCCGGATTCGTGCGCCAGCACGCGCAGATCGATCTGCGAGTAGTCGGCCGACAGCAGGACCGTGCCTTTGGACGCCACGAACGCGCGGCGGATGCGGCGGCCGGCCTCGGTGCGCACCGGGATGTTCTGCAGGTTCGGATCCAGGCTGGACAGCCGGCCGGTGAGCGCGCCGGTCTGGTCGAAGGTCGTGTGCACGCGCTTGGTCTTCGGGTCCAGGCGCTCCAGCAGGCCGCGCACGTAGGTGGACTCAAGCTTGGCGATCTCCCGGAATTCCAGGACCTTGCCCGGCAGGGCATGCTGGGACGCGAGCGCGTGCAAGGTCTCCTCGTCGACGGAGCGGCCGCCCTTGGCGGTCTTGTGCAGGACCGGCAGGCCCAGCTTGTCGAACAGAAGTTCTCCCAACTGCTTGGGCGACTGCGCGTTGAGCGGCGCGCCGGCCAGCGCGTCGATCTCCTTCTGCAAAGCCTTCAGCGACGCCTCGAACTCCTTCGACAGATCCTTGAGATATTTCTCGTCGACCAGGATGCCCGCGCGTTCCATGTCGCGCAGGACCGCCGACAGCGGCATTTCCACGTCCTCGAAGAGCGCCAGCACCTTGAGCTCGCGCATGCGCGCAAGCTGGGACTCGCGGTTCAGGCAGGACGCCGCGCGCGCCAGCGCCGCGGCCTCGGCGTCCGCGTCCTTGGGGTCGCGCGCCGACGCCGGGTCCAGGCAGAAGGCCGCCAGGCGCGCGTCGAAGTCCGGACCCGCCAGCTCCAGGCCCGCTCGGTCCAGGGCCGCGCGCGCGGCCTTCAGGTCCCAGCCCACCTTGAGCGCCTTTCCCGCCAAAGCGGCGACCGCGGCCTTGTCGCGCGCGCCGGACTCGTCGAGTACGGCAATGCGCCCGTCCTCCAGACCCAGCGCCACGCGCACGCGCGAGGTCGTCAGCAATTCGCCTTCGCCCGCGGCGTCGGGCACGGCGCAGACCACGACGACCGGGGTCTTGGACAGTTCCCTGGCCAGGACCTTGAATTCGACTTTCTCGGCCGGGCGGGTCTCCGCCGCGGCCGGACCGACCGCGGCCGACGCGGGCGCGGGAGCGGGAGCGGCGGCGGAGGCTTCCGGGATGTTCGCGCCCAGTTCCTTGGCCAGCGCGCGGAACTCGAAGCGCGCCAGGCCCTCGCCCAGCGCCACGGGGTCCGGCGCGGCCACGCGGCAGTCCTCGGGCTCGGCGTCCAGCGGCACTTTCTCGTCGAGCGCGATCAGATCCAGAGAGAGCTCGGCCGTCTTCTCGCCGTCCTTCAGCGCCGCGGCCAGCTTCGGCGTCAGCGCCTGGTCGCCCTTCTTGGCCGCGGCGATGGCCCCTTTCAGCGAGCCGTAGGCCTTGATCAGCTTGACCGCCCCCACCGGCCCCACGCCCTTAACGCCCGGCACGTTGTCCGAGGAATCTCCGACGATGGCCAAATAGTCGCGCACGGACGCCGGCGCGACGCCGAACTTCTCCTCGACCTGGGGCGGGTCCATCCAAAGATTTTTTGAAACGTTGAAGACGCGTATTCCGGGACTCACCAGCTGCAGAGCGTCTTTATCTCCCGTGACCAGCACCGCGTCCCAGCCGTGCTTCACCGCCTTGCGCGCCATGGTCGCCATCACGTCGTCGGCCTCGAAGCCCTGCTTTTCCAGGCACTTGAAGCCCAGCGTCTCCGCCAGCGGCCGCGCCTGCTTGAGCTGGGCGATCAAGTCGCCGTCGATCTCCTGGCGCGTGGCCTTATACTCCTTGTACATCTTGTCGCGAAACGTCGGCCCCGGAACGTCGAAGCAGACGGCCACGCCCTCGGGCTTGTCGCGGCGCAGAATCTGGATCAAGGTGCGCGCAAAGCCGTAAAGGGCTCCGACCGGCTCCCCCCGGGAGTTCGTCAGCGGGGGAAGCGCGTGATAGGCCCTGTGGAGGTAGGCGTGGGCGTCGACGAGGTAGAGACGGGGTTTCATCGACCGGACGGTCGAAAATGCGGCAGACGACGAACGGCGGGCGCGGACTTACGCGGACAGCAGGCCGTCAAGCAGCTTCTTGATGTCGGCCTTGGACAGCACGCCGACGCGTTGCTCGGCCAGCTTGCCGTCCTTGAAGAACAAAAGCGTGGGAATGGCCGAGATGCGGTAGCGGCCCGGCGCGTTGGGGTGCTCGTCGGTGTTGAGCTTGGCGACCTTCACCTTGCCCGAGTACTCCTTGGCGATCTCCTCGACGACCGGACCCAGCATCCGGCACGGACCGCACCACGGCGCCCAGAAATCCACCAGCACGGGCTGGGTGCTCTGCAGGACCTCCTTGTCGAAGGTGTCGTCGGTCAGCTGGATTTCGGACATCGGGAATTCTCCTCGGGAAGCGACGTTTTCATGATAGCAGGCTCGACGGGGGCTGTCAAGCCGGCCGCGCGCCGTTGCCGTGCGCGTCCTGCGACGGGGCGCGTTCCTCGTCGGCGAGCAGGCGGGAGTTCTCCTCGTCGCGCGCCTGGAGGATCTCGGGGAAGCGCTCGCGCAGGACGGCGACCACCTGGGGGTCGAACTGGCGGCCGGAGCGTTCCTCGATATATTTGAGGGCGTCCTCCACGGTCCAGGCACCCTTGTAGACGCGCTTGGACGACAGCGCGTCGAACACGTCGGCCACCGTGACGATGCGCGCCTCCAGCGAAATCGCCTCGCCCTTGAGGCCGGACGGGTAGCCGGTGCCGTCGTACCACTCGTGGTGGCCGACGGCGATCTTGGCGGCCAGGCGCAGGAGGCGGCTTTCGGCGTTGATCAGCATCTTGGCGCCGTAGACCGTGTGCTTCTTCATCTCCTCGAACTCCTCCGGCGTGAGCTTGGCGGGCTTGCGCAGGATGGAGTCCGGGATGGCGACCTTGCCGATGTCGTGCAGGGGGGCGGCGTAGCGGATGTCCTCGGCCTCCTGCGCGGAGAGGCCCATGCCCAGGGCGAGGATGCCGGAGAAGCGCGACATGCGCCGCAGGTGGCGGCCGGTGTCTTCCTGGTCGCGGTATTCGGCGACCAAGGCCATGCGGTAGATCGTCTCCAAGTGCGAGCGCCGCAGGTCCTCGTAGAGCGTGGCGGTCTCGATGAAGCTGCCCGCCATGGTCGCGAGGATGCGCAGCAGGCCCTCGTCTTCCTCGGTGAAGGGCCCGCGGCTCTTGTTGAGCACCTCGAAGACGCCCAGCGCCTTGCCGTCGCGCCCGCGCAGGGGGACGGCCAGCACCGTGCGCGTCTGATAGCCGGTGATGCGGTCCAGGTCCTGGGCGAAGCGGGTGTCCTTATAGGCGTCGCGGATGTTGACCGCGGAACCCGTCTTGGCCACGAAGCCCGCGATGCCCTGGCCCAAGGGAATGCGCAGGATCTTCTCCTCCAGACCCAGCGCGACCTTGGTCCACAGTTCGCCCTTGTAGCCGTCGACCAGGAACACCGAGCAGCGGTCCGCGCCCAGGATGTTGCGCACCTCCTCGGCGATGATCATCAGCAGGTCGTCGAGATGGCTCTCGGCCGCGATCATGCGGCCGAAGCGCGCCAAAAGTGACTGGCGCTTCTCGAGCTCCTGCCTACGACCCACGGCGGACCCCCAGGGCCCGAGCGACGTACTCGGAAATATGCATCACTTCGGCGTCAGAATAGTATTTACGCAATCCGCGGGCAAGCTGGATCAGGCACGACGTCGAGCTGGTCACGACCAGCCGCGCCTGCGCCGCCGCGGCACCCGAGATCTTCTTGCGCAGGAGTTCGTCGGACAGCTCCGGATGGACGAAGGCGAACGCGCCGGCGCCGCCGCAGCATTGATCCGCGCCCGGCATCTCGCGGCAGCTCGCGCCCGCGACCGCGCGCAGCACGCGGCGCGGCGCGTCCTTGAGCCCTTCGCCGTTGAGCGCGCGGCAGGAGTCGTGCCAGACGGCCGCGCCGGGCTCGCCGCCCGCCGGAAGCGCGCCGGCGGCACCGTCGTAGACCTCGACGACGTCGCGCACGCGCGCCGCAAACCGGACCGCGCGCGCGCGCCAGCCCGCGTCCGCGGGCTTGAGAAAGAGCTGCGGGTATGATTTCAGGAAGGCCGCGCACGAGGAGCAGTCCGCGACCACCGGCTCCCCGCCGGAGTTCTCCGCCGTCTCGATATTGCGCCGCGCCAGCTCGCGCGCGTTTTCCAGGTCGCCGTAGTTATGCGCCAGCAGTCCGCAGCAATGATTTTCAAGAAAGCGTCCCGGGCCTTTCAGCCGCTCCAGAACCGCCCACGTCGCCGCGGCCACGCGCGGAAACAGGTAGCGCGGCCCGCACGGCGCGAAGTAGAGCCAGCTCTTGCCCTCGGGCGGACGCGCGCGCGCGTGTTCGTCGTCGAACGTGCGCGCGGGGACCGTCTCCACGTGCTCGTCCATCTCCGCCAGCACCGACAGGCCCAGCGCGCGCAGCAGCGGCCGCGCCGGCCGCGAAAGCCCCAGGCGTTTGAGGCTGTAGCCGAGCTTGAGCAGGCGCGCCAAACCGCGCGGACTGCGGACCTGCAGGCGCGCGACGGCCTTGACCAGCCAGTGGGTCTTGGGCCGAAGCGCCCGACGGCCTTCCAGCACGATGTCCGGCACCGCGACCTTCGCATAGCACGCCGTCGTGCACGCGCCGCACAGCAGGCACGTCGACAGCGCTTCTTGCGCCGCGGCCGGATCGTCCAGCTTTCCTTCCAGCATCAGCCGCACGATCTGGTTGCGCCCGCGCGGCGACTGCGCCTCGCGCCCGGTCGCCGCGTAGGTGGGGCAGGCCTGCTCGCAGTAGCCGCAGCGCGAGCACTGGCTGGCGGCGTCGTAGGCGGAGCGCTCCCCCAGGTCCGTCAGCAGACGCCCCAAAATCTCGGCCATGGAGTCATTATACCCCCGAACGCCGCGGTGCCGCGGGGTCAGCCGATCAATTCCGGATTGAACCGACCGCCCGGGTCGAAGGCGGCGCGCGCCTTCAGCGCCCAGGGGCTCCAGCGCCGCGGCGGGACGGACGGGACCGCCGCCGCGGAGAGCTTCGGCGGGCGCGCGTGGAGCTTGAACGTCGCTTCCAAAATCACCGCGAACGTGCCCCAGGTTCCCAACAGGAGGCGCGACAGGTCGTAGCCGGCCACGTTCTTGACCACCTTGCCGCCCAGTTCCACGACGTCGCCGCTGGAGAGGAGCACGCGCAGGCCGAGCAGGTCCTCGCGGATGTCCGCCTGAGGGCGCGCGGCCAGCAGTCCGCCGAGCGTGCCCCCGGCGTCGGGCAGGCGCACGAAGAGTTTCTGCGCGGCCAGCCCCGCGTGGAGCTCGCGCAGGGAGATCCCCGCTTCGACGGTCAAAGTGAAATTTCCCCGGTCCAGTTCCACGATCCGGTTGAGGCCCGTGGTGAGCAGTTCGACGGCGCCGGACGGAGTGGGCGCGGGCCAGCGCGTCCCGGCCCCGCGCACGCGAAAGCCCGCCGCGGCCGGAGCTTCGCGAATCTTGTCGACGAGAAGCCGCGCCTGCGCCGAGAGCGCCGCGGCCGCGGGCCGCTTGATGAAGGAATTTTCGCTCGCCGCCGCTCCGGCGAGCGGAAACAGTTTGTCGGGATTGGCCAGACGATCCGGGTCCAGCGCGTCCTTGACGCGGCGAAACAGCGCCAGCGCGGGCGCGTCGAAAAGCCAGGCCATCGCGTCGCGCTTGTCGCAGCCGATGCCGTGCTCGCCGGACAGCGAGCCGCCCAGCTCCACGCACGCCTGCAGCATCTCGTGGCCGGCGGCCTTCACCCGCGCGGTTTCCTCCTTGTCGCGCTCGTCGAAGGCGATGTTCGGATGGATGTTGCCGTCGCCCGCGTGGAAGAGCAGATACGCCTTGACCCGGTGCCGGGCCGCGATCTCCTGAATGCGGCGCGCGATCTCCGGCAGCTTGTCGCGCGGCACCACGCCGTCTTCGACCAGAACGTTCGGCGCCAAGCGCGCCAGCGCCGAATACGCGCCGCGCCGCCCTTCCCAAAGACGCTCGCGCTCGACCGCGTCCGCCGCGGCGCGCAGGTTGGCCGCGCCGCTTTCGCGGCACAAGCGTTCCACTTCGGCCGCGTCGCGCGCGACGGCGGAGGCCGCGCCGTCCAGCTCGATGAGCAGCACCGCCGGGTCTTTGGGATAGCCCAGGTCGCGGCCGACCTCGACCGAGGCCACGGTGTCGCGGTCCATCGCCTCCAGCGCCCGCGGCACCACGCCCGCGGCGATCACCGCCGACACGCAGGCGATCGCCGCGTCGACGGAGGCGAAACCCGCCAGAAGCGTGCGCGTCTCCTCGGGCAGGGGCATCAGCTTGACCCACAGCTTGATCAGGACACCAAGCGTGCCCTCGGCGCCGATCAGCAGGCTCAGCAGTTCCGGCCCGTCGTCTTCCAGCGAAAACCGCGCGACGCTCGCGTCCGGCATCACCGCCTCGACGGCGAGCACGTGGTTGGTGGTCACGCCGTATTTCAGGCAGCGCGGCCCGCCCGCGTTCTCGGCGGCGTTGCCGCCGATCGTGGAGACGCGGAAGCTGGCGGGATCGGGCGCATAGAACAGCCCCAGCTTCTCGGCCGCCTTCTGCAAGGACAGGTTGACCACGCCCGGCTCCACGCAGGCCACGCGCGCGTCCGCGTCGATGGACACGATGCGGTCCAGCCGCGCCAGCGAGATCACCAGCCCGCCGCGCAGCGGCACGCAGCCGCCCGACAGGTTGGTGCCCGCGCCGCGCGCCACGAAAGGGACCTTCTCGGCCGCGCACCAGGCCACGGCGCGGCGCACGTCCTCGGCCGAGCGCGCGACCAGCACCGCGTCGGGGCGCGCGCGCTCCAGCGCGCCGTCGTAGGAGTACGTCGCCAGATCCGCGGCGGACGTCAGCAAGGACCCGGGCGCGACGGCGGCTCCGAGCTCGGACAACGGCACGGCTAGGCCTTCGGCGGAGGCTTCGGGATCTTCGCCGCCGGACCCGTCGGCGGAGGCGGCACGTGGCCCAGGACGGGCCCCGCGGGCGCGGTGGCCGGAGGCGGCGGGATCGCGTTGCCAGGCCGCGCGGCGGGCGGCGGCGTCGGGACCAAGCCGGCCGCGGGCGGCGGCACCGTCCCGGACGGCGGCGGCACCGCCGCGGCGGGAACCGCGGTTCCGGCAGGTACGGGAACCGCGGCGGCTCCCTTAGGAACGGGAAGCTTGAAGAAGAAGAACGAACCCACGCCCAGTTCCGACTCGATGCCCATGTCGCCGCCGTGCATCTGCACGATCTCGCGCGCGATCTTCAGGCCCAGGCCGAAGCCGGCCTTGCGCATGGTCTGCGCCTCCTTCGTCTGGAAGAAGCGCTCCCACACGCGCGGCAGGTCCTCTTTGGAGATGCCGATGCCGGTGTCGCGCACGCCGACGATGATCCAGTCGCCGTCGATGCGCACCTCGACGGCCATCTTGCCGCCTTCCTTCGTGTACTGAACCGCGTTCGTGCAGAGGTTCTGCACGACCTGGCCGATGCGGTGCGGGTCGCCGGCGAGCAAGGGCAGCGCCGGCGGCAGGTTCGTCGAGAAGGTCAGCTGCTTGCGCGCGGCGACGATCTCCACGCGGGACTTCACGTCGGAGATCACCTGCGCCAGGTCGAGCTGGCCGATCTCCACGCGTAGCTTGCCGGACTCGATGGCGGCGAGATCGACCAAGTCGCTGACGAGCAGGTTCAGGGTCTTGGCCGCGTTGTGGATGTGCGCCGCGCACTTGAGCTCGTCGGGCTTGTCCTTGAGGCGCATGCCCAGCACCTCCGAGTAGCCCAGGATCGCGGTCAAGGGGTTTTTGACGTCGTGCGCGACGGTCGCGAAGAACTTGGTCTGGAAGCCGTTGACCTGCGCGAGCTTCGCGGCCAATTCCTTGGCCGCCTCGAACAGGCGCACGTTCTCGACGATCAGGAAGCGTTTCTCCAGCGCGCGCTGGATGGAGAGCACCAGACGCGCGGGGTCGATGGGCTTAAGAACCGCATCATCCAGGCCCAGCTCGACGGCGCGGCTCACGCCCTTGAGGGCGGCGTCGGCCGGGAACTGGTCGACCATCAATACCAGGCGCAGGTCCTTGTCCTTCTCCTTCATCTTGAGCGCCAGGTTCGCGCCCGACAGCTTCGTGGTCTCCAGCGCCGAGCCGCCGATCGCGGCCAGATGGAACGGATTCTTCTCAGCGAATTTTTTCTGGACGAGTTCCAGCGCTTCCTCGCCCTTGGTCGTGATCACGACCTCATAGCCGAGCGCGATCAAGGTCTCGCTGAGACGCGACAGCGTGGGCATCTCGTTGTCGACGAGAAGCAGGCGCTCTTTTTCGCGCGGCGCCGTCGACTTGGAATCCGCGGCGGCATCGGTCAGCATCTCGGCGATGCGCACGGCCTGCTCGCGGGAAACGACGGCGGTCTGCCCGCCCTTGAGAGTCGCGACGGCGGCCCGGACCACGTCCACGGCCGTCACATGATAGACGACAGCGTTCGGCAAAGCCTGACGGATGCGCGCGTCAACCTGCGCGGCCTCGGCCGCCGCTCCGGCGAACTTCACCGCGGCGATATGCCCGAGAAGACCACCGCCGTCCGCAGCCCCACCGTCTCCGCCGCCGGAACCCGATAGGCGATCCCAAAAACCGGTCTTCTTGGGCTTGGCCCGATGTTGTTCAAGCTTGGCCATCTGCTCGCGCATCATGTCGACGAGGCCCAGCTCCCCATCGAGCTGGAAAAATTGAATCCCGGACTGGCGTAGGGCCGTCTGAATGCCGCCGGAAACATACAATGCCGGCTCCACCAGGAAGATCACCGGAACTTCCACAGCCCGGACCTGGTCGAGAAAGCGCGCCGGCAACGGCCAGGGCAAGCGGCGCAAAGGCCCGGGCATCGACGGAGACAGCGTCGGCGTCGGTTCGACGCCGACAAGGAGGAACCCGCCGCGGTCTTTCTGGAGTTTGGCCAGCACCTCGCGGTCCGCCGCGGGCACGCGCGCGTAGTCGACGATCAGCGCGGCGAAAGCCTCGGTGGCCAGCTTGACGCCGGCCTGGCGTGCGTCCGGCACGGTCGCCAGCTCATACTCGCGGCCCGACATGGACGGCGTCATCTCCCCCAGCAAGGTCGCGTCGCCGCCGACCAGCAGGACCCGGCCTTTCGGGGGCATCAGTTCGTCTCCGAGCCGGAGTGGTAGGAGCACTCGTCGCAGCGGCAGAGCTTGCGCAGCAGCTCGAACGGATAGATCCCGGTGCCGTGGCCGTCGGCAAAAGAGAAGGTCAGCGCGTAGTTGCCCACGATGTCCGCGCGCGTGGCCCCCAGCACGTCGGGAACGGCCGCCGGGTCGATCAAAGGCTCGCCGCTCCACTCGTCCTTGCAGTTGGCGCAGGGACACTGGCGCCGCAGGAACGCGAAGTCCAGGTCGGTTTCATGGCCGTCCTCCCAAATGATCCTCAGCCGGGAGTCCTCCACTTTTTCGATCGTGCGCGGATTGAAGTTCAGCATATGCGGCGAATTATTCTATCATGTCCGGAAAGACCTTATGAGGTATAGCTCATGAAACTGATTTTCGCCAGCCTCCCCCTCCTGCTTTCCATCGCGGCGTCCGCCGCCGACCGGGAGCTGGTCCGCGTCAACGGCACCCCCATCCGCGAGTCCGAGGTGGTCGAGCGCCTGCTCAAGCGCTACGGCCAGCAGACCGTCGACGAAATGATCGACGACCTGCTCCTGCGCCAGGCCGCCGTGGACCGCGGCGTCACCGCCGACGACGCGGAGATCGAGCGTCGCCTGGCCAAGCTCCAGTCCCAGTTCGGCAGCCGGGAGCTGTTTCTCAGCCAGTTGGAGCAGGCGGGCTCGTCTCTGTCGAAGGTCAAGGAGCAGCTCGCCGATGAGATCGTGCGCGAGCGCCTGGTGATACAGGCCGAGAATCTCAGCGTGACCGACGCGGAGGTGCGCAAGGCCTTCGACCAGCGCAAGGCCCAGCTGGGCCGGCCAGAAGCCGTGCACCTGCGCCACATCCTGGTCGCGACCGAGGCGCAGGCCGAGAAGATCGTCGCGCAGATCAAGGCCGGCGCCGACTTCGCCAAGCTCGCGCGCGAAGACTCCTTGGCCGCCAGCGGCAAGTCGGCGGGCGGCGACTACGGCTTCGTGCCGCACGGCATGCTGCCGGCCGAGATCGACGCGGTGGCCTTCGCGATGAAGCCCGGAGAGATCCGCGTCGTCCCCGGCGAGCGCGGCTCGCATATCCTGCAGGTCCTCGCCCGCCGCCCCGCCCAGCCCGCGGTTTTCGACCAGGTCAAGGACGACCTGCGCGCGGCCCTGCTCTCCGAGAAGATCAAGGCGGTCGCGCCCAAATACATGGCCTCCCTGCGCGCCAAGGCCGATATCAAGACCGTGCCGCCGCCCGCGCCTTAGGCCGGAGGGCCCGGCCCGAGTCGGGACCTCTGACGGAGCCGCGCTAGGCCGAAAGCCCATGGGGCCGCTGCGCCGGCGCTGATACACTGAGGCCGATGCGCTCGCCGCCGAGGCTCGTCCTCGCGCTGGTCCTGGCTCTTCCCGGCCCCTCCTGGGCCGCTCTCCTCGTCGCGCCGGACGCCGTGCCCGCCACAGCACTCGGCGCCTCCGCCGCGGCCGTGCCCGCGCTGCCGGCCGTCGCGGCCGCCCTGTCCGCGCCCGCCTTGGCGCCCGCCGCTGCGGC
>JAJXVH010000007.1 GCA_021782205.1 bacterium | reverse complement strand
CCGGCACGCGCATCAGCCGCGCCAGACGCGCGCGCGCCGTCTCGAGCCGTGCTCGGCCGTCGTCGACGGCCAGCGCGCGTTCCTCGGCGTCCGCGCGCTGGCGCTCCGCGTCCAAGAGCGCGACGTTGCCCGCGCCGCGCTGGGCGTCCACCAGGTCCGCCAGCGCCCGCGCCGCCCGCAGCCGATCGCGGCTGAGCGAAAGGCTGGCGCTGGCCGCCTGCACCTCGTAGAACGCGGCCTTGGCCTGGGCCGCCAGATCCAGCGCGCTCTCGGCCAGCTCCGCGTCCGCCCGCGCCCGCTGCGCCTGGCCCGCGCGCCGCCGCGACGAGTAGCCGATCAGGCTCCACAGGTCGAAGTCCACGCCGATCTGCTTGTTGCGCCCGCCGGGACCGGACAGATCCATCGCCGTCAGGCGGGGGTCCTGCGGACGCCAATCCAGCCGCGATTCGGCCCGCGCCGCGTCGGCGCGCGCGCGCGCCGCCCGCACCTCCGGATTGCGCGCCAGCGCCAGCGACGCGGCCAGTTCGTCGGTCAGCTTCGCGTGCGCCGGCAAGTCCTGCGCGCGCAAGGGCGCGGCCAGCGTCAGAATGAGAAATAACATGGAGCCCGGCGCGCAGGCTACCTTTTGAAACCGCGCGGCGTCAACGATGAAGGCAAGCGCAGGGCTCAGCGCCGGGCTTGAGCCAGGACGTGGGCGCGCACGGCGTCGGGCGCCAGCCGCACGCCCAGCTCAAGCTGGCGGTATTCGATCAGGCGCTCGGGAAATTTTCCGGCGGCGGCGAAATAGGGGAGACGGCGCACGGCGGAGAGCAGTTCGTCCTTGCCCGTGCCGTCTTCCTTGAGTTAGCGCGTGAAAAGCCGCGCCGCGGCGAAGGCGAGGAGCGCGAGAATGAGGTCGAAATCGTCTTGACAAATTGTAGTCCAAAGGCTACAATTAATCTGGAATGGAAGCCACGCCCCGAGAGGCATACCTCTACCAATCCGAGGCCGGCCGATGCCCCTTTGAGGAGTGGCTGGAAGCGCTTAAAGACATCCGCGGTCGAGCGAAGATCCGCGCCAGAATCGCCCGCGTCAGGGCGGGCAACCTGGGCAAGCGCCAGTCCGTTGGAAAAGGTGTCTTTGAACTTAAGATTGATTTCGGCCCCGGCTACCGCGTGTATTTCGGCCAGGTCGCAGACGCGATGGTTATCTTGCTCTGCGGCGGAGACAAAAGCACCCAGGCAAAAGACATAAAAACGGCCCATGAATATTGGGCCGATTATTGGAGGCGCACCCATGCAGCCCGCAAAAAAATATCATGACAGCCTGATGAAGGCGCTCAAGAAACCTTCTGAAGCCGCCGAGTACATCAACGCCGCGATCGAAGAGGACAACTTGGATACCTTCCTCCTGGCGCTCCGCGACGTCGCGCAAGCCCAAGGGATGTCCGCGATCTCGCGGCGGGCGAAGCTCAATCGCGTAAGCCTGTACAAGATGCTGTCCCATCGGGGCAATCCCCATTTGGAAAGCGTGATGCATCTGCTCCAGGCGGCCGGATTGACGTTATCCGTCGACGTCCGTCACGCCGCATAATGCCTGAGACCGTGCCGCGTCTACACAGCGGACGCGACGAGCTTGTAGCCGGGCCGCCAAGAACCGTGCTGCGTGAAACGCATCCCTGCAAGTGAACATGAGGCAATGGCTGCGCCGGATATTAACCAAGAAGCCTTGGAGCAAGCGCTCTCGGGGAGAAAAAATATTTCCCCATGCATGGGCGATCGTTTTGGCAATTTATTTTATTTTCTTATACGTCCACTACGTGCACGATGATCCGCCTGCATACGACACCGATCTATTACCTGTCGTCACGCATATCCCGGACACACAAAACGCCTACTCCGTCGTGATGCGTTCTGCGGCAGCATCCCGCCTCAACAGCGCCGAGCGCTACACCGTCATCCGGCAGATCGACGGCGCGATCTCCAGCGCGACCGTCGTGCAAGGCTACGTGGCGCGAAGCACGGAGACATTGGCGCTGTTCTCCGAGTTGGCGCGCCGCTCCGCGATGCAGGAACCTAACCTCGCAGTACCCTCATTTCCGGGGTCCGGCGCTGAACCTCCGTATTGGGCGGTGTACAGCGCGGCGCAGCTCTCTCTGCTGCGTGCTGACGTGCTGGCTCGGCAGGGACGGATTACGGAGGCCCTGGAGATTTATTTGACCATCGTCGACGTCGGACGGATATTCGCAAAAGGTCCGAAGTTGCTCGATGGCTTGGTCGGCATGGGGCTGATCGATCTCGGCGCGGCACGCGCGCGGAGGATCGTCCGCGCTGGCAGAGTCGATCACGGCCGTCTTTTGGCGGCCGCGCGGCGCTTGAACGCCAAATCCGGAGCAGCCGAAGGCCTCCAGAGCGCTTTCCGATACAGATACCGCGAGATGGCCTATTTGCATAACCATCAGGCAGAACTCCTCGAACGGCTGTGGCCAAAGCCTACTCCGCTTCAAAGGATGGAGATCGCTTTCGCAAAGGCCGGTCTAACCAACAACAGACCCAATCGTTGGAACGCATGGGAGGCCGCAGTCGACCGCTTGCTCATCGCAAGCGCGCCGAAGGTTTGCACGACGGCGGGCCTTGCGTCGGTCGATTGGCCTCCATCCGGACTACACTCGCACAGGATCGCGAAAATCTTGGCCGGCCTTACATTGAGCGAATCGGACAACATCTTTCGCCGTCGCTGCACGACGGACTTCCTCCTGAGCTCCGCAGCCGTCGAGGCCGCCGCCCAAGCCTACCGGTCCGATCACGGGCGATTCCCGGATCGGCTCGAAGATTTGGTGCCGCGCTATATCCCGGCCGTCCCCATCGATGCGTTCAATGGCGACGCGCCGATTTACTCCCACCACTACGGCACGATCCACTCCGTCGGCAAGGACGTCGACGGCAATCCTCTCTAGTCCCTCGGCCCTGAGCGACCAGAGATTCCGTGCGAGAGGTCTCAGCGCCGGGCTTGAGCCAGGACGTGGGCGCGCACGGCGTCGGGCGCCAGCCGCACGCCCAGCTCAAGCTGGCGGTATTCGATCAGACGCTCGGGAAATTTTCCGGCGGCGGCGAAATAGGGGAGACGGCGCACGGCGGCAAGCAGTTCGTCCTTGCCCGTGCCGTCTTCTTTCAGATAGCGCGTAAAAAGCCCCGCCAACTGCCGCCGCGTGCGCGCGTCGGCGAACGGCTGGGAAACGCCGACGCCTGCGTCCGGCGCCCGCGCCTCGTTCCGGGAACGCGCGCCACGCGCGGGCCGCGCCGCGGCGAAGGCGAGGAGCGCGAGAAGGAGAGAAGTGAAGAAGGCTTTCATGACTACTGATATTCTCTCACGAAACGCCGCCGCCGCCGCGGGCCCTCCGAGCCCGTTGCAGGGCCGGAGGGCCTACGGAAGTCCTATTGAGCGGCGTCAACGCGGCAGAAGGCAGCCGCTGCACCAAAGGCACGCGTCGTCATCATAGCGCGGCCACACGCCCGCCGCATGGCGGCGGCGTCAACTCGGGATGACGAGAAAAACGTCCGCGGCGTCAGCGGCCGAACAAGGAGGCCGGCGACGTCCCGCGCAAGGAATCCAGGAGCGGAACGCGCACCGAGCGCACGGGCAGTCCGGCGACGGCCGCCGATACGGCAGCCGCAGGGCCGTGCGTCCAGGGGCCTTGGTTGCAGGCGCCCAAGGCGTTGGACCAAATCCACTGCACGGTGCTGGTCAGTCCGCCGCCGGTCACCGTGGAGGTGCCTTGGACGCAGAGGTCGGCCACTTCATTGCCTTGGTTGTCGTTCCAGGCCTGGGGATAGGCGGGGTTGGAACCATCGGTCGGGAACGGATCGGTGACGGCCTCGATCAGTTCGTGAGACGTGCTGGCCGCCAAGCCGTCGAAGCCGGAGCCGCAGCCGAAGCCGCCGCACGACGGCATCACGCCGTAGTAGATCGAGGAGCCGTCGCGCGGGGACTTGAAGCCTTCGTGATAGGCGCAGAAGTCCGAGCACGACCCGCCGCCCGTGCTGCCGCTGCCGATGGAGATGTTGACCCCCGCCGGAAAGAAAATCATGTACAGCGTGTTCGCGTCGGGCTTCGCCAATTTGCCCGAGGCGATCTGCGCGTCGAGCTCGGTCTGGATCATCGCGTCGGTCAGGTTGGTCGCCGCGTTGGCCGGGGCGATGGTCACGCTTCCAGCGAACGAGCCGCGACCAATCGATTGGTTCGTGCCGGGGCGGCCGTCGACGGCGGGAACATTCGTGTCGTATTCGGACAGCCAATCCATGTAGGTGCTGTCAAGGATGTCGGAGAAGTACGGCCCGATCTGCGACTGGGTCTGCGCGTCCACGTTCGGCCCCCAGAACACCGCATACACCTTCGCGTTGGGGATCACCGGCCCGCCGTAATACAAGACCTTGCCCACCGCGTCGGCGGTAAATCCGCTCGGTCTCTGCCGGCGCAACCACAGCGCGTGAGGCGCGGCGGCGGCGGCCGTGGATAAAGCAAGAGCGGCGAGGGCGACCAGGGCGCGGCGGCGGATCGAAGTCATGAAGCCTCCTGCATATTTGGAATATCGACGATATTATGACACACGATCGCCGTTTTTTGACGCGGGTCAATACGGCCGCGCGCGTCAACTAAGGTAGAATGTAGGCATGAACGACAGCAATCCTTTGGATTTCCACGGTTCGGACCGCTGGGCCGTCATCTTGGGCGGCTCCTCCGGCTTCGGTCTGGCCACGGCCAAGCGCCTGGCGCGCGCCGGCTTCAACATCCTCATCGGACATAAAGATAAGGAAGGCACGGTCGAGAGCGTCATCAAGCCCCACTTCGACGAGATCCGCAAGTCCGGCGTCAAGCTGGTCACGCACAACGTCAACCTGTTCGACGACGAGGGCCGCGGCGAGGTCTTCGAGAGCATCACGGCCAACGCCGGCCCGGGAAAGGTCCACCTGTTCATGCAGTCCATCGCCGCCGGCTCCTGCCGCCTGATGATCGAGGACAAGACCCCGGATTTCCGCGGCCGCGCCATCCAAGGCCTGGCCGACGCGCTGGGGCTGCCCGCCGAAAAGGTCAAGGCCGCGGTCAATACTGCGTTTCACGACAAGGGCTGCGACGCCCTGCACACGCTCGCCGACAGCCGCATCCCCTACCGCGAGGAACTGCTCACGCAGGACGACCTGGCCAAGACCATCTTCATGATGGGCTACGACTACCTGCTGTGGAGCAGGGAGTTGTGTAAAGAAGGCCTGTTCACCAAGGACGCGCGCGTGGTGGCCATGACGTCCGAGGGCAACGAGGTGGCGTGGAAGGGCTACGCGGCCGTCTCCGCGGCGAAAACGGCGCTGGAGGCGTCCTGCCGCGCGATGGCCGTGGAGCTGGCGCCCTACGGGGTGTCGTCCTACATCGTGCAGGCCGGCATCACCGACACGCCCGCCGGCAACGCCATCCCCAACTTCGACCTGATGAAGGCGCAGGCGCGCATCCGCAACCCGTTCCACCGCCTGACCACGCCGGAGGACGTCGCCGAGACGATCCTGGGACTGTGCGGCCCGACCTTGCGCTGGGCCAACGGCACGATCCTGCGGGTCGACGGCGGCGAGGCCATCTCCGGCCTCTGATGAGCCAGCCCTTCTACGTCCACGGGATGGGCTGGGCCCTTCCACAAAACGTGCTCGATGACGACTTCCTCCACAAGGAAGTGGGTCTGGAGAAAGGCCCGGACTGGAACCGCTCGCGCCTGGGCATCCACAAGCGCTACTCGGTGCTGTCACGCGACTACATCAAGTCCACGAAAAACAAGGACCCGATGGCGGCCATCGCGCACGCGCGGCATCTCGGCGACACCCCGGTCACCATGGCCGTGCGCGCCGCCCAGCGCGCGCTCGCGCACACCAACATCAAGCCGGAACAGATCGGCATGGTCGTCGCCAACAACGACACCCCCTTCGATCTTCTGCCCACCATGGCCAACTCGGTGGCCAAGGCCCTGGGCATCGGCGGCGGCCCGCACATCGACGTCAACTCCGCCTGCTCCTCTTTCGCGCGCCACATGAAGCTTCTCGGCGACATGAACGCCGCCGACTGGCCCGACTACGTGCTGACCGTCCAGAGCTCCGCCTACACCACCCGCACCGATTATTCGCCTAAAAGCATCGACGGCTATATCTGGGGCGACGGCGCCGCGGCACAGGTCAGCTCTGCGCGCCACCCCGGCCGCCTGCGCGTGGAGCCGATGGTCTTCGGCACCAGCCCCAAGGACGCCGAAGCCATCACCGTGGACACCTGCGGCCTCTTTCGCCAAGACGGCACCGCCGTGCGCGAGTTCTCCATCCGCAAGACCGTCGAGATGTTCGAAGCCATCGCCGCGGCCAAACAGCTCTACGCCGAGGATGTCTACACCGTCAGCCACCAGGCCAACTACGTGATGCAGGACTCAATCTTAGGCCACCTGCGCCTGCCCGCCGAGCGCCACCTGCGCAACGTCCAAAGCCAAGGCAACATCGCCGCCGCCGGCGCGCCCTCGGTCATCGCCCAGCACTGGGACAAGTTCAAGAAGGGCGACCAGATCGTCTACGCGGTGCTGGGCGCGGGGCTGGCGTGGGGCGGCGGATACATGGAGGTGCTGTGACGGTCGACGCCGCGCCGGATTTATCCATCCTGCCGACGGGACTGCTGCGTCCGTTCCACGAAATTCGCCTTGTCCGCTGGGACGAGGCGGCCGGCACGGGGCGCATCGAGGCGGTGCGGCGCAACCGCTACGACGACTGGTTCTACGCCTGCCATTTTTTGGGCGACCCGGTGATGCCGGGCTGCTGGGGGCTTGACGGCGTGTGGCAGGCCCTGCGCTTGTTCGCGGCGTGGCGCGGCCTGTCCGGCAACTTCAAGCCGCTGAGCATGGAAGGCGTGTCCTTCTTCGGGCAAATACGGCCCCACGACAAAGAGGTCATGTACACGGTCGACGTGCTCTCCATCGAGCGCGATGGAGACGAATCCTTGATCACGGCCAAGGCCGGCGTGAGCGTCGACGGCATGCCGGTCTACACCATCGACGCGGCCCAAGCGGGTACGGCGTTCTGGGAGGGCGAGCCCGCCGCGGCACCCGTCCTGCCGGACGCCTTGACGGCTCCCTATCGCGCGCCGCTGACCTGGGCGGAATTCTCGCGCCGCGCCGCGTTCTCCGCGCCGGAAGTCACCGCGCTCTCACGCGGCACATTGGTCCAAGACCCCCCCGCCGAGATGCCGCTTCTGCCCGATTCACTAATGCTGGAGGTCACCGATGTGCGCCGCATCGTCGCCGATCCCGCCACCGGCGAGGGCGAAGTGCTGGCCACGCGCGCCAACGGACCCGACGAATGGTTTTATCCGATGAACGGCGGAGTCAAACCCGCGGCCCTGCTGGTCGACGGCGTGTGGCAGCTGATGGGCGTCTACCACGCCTGGTCCGGCTCCGCGGGCACCGGCCGGGCGCTGGGCTTCGAGCGAGTGGACTTCTTCGGCGAGGTGACGCCGCGCGACGCTCGCATCGATTACCGCCTGCGCATACTCAAGTCCGTACGCGCGCCCAACGGCGACGTGTTCGTGCGCGCCGACGCGGAGGTTTTCGCGGGCGGCCGCCGGATACTGTCCTGCGCCAACGCCAACGTGGGCTGTCACAAGAATATCCGCTACGCGGACTATCCGGCGGCCTCCGAGATGGGCTTCGGCGGCAAACTCAAAATTAAGGAATAACCATGGCCGACATCGCGGTGGTGACGGGAGGCTCGGGCGGGATTGGCGCGGCGATCGCGAGGATGATCCACGCCAAATCAGACGGCCAGTTGACCGTCTGCATTCACTACAACGGCAACGAGGCCGCGGCCAAGGCGGTCGCGGCGGACATCCCGGGATCCTTCCTGGTGAAGGCCGATCTCTCCACCGGCGAAGGCCGCAAGGCTCTCCTGGACGCCGTGCTGGCCAAAGGCTCGCCGTTCTGCCTGATCAACAACGCCGGCATCGACAAACCGCACGAACCGGCGCTGATGGTCGACGAAGCCTCTTTCGATAAACTCATCAGCACCAACCTCAAGGCGCCGTTGTTCCTGATGCGCGACTTCGCCAAGGAGATGGCGCGCAACGAGGCCGGCGTCATCGTCAACATCTCCTCGGTGCTGGCGCGCAAGGCCGTGGTCGGCTCCGCGCTGTATCGCGCCTCGAAGGCCGCGCTGGAGGCGCTCACGCTCCAGTTCGCCGCGGAGCTGGGCCCCAAGGGCCTGCGCGTGGTCGCCGTGGCCCCCGGCTTCATCGAGACCGCCATGACCGCGGGCATCCCCGAAGACCAGCGCGCGGGCATCAAAAAGGACGTGGCCCTCGGCGCCTTCGGCTCGCCCGAGGCCGTGGCCGAGACCGTGTGGCACGCCGTCGAAAACCAATACCTCAACGGCGCCGTGATCGCCGTGGACGGAGGCATGCACCTCTAATGACCATCCTGAGCCCCGCCGAAGTCTTGAAGATGATCCCCCAGCAGCGTCCCATGCGCTTCGTCGACAACATCCTGGAGCTCGATGACGAGCACATCCTCGGCACCTACACGTGGAAGGACGAGGATTGCGACGGGCACTTCCCCGGCTACCCGGTGGTGCCGGGCGTCAAGCTCATCGAGATGGCCGCGCAGGTGGGTTCGGTCGGCTGGTGCATCTACCACATCGCCAAGACCGTCAGCCCCGCGGAGATCAGCCAGTTGGTGGGCTTCTTCACCTCGGTTGAAAAAGCCGTCTTTAAAAAGCCAGTGCGCCCGGGCGAGCGCGTGATCGCGCAGGCGACCTTCGGCGACGCGGGTTATTTCCGCGGCAACAAATTGGTCAGCGAAGTCGAAATTCAGTTCCACGGCGGACCGAAGGACGGGGAGACCGTCTTTATCGGCACCACCGCCGGCATGTTCGTGCCGAAGAACACGGAGGGAAATTGAGCTTTCCGAAACGAATCGTCGTCACGGGCCTGGGCGTCGTCGCGCCCAACGGCCTGGGCCTGGACGCGTACCGCGCCGCGCTCAAGGCTGGCAAGTCCGGCATCTCCCATCACGAGGAGCTCAAGGCCTTGAACTTCGCCTGTCAGATCGGCGGCAAGCCGCCGGTCGGGCCCGATGAGGCCGAGGCGCTGATCCCCGAGGCGGATCTGGCCAAGCTCAACGAAGCCATGGTCTACGCGACGATGGCCGCCGTCGAGGCCGCGCGCATGTCGGGCGTGGGCGTCGATCTCAAGAAGGGCTACCAGGACACGCCCGTGGACTGGGACACCGGAGCGATCATCGGCTGCGGCATCGGCGGCATGGACACTTTGTGCGACGAGATGGCCCCCGTGCTGTGCGCCGCCGGCACGCAGGACCCGGGCCTGGGCGCGCGCCCGATGGGCACCGACATCGTGCCCAAGATCATGGAAAGCTCCGTCTCCGTCGCGGTGGGCAAGTTCCTGGGCCTGGGCGGCCAGACCACGACGAACTCCTCCGCGTGCAACACCGGCACGGAGGCCATCTTCGAGGCCTTCAAGCATCTCCAGATGGGCTATTCGGAGTCCATGTACGCGGGCGGCGCCGAGGGCACGCACGCGGGCACCTGGTCGGGCTTCGACGCCATGCGCGACGTGCTGTGCTCCAAGTTCAACGACATGCCCGAGAAAGGCTCCCAGCCCATGGGTGCCGGCGCCTGCGGCTTCGTGCCGGCCGGGGGTGCTGGCGTGGTGCGCCTGGAGACCTTGGAGCACGCGCAGAAGCGCGGCGCCAAGATTCTCGTCGAACTGGTCGCCGCCTACTGCAACTCCGGCGGCCAGCGCGACGGCGGCACCATGACCTTTCCCAACCCGGACGGCGTGGCGCGCTGCATCCGACGCGTGCTCAAGGACTCCGGCGTGGACCCCAAGCGCATTTCTTTAATCAACGGCCATCTGACCTCCACCGGCGCGGACCCGCGCGAAGTCGGCTCTTGGATCAAGGCGCTGGAACTGCCGCTGGACCAGTTCCCGCTGATCCAGTCCACGAAATCCATGATCGGCCACACCCTGGGCGCCGCCGGCGCTTTGGAGTCCGTCGCCGCGATCGACCAGCTGGTCCACGGCTACGTGCATCCGTCGATCAACTCCGAGAACGTTCATCCTCAAATCCCCATCGGCGCCAGCATCCCCCACGAAATGAAGGTCAAGGAATTGGAATACGTGATCAAGGCCAGCTTCGGCTTCGGCGACGTCAACGGCTGCCTGCTCTTCAAACGCTGGGATGGCCGTTGATCTTGGATCAAAAGCCTCTTTTTCCCGGAGATAGAGGATCCGAGAAACCGTTTGATCCATTAGTCATTCGATTCAAGCGGCACAATGGCGCGTTTCTGGATTGCGCTTATCCGGATTTATTTCTCATAGACGTCTTGGCGATCCTCTCCGGCCTAAAGCCTGTCGCTTACATCAACGTCGGCCCTCTTGAACCGAGCTATTTGGCCTACTGCGCCAAGGTCGCTGGTTTTTTTGGATTAAAATTCGAGCATGTTCCGGCCCCACGTTCAGGTGATCTGGCACAGATCATGTTCTCAAAACAAAAAATACTGATTCGGCAAGCCGCGGCACTACGGGCTTCGGACTGCGAAAGCCCGGAGATGTTTTCGCTTTTGGGCTATCCAAGATGTTGCGTCAAGCTTTTTTTAAAATTTAATAATTCCGATCATGTCGGAGACCTAATTCCCCTCATTCAGGCCAACACTCGCCAGGCAACCGCCCATTCGTTTGTTGTCAATAATGCCTACAACACCGCTGGACGCGTACAGGCGGCCAGCGGCGCGGTAAATTTCATAACCAAGATTCATATTCTGCCGTGGCACCCCTGCAGCTACGACTGCGCTCAAAGCCTTTCCAGAGGGAACGCGCTCTTCCAATTCATAGAGTCGATCGCTCCCGACCTGGCGCAACGGCTGCAACGGGCCCTACGCGGGGTCGTCCTCTATTTCGATAACGGTCATTGCGCCTCCTTCGAAGGCGCGATGGATGGCAGGAACCGTCTTCAATACAATGCCATGCGCTTTTCCCCGACTCTGCGCGACTATTATTTTCTCAAGAATTTACGCGCCGGCAACGAGCTTCGGATCGAAGACAATGTCGTCCGTATCCGGAAAGATGGCCAAGCGCTCGGATCGCGCGTCTGCACCACGCCATTGCTGCTCGATTTTTCTTCATAGCCGATCCCGAAGCATGCAAGAAATAATATAATCACGCAAGACAGGAGGATCGAACCATATGGCATTCATGCGCAAACAGGCGGTCATCGAGGCGACGGACATCAACACTTTGCCCCCCGACGAGGTGGAAAAGCGGATCACGGCGGGCGTCAAAAAGTACGCCACCAACGAGGCGAACTTCGCCCAGGCCGACGGCAACACGCCTTACCTGGGCCAAATCATCGGCATGGGCATCGAGTCGTCGAACCTGGCCGACATCACCATGTCCATCGAACGCCAGTTCCTGACCAAGCTCACCACCAAGATCCCCGTCACGGACGGCTCGGCCGAGTACAAGCTGGCCCCCGGAGAACTGGGCAAGTTGCGCATCCTCGACGGCCAGGACGCGCTCGCCGCGACGCCGGGCCTGTCGGTCAAGATGCTCATGGATCTGGGCCATATGCCGTCCTCTGCGTCGTATCTCGATAAAGTCGTCTCGTTTGCCTACATCATGGCTTGCGGCGACGGCTGGAAGATGGCCGACGCGCTCAAGAAGATGACCGCGAAGGCCGAAAAGCTTGTGGGCACGGAGCGCGCCGACGCGATTGCCAACGTCAAGGCTCTCGCCGCGCAAGCGCGGGACTACGACGCCCTGCTGGCTGACGCGGCGAAACTCTCCGCCGCCAAGCAGAAGACCTACCTGAACGATAAGGCCTCCTGCGATGCTCTCGACAACGAACTCAACGTCGTGCTCGACAAGATCAAGGGCCACGCCTCCGGCGGCGACGCCGCCGCCATTGCCAAACTGCGCACCGAGGAAGCCGAAGTCCGCACCCGCCTCAAGATGTCCGCGGCGAAGCTGCGCGTCTCCAAAGACGTGGCCGAGGCCGCCGGCCGGCGCCGCCCCATCGAGGAGCAGAAGGTCGCCGAAGTCCGCAAAGCCCTCCAGGAGGCCGTCTCCGCGGCCCAGACGCTCGCTTAAATGGCGCTGACGCCCGAGGACCTTAAAAACCTCCGGCGCCAGCGTCTGATCAGCCGCGCGGTCGCCGTTCCGCTGTCTTTTTTCGTGGCGGCGACCGCGCGGCTTCGTTTTCGCTACGGCTTGGCAGACGCCGCGCGCCTGCGCACGGAGATATGGGCCAAGCTTGACGCGCATGACGGCCCGGTCATTTGGGCGGCCAACCACCTAACCTTGATCGACTCCTTCCTGGTCTATTGGGCGATCTTTCCCATGTCGCGAGTGCTGGAAGACCGTCTAATCCCATGGTCCACGCCCGAGTACACGAACTACTACAAGCTGGGCGGTCCCTTCAAGGCGGGCTTCATCCGCGCGCTCCTCTACTGCTGCCGCTGCGTGCCGTTCCTGCGCGGCGGTGAGGACGCGGCCTCCGAAGCCTGGCGACAGAAAGCCTACGACAAATGCGTCTGGCTCCTGCGCCAGGGCGGCTCAGTGTTCGTCTATCCAGAGGCTGGCCGCTCGCGCTCCGGCTGGTTCGAGGCGCGCCGCCCGAAGGATTTTCTCGGCCGCATGGCTCTCGATGTGCCCAACGCGAAAATTCTGTGCGTCTATCTGCGCGCCGACGAACAGCTGGCCACCACGGTGCGCCCGCCCGAAGGCTCCGTGTTTCGCGTGCACTGCGACCTGATCGAGGGCGCGCGCCCCGGTGAGACGAACCCGCGCGAGGTCTCCCAGCGCCTGTTCGACCGCATCGCCGCGCTGCAGAACGAGTGGTGGCGCGACTGCCCCCACCCCAAGAATTGCGCGGGCAACGACGCCGTCGACTTGAAAGCGCCCCTGCTCCAGGAGAATTTCTCCGAAGACCTGTCCGACGCCGATCCGGAGTGGCTGGAGCGCCACCTGACGCCCCGAGAACTGGCGGGCCTGCGCGCCAAGTCCGGCGCGGATTTTTTCCGCACCTTCTGGCGCGTTTTCGCCGCCAAGGAGGCATGCCACAAGGCCTTGGCGCGCGCGGGGCTGACCATGCCCAACGGCGCGTTTCGCGAGTTGGAGGTCGACTTGTTCCGCCGCAAGGCCGTCCACGTCCCCACCGGGCTTCTGTTGGACCTGCGCTTCACCGACGACGATGAGGACAAGCTTCACTGCCTGGCCGTCCTGCGCGGCGGCTTCATCGGCGACGAAACCGCCGAGGGCGATGTGGTCTGGGACATCTGCGAGGTGCCGCCCGGAGTTTCCCCCGGCGCGTTCGCCCGCGAGCGCGCGCTGGAGTTCATCGCCTCCTGCAACGACGAACTGGGCGGCCCCGCCGCCCTCGCCCTCTCCGAGGACGGCGGCCTGCCGACCGTCCTCTGGCGCGGCAAGCCCCAGGACTGGAGCCTGACCCTGTCGCACTCCGGCCGCTACGCCGCCTGCGCCTTCATGGTCTCGTAGGCGCGCGGAACGCGGGGCCCGGGATTGAGGTAGAATAGAGGCATGAACGAGGCCTTCCTGGCCGCGGCGCTGGCGGTTTTTCCGGGTGCGGGCAGGAATGTGGCGCTGCCCCAGGCGCCGCCCGTGCCGCCGTCATGGAGCCAGGGGACGTTCGTGGCCGCGGACGGCACGCCGCTGTCCTACGAATACCGGCCCGGCTCGGGCCCGGCCGTCGTGCTGGTGCACGGGCTCGGCATCGGTGCCGAAGGTTTCGACCGCTGGCGGGATTTCTTTAACGGGCGGCCGCTGATGATCCTGGAACGGCGCGGCTACGGCTCCCCGATCGGCCCGGTCGACGCGGCCGACGTGGGCGCGGTCAATCAGGCCGACATCTCCGCGGCCGTCGACGAGGCCCTGCGCCTGGACGGCGGACAGCCCGTCGGCGTGCTTGGCTACTCCTTGGGCGCGCTCCTGCTGACCGCGCCGGACCCGGCGCGAGTGCGCTGGCTGGCGCTGGTCTGCCCGGGCGTGCCGGGCATGGCCGCCGACCTGCCCGCCGCCGAGCAGGCGCTGGCCGCGCAGACGCGCTACTGGTATGGCGTGGCGAGCGCCGGCGGAACCGCGGCGCGGGATTCCTGGCTGATGTCGGTCGTGGCACCCGGAGTCCTGGAGCTGGCGGCGACCGCGCGCGGGCTGGGGCTTTCGACGGCCGCCGATGAACTGACCGCCGACGCCGCTTCACCCGAGTTTCTCAACCTCTACACCGAGGAGTCGCTGTGGGCCTACGCACAGACGCGCGGATTCACGCCCAACCCCAGCGTGCCCGTGTTCGTCGGTTACGCCGAAAATGATCAGGTCGTACCGCCGGCCGCCGTCTTGAGCCGCGTCGCGCGCCTGGAGTCCGAGGGCGCGCGCGTGAGCGTCGCGCATTGGCCCGGCGACCACCTCGACGCGCTCGCCAATCCGGGACTCGTGCGCTCCGCGCTGGAGTCCTTCGACGCGGGAACTCCATGAGCCAAAAAGTCTGCGCGCTGTTCGCCGGCCAGTCCGTCCAGGAAGCGGGCATGGGCGTTGAACTGCTCAAGCGCCCCGCCGCGCGCGCCGTCATCGAGCGCCTAAAGCCCTCCCTCGGCCCAGATCTGGAGGCATTGCTCACGACGACGCCCGACGACGTCCTGGCCAAGACCTTCAACGCCCAGCGCGCCATCCACGCCTCCCACGTGGCGCACTGGCTGGTCTGGCGCGCCGCGCACCCGGAACTGGAGCTCGACGGCGCGATCGGCCACTCGATGGGCGTGGTCGCGGCCCTGGTCGCCGCCGAGAGCCTCACGCTCGAGGACTCCGCCGTCTTCATCGCCGCCCGCGCGAAGGCCTTCGCCGACTGCTGCGCCGCGTTTACCGAGCCCATGGGCCTGGCCGCGGTCAGCGCCGACGACTTCCGCGACGTCGTGGAGTCCGCCGGCGAGGTTCCCGGGGTCTCCGTCGCCCTGTGGAACACCGTGGGCCGCGGCACGCTCGGCGGCACGCTCGCAGCACTGGAGGCCTACGCCGCCAAGGCGCGCGCCGAGGACTGGCCGGTCAAGGTCAAGATACTGAAGGTGGAAGGTCCTTATCACACCGCCGCTTTCGCGCCCGCGCAGGCCCCTCTGCGCGCCGTGCTGGCGCGCCTGGACGTCCGGCCGCCGAAGGTTCCCGTGTACATGGGCACCTCCGGCCGCGCGGAGACGGACCCCGCGCGCATCCGGGAACTGCTCGTCGAACAGACCGTCGCCTGCGAGCGCCACCTGGACGCGGTGCGCGCGGCCTACGCTGCGGGATGCCGGAGCTTCGTCGAGGTCTCCTTCAAGCCCCAGCCCGTGACGTGGCTGACCGAGCAGTTGACCGCCGAGGACGGTGCAAGACTTCCCGGAGTCGAAGCCGTCGCCGTGACGACGCCCGAGCTGTCGTCATAATTCGTGAAAGCACGACTCGGGCGTCTTTATTTCTGTGGCCTGGGAGTCGACCGGCCTCAAGATGCGAGCTTGCGCACTCTTCAGATTCTAAAGCAAGCGGACGTGGCGTACTATTTCCACGGCGATGGTGAAAAAATCCGCGGATTTCTTGAGGCCTTTTGCCGCGATATCAGGACATTCTGCGATGCGAGATTCGCGGAGATGGATTACGAAACACGGTTTAAAATCGCCGCCGAGGACCTCCACCAGCAGCTTCGGCGCGGCCGCAGCGTCGCCTATGTGACTTACGGTCATCCAGGGCTCTACAGCGACGCGCTGAACATGGCCAACTACTGCCAAAAGCGCGGCTACAGCGGGGAGCTCATAGCCGCCGTATCGTCCGTGGACAGCATCATAGCCCAGTTGCATCCGGTAAACCGAGGACTCTTCAATAACGGCTACCAGGTTTGCCACGCGGAAAGACTCTTGGAACCAGGCTATCACTTTTCTCAGAACGCCCTGATCGTTTTCTGCGTTGATCAGATCGCCGCAGTGAACCGGTTCGCTGAAATCTGCGAGAAACTGGCTCAAGCTTACCCGAGCCAACATCCTGTCTACGGCGTTAAATGCACGGACAACCAAGGGGCCGGGTTCACGCGCACAAGCGCGGTGGGCCGCTTGAAACAGTGGCAAGCTTCGATCCAGCACATGATGTCCATCGTCATTCCGCCGTTGCCGGGCGGTCCGAGCTCAACGCATCCTCGTCGCACGCTTAGCGCAACAGATCGAAATAATTCATCCCCCCCAACAGCCAAGTCGCAAAAAAGCCGACAAATATCCAGGAAGCGAAAGAAATCGTCGGCGTGAGCTGGATCCTTTCGACTCCATGGCGAGCGCACCACTCCTTGAGCGCGGACACCTGCTCGCTAGTCAGGCCGTCGGGATAAAGCCGTGAAAAGTGTTCGTTAAAGAAACTCTCATCCGCGCGCAGTTTTCTGATGAATTCGGGCGCCAGCAGGACGTTGACCGTCACATAGTCAAAATGGAGCGGCGTCACCTCATGGTCCCAGAGGCGAACCAGCGCCAGATTCAGTCCGAGAAATCCGCCCATCGCGGCAATCATGAGAAGCGTCTGCGCTCCCGCCGCGCGCGCAAACCCCAGCAGAAATGCCATCAAGCCTAAGAGCATCCCGGCAAATGGCACGACGAACGCCAGCAAATACGCCGTGTTAGCATCCTCGGAGAGAATTTTTATACCCCAACCCGAAGAGAGATAGAAAAACAGGCTAAAAAGAGCGAAGTTCTCGAAGATCCGGACCAAACGGGAAATATCCTGAGGCGGATGGTGCAGCAGCAGAACAACGACCGCGATCGCGACGCACCACGAGATCATCCGCCGCAGATCCGCCGACGGGATCTTCGCCCATGCGTAGTAGGCACCCGCCCATAACGCGGTATAGAGCACAGGTGAGGTGAAAAGGCTGGCCGCGTAATACGAAACGGTCGACATCATCAAAAGACCGGCGACGGCTTTCGCGCTCGCTTCAGCCACAGCCCGCGGGTGGCGAATGTCCTTGCGAATCGTTACGAGAACCCTCTTGCGACGAAGCCATAACCTAGAAAATCCCGCGCGCATTCCGTTTAAAAGAAAAGAAAACTCCTTACGCCAGCCGAGTTGCACCAGAAAATGGCGCCGGTGGAAAAGACGCGTTTCCAAGGCATGCTTTCCAGCCTGGATGAACACATAAACGCTGGCCGGGAGGAACGCATTCACCAATGCGGAGAAAAAGAGGCGGTGGAAATCGCTCGGGTCCGAAAAGGTGGTCAGCGGATAAAGCACGCCCAGCAGGATAAAGAGCTTCGCGTCGCCGGCCGGCCACACGCCCAGAAACCATAACGCCAGTGCGGTCAGCGCGCAGATCAAGGCATTCTGCGCCGCCGCAAAGTAGTAATGAGCCTGCAAGTAATGGCTGCCGATCCCGTGCTGACCGAACCACGTGGTGGAGGCCAGAAGCGCATAGCCCGCTAGCGCACCAAGCGTGCCATAAAAAATCGACCGGGTTTTTATTTTCTTGAAACGGAAATCGCTCCACCCTATCGCCGCCCAAAGGAATATATAGGCCACCGCAGCGACGAGCCTCACCGTGGGCAGAACGAATTTCACGTGTTGCTCCTCGCGGAGGCGAACAGCGTCGGAGCCAGCGTTTGCGCGCGCCGGAAGAGCCGTTCGGACTGCCGCGCTTGGCCAAGGCTTTGAGCGGCGGTTCCGCGCCCAATGAGAGCCCACGGATTCTTCGGCTCGACGTGCGACGCCCGCTCGAAAGCCGCCAGGGCCGGTTTACGATAATTGCCTTCCAAAAGCGCCCGGCCAAGCCAGACCCAGCCGTCCGCGAACGAGGGCACGAGCCGCAACGCGCGGCGCAATTCCCGCGCGGCCTGCTTGGAGTTTCCGCGTGCCAACAGCAACTCCCCCAGCCATGCCCGCGCCCAAAAACACCCGGGATCAAGATGGAGTGCCCACTCCAAATCCGACTGAGCCCTATCCCATCGTTTCTCTTGTCGATGCGTTTCACCGCGCAAAGCGTATATCCAGGCAAAAGCGGCATCATGCTTTGCATGCGGTGGATCATCGCCGAGGAAATCGTGAGCACAGCACGCATGGGGATCCAAACGTACCGCATGGCGGATGCGCCGAAGCGCCGAATAATAGCGGCCGCGCTCGCGGTCGATTTCGGACTCGAGCGCCACGATCCAGGCGCAATCAGGCATCCGCTTTTCGGCCGCGCGAACCATTCGCGCCGCGGCGTCGATACGGCCGTCCTTTCTGAGCGTTTCCGCCAGCCATCCACGCGCCTTGGCGTCCTCGGGATCCAACCGAATCGCCGCCTCAAAATCCGCCCGTGCCAAGGCAATCCTGCCCGATTGACGAAACGCCTTGCCTCGGACGACATAAGCCCAACTCCAGTTGGGCCTGAGACGAATCGCGCCGGACGCCGCATTTACGGATTCCATTTCTCGTCCAAGATTTCTCAAGGCCTCCGCGCAGGCGACCCACGCCTCCGGGGAATTCGCTGACATGACCGCCAATGCGAGACGCGCATCACGCAACGCGCCGGAAAATTGGGAGGCATTTCTTCGACCGCGTGAGCGCAACAATAACGAGAGGGGATCTCTCGAATTTAATGCGACAAGACGGTTTAGATCCCGGAGCATGGGGCCGAAGCGATTCAAGCATCTGTTCGCCTCGACCCGGCGCTGGAGCGCGTCCACGTTCATCGGGTCGACCCGAAGCGCGTCGCCGGCAAGGGCGAGGGCCTCCTCGTGACGGGCGCTTCGCGACGCATGCGCGGCCAACGTCAGGAGACGCAAGACGACAAGGCGCGACGCGGGCAGGTGACGATCCAGTTTCCCGCGGAGCAGAGTTCGTTCCTCCACGGAAAGACGTACGCCCTCAGAAAACGCCATTCGATACTGCCGCCGCGCATCCGCAGGAAAACCATTTAAATCCAAAACCAGGCCGCAGGCTATTCGCACCTTGGGATGCCTGGGAGCAAGGCGCGCCGCCTGCAGCAACGTGCGAATGGCGCCTGGCCCGTCCGATCGACGCACGCGCAGACGCACGGTGGAAAGTAAGGCGTCGAGATAGCGCCGGTCGATCGACAGGGCCTGCGCGTATGAATTCTCGGCTTCGTTCCACAAGCCCAGCGCCTCGGCCGCCTCCCCCTGCCACAAATAAATGCTCGCCGTTTTTCGATCCGAATCGGCCGCGCGACGCAATTCTTTGAGTGCGGCGCGCGGCTTGCCCAATTCAAACAACAGTTTACCCGACCAAGACCGCACGACCGAGTCGCGAGGATCGATCTTCAACGCTCTCTGAAAATCCGCCAGGGCAGCGCGTCGCCTCCCCAGTTCGCGGCGCGCACGCCCACGCACCGTCAATGCCAGCGTCGATTTATTGTCGATGTCGAGCGCACGCGTCGCGTCGCTCAGTGCATCATCATGATTGCGTAGAAGCAGATTCGTGTGGGCGCGCCAGGCCCAGGCGCTGGCGTTCCGGTCATCGCGGCTTATAACGTGATCGAGTTCGGAAATCGCTTCACTCCCCTTCGCCGGATTCGCACACCAGACAAACTTAGAATCAAGCCTCCGGGCATGGTCATGCGCCGCGAGTGCTTCTTGCGTGTGGCCTAGCGCGCGTAGCGTCAGCGCCTTTTCCTGAACGGTCCATGCGTGGGTTGGGTTCAGGCGCTCCGAGAGCCGGAGGTCATCCACTGCCTCCGACGCGCGGCCCAACGAGCGCAGGACTCCGCCGCGCCATGAGTAGCCCAGTTCATAATCACGGTCCAGCGCAAGTCCCTCGCCAATATCCGAAAGGGCTCCGGATAAGTCTCCGAGGCGGCGCCGGATTTCACCGCGCCAGATTCTATGCCAACCGCACCGCGGACTCAAGGCTATGGCGCGATCCGCCGCGGCAATCGCGGCCATGATGCCGGCGTGCGTCTGCCGCGCGCGGGCAAGGTACGCCCAGGCATAGGAGCACTCGGGATTCAACTCCACCGCCTTTTCGAGGTCTTGCAACCCTCCCAGTGGATCATTGATCAGCGGCGCGCGCTTGAGGTCACCGCGGAGCACATACATCCAATAGTCCTTCGGGTGACGAAGTAAATGCCGATTCGTGTACTGCAGCAGGGACGGCAAAGTTTGCTTCGGGACTTCGACATTCAGGGCTTGCTGGAAATAACCAAGATCCTCGTCGATCAACATGGCGTTTTCGGCGGCGGCGACGAATTCTTCTCGTTCGCCCAGAGCAAGATGACATTCCGCCGTTCTATTCAGAATGAACGAGGCGTTCGGTGCCAGCGCGGCCGCTCTTTGGAACGAGGACAGTGCTTCGCGTATCCGAGATGTTTTGAGATCAAGCAGCCCGACAGCAACCAGAGCGAGCGTGCAATCGCGCTCCAATGACAGCGCTTCCTCCAGATCTCGATAAGCCGAACGCCGGTCACCGACCGTCTCGCCGCGGCGGCCGCTGAGAATGTCGATGGACTGACCAATGCCGCGCAGGGCCGCCCAAAGCGCATGTCTGGGTTCGAGGGCGCGCGCTCGATCGATTCCTTCGAATGAGCGCTTTTTATCGGTCGCCGAAAATTCAAGTTCCCAGCGCCAGGCCCAGGCTTCGGCGCAATCCGGAGCCGTCTCTGTGGCTAGGTCGAAAGAAGCCGCGGCCTCTTGATTCCGTCCCAAAAGGCGCAAAAGACGCGCCTGTAGAAGCGTGTCCGACGCGCCGCTATCCTGCGCAGCCTGAAGGGCGCGCTCATAGAACTCCTGATTTATGGCGCAGTGCCGCCGGTAGATGAAGCGGGAAGAACGCGAGAGGAAGAGAGACTCCCAAATGGCGACGACGTCGTCGGCCCGCGTTCGGCGCAGCACGTCGCGAGATTGACATGCGTCATGATATGGAGCGCCTCTGGCGTTTCGTGTGATCATTGAAGACACCGGATCCAAGCTCGGTTTAATTTTATCCGGGTCGATCCAGGCCGGCCAACACATCCAGGATTGCCGTGGGGCGCGGCGCGTGCCCGCCTATCCACGGACCGCGTCCGCAACGGCGGGATGAATTGAAAGGACTCATCCATGGATCTTCAGCCTTGGTGGCGAAGGCCAGAGGATTCGATGGCCAATGCCGCCATGAGATCTTCTTTCGCCTGGGACAGGCGGCCTAGCAGCATCTCAGCCCGAGCGCGCACGACAAGGGCCTCGGACTGGCGCGGATTGGCGCGAAGAGCCGCGTCGGCGTCTTCACGCGCTCCAGCCGCGTTGCCCGAAGAGAGACGTAGCTTCGCGCGCAAAAGACGAATGCGGTCTTCCATCATCGCGCGCTCGACGGAATCCTCAAAACGGCCGCGCAACGCGTCCAAACGCGAGCCCCCGCTCCCGGTGGTCGCGCATTCGCATAACCGCAGCGCCTCATCTAAGTCCAGTCCCGCCTCACGTGGGTTTTGGAGATGGCGAAGAGCCTCGCCTCTGAGGGCATAGGCCCATGGCCCCGGAGCACCGGCGGAAATAGCCCGATCCAAATACTGCCGGGCGGCCGAGGGGTCCCCCGCGCGCAACAGTTCTTCGCCCCGACGAAAATGCGCCCAGGCACCCTCGGCTGTGGCGCGCACAAACCCGACGGGAGCGCCTGGCTTCGTTTCCCATTCGACAGCCCCCAGCACGGCCAAATCCTTCAGCAGGCGAAACACCTGGGCGTCCAGAATATCCCGCGGCAAAGCCGACGTCCGCGAAAGTTCTTCCCGAATCTCCCCGATCGATCTTCGTCCGTCGACCAACGATAGCGCCCGCGCGTAGGATCGCGGCAGGATGCGCTTAGGATTTACCGCGTCGTCACCCGCGTCCAACCCTTCGGCCTTCACCACGCGATAGCGCCGCGCCGGATGCAGCCGGCCATCCGCCGACAACGGCAGGAACGTGGTTTCCTCCTCGATGCGCCGCGTCACGCGGGGTATCCACGCGTCGGAGAGGCGCTCGCGCGCGGCCTCGGTCTCCGCGCGGCGGAGATTGTCATCACGAATGGGATCGGCCTTCAAGAAGCCTGTCTCGACGATCGCCAGAATCTGCCGCGTCCAGTTTTTTAGTTCAAGTTTAGTGCCTTCCCATTGCCAGCTATGCTCGGCGCCGCTGGAGCCGAACAAAAGATTCTGAGACGTATAAGCACGTTCAAAATAATACGTCAGTCCTGCCGCCACGGCGACAAAAGCGGTCTTGTCGTCCAAATCCAGCGGCGTTCGCGCGCCCAACGCGGCGCGCGCTTCGGACCACCAGGCGCGCGCATTCGGATCGTGACGGTACCAGAAGCGCACCAGGGCCATAAACGCGCCGGCGACTTCCTTGCAGAAGCGGTCGTAATCCGACCACAACAGGGAGCGAATCTCCGCGTCGTCTTCGCGCCGCGCGGTCAACCAGGTATAGGCCGCGCGATGTCCGGACAGATGCGCCATCATCACGCCCGAAGAGAGCAGCGGGTCGAGAAAGAACGCCGCATCTCCCGCCGCCAGCCAGCCCTCCCCACAGGACCGCTCATTGAGATAGGACCAGTCCGACGCGGAAAAGAAATCCTTACCGGGAACGTTCGGATCGACATCATCCAAGAGACGGGCGTCGCGTAACAGGGGTGCGATCTCCGAACACCGCGACAGCGCGTCCAAAAAGAATTGCCGGTAGTCATGCCCGCGCGGATTATTTTTCACGTAAGACGCCTTGGACACGAGTCCGACTGAAACGACATCGGGAGCAAGAGGGATATACCAGAACCACCCTTCGGGAACCGAGCAGATGAAAATCTTAGTCTTATCGGGATGTCCCGACACTTCGTATTTCCACTTCGCACCCTTGTAGTAGGCGTAACCGGCGACGTTGCGCAGTTCCTCGTTGAATACGCGCGTGCCGCGTTGCGCGGACAGAAATCCCGACTGTCCCGAACAGTCGGCGAGAGTGCCGCAGCGCAGGACATCCCGTCGCCCGTCTCTTTCGACTTCGACGCCGACGACTCGCCCATTTTCCTCCACCGCCCGGACCGCTTTCCAACCATAACGGACTTCGGCGCCGAGCTCAGCGGCATGATCGAGCAGAATTTGATCGTAACGAGAACGCAGCACCTGCCAGGAGAATTCCGCGTCCAGCATCCGCCCGTGCTTGCGAAGCATCTCAACGTTGAGATTATTGAAGTCCGCGTCCCATGGTGTGCGGTCGTCGCCCCAAACAAAGATCACGCCCATCTTTCGAGGAAACCCGCCCGCGTCAATTTTTTCGTGAACTCCCAGCTCTTTAAGCACCGGGATCGACCCTGGAAGAAGCGACTCGCCCACATGATGCCGCGGAAAGGGATCTTTCTCCAACACCAATATTCGCGCCGACGCATCATGACGCCGCGCCAATCCCGCCAGGGTGCTCCCCGCCGGTCCGCCGCCGACCACGATCATGTCCCAAGGCGCATCGACCGGAGAGGCATTTTTGCGGCGTATGGTCATCGGCTCAGTATAGGCCCGGATCGTCGGCGGCGCAAGGCGTCGAGCGCGCGGTCGCGCACAAGACGCGCGGAGGAATCTTCCGGATCGAGGGTCGAATCCAGGGCGCGCCCCGCGTCTTCCAAGGCTCCCGGCCAATCCCCGCATGATAGCTTCAACCAGGCGCGCAAACGCAGTAGCGCTCCATCACGAGCGGAATCAGCGTCTTCCAGGCTCCTACAGGCGTCCTGCAGGTCGCCACGTTGGAGCGCGTCGGCGCAAGCGCCACGTCCCGCCCCGCGGGCCGTGCGCACGCACACTTCCTTGGAAAATGCCGCCAAGGGATCTTGAACCCGCAATAGGCGCAGGGCGTTCGGCGCGGACGCAAGACGCCCGATCCGTTGTCGCTCGCGCAGATACAGCGCCAAAGGCTGGGCCGGATTGCGTCGCAAGGCTTCGCGCAGTGAGCGTGCGGACTCTTTCGCGCGTCCCGCGCGGCTCAGGAGAAAGGATTCAAAGGCGGCATCGGCGTCCGAAGAGCCGCGAACGCCCAGCGCCTCCAACGCGCAATTCCATTGGCCGCACAAGGCCAGAGTCTCGGCTAGACGTCGCGCGACCCAGCGATCCTGCGGGTGCAGTTCCAAAGCCTCCGCGAAAGCCGCCGACGCCTCGTTAGGCCGGCCGACGGCGAGGAGCGCCGTGCCCCGCAATGCGTGAGCAGGACCGCAGCGCGGCTGAAGACGCAGGGCGCGCTCCAAACTCACCAGCGCCCTGCGCGCACGACCGTCTTCCAACAGGCACGCGCCCAGACCGGCGTGGGCCCAGGACAGACGGGAGTCCAGGCGCAGGGCGGCGGCGAAGTCTCGCGCCGCCTCGCGCCGCAAACCAAGCCGCCGCAGTGTCTCCCCCCGCCAAAGCCGCGCCCACGGATCGCGAGCGTCGAGCCGTGCCGCCTGCGAGAGGTCATCGAGCGCGCGCCAGTAATTTTGAAGCAAGAGCTCGGTCTGTCCGCGCCAGGCCAACGCCCAACCCAAACGCGGGCGCCGAGACAACAGACGGTCCAGATCCCGGCGTGAGCGCAGCGCGGCCGGATTGGGATGCGACATGCTGATGCGATGTTCGACCCACACTCCCGAGCGATCAACCACCGAAGCTTCGCGCATGATCCGAGACGCCTCGCCCCATCGGCCCAAAGCCATCAAGGCACCCGAGAGAGGATAGAGCGTCGTTGGATAGTACGGATTGAGCGCGCGTGCCTTCATCAGCAAGTCCACGGCCTCACGCGGCTGCCCGCTCTCGACCAGCGAAACCCCCAGCCAGGACCAGCCTCGATCGTAATCCGGGAGCGCCCGGATCGACGCGCGAAGATCGGTAAGAGCTTCCGGAGTGCGCCGGAGCACGAACATGGCACGGCCGCGCCACGACTTCGTGAAGCCCGAGTCGGGCGCCAGCCGCAGGGCGCGGTCAAGATCGCCGACAAGCCTGCGGTCTCGCAAATCCGCCCTCGCCCTGGCCGAAAATAGCAGCGGCATTTCTCCACGCGGATCCAAGCGAGCGGCCTTCCCGAAGACGTCGACCGCGCTCCGAAATTCCGCAAGATACCAAAGGCAGACCCCGCGAAAGACCAAAGGCCAAGACCACTCGGGCGCCAGGCTCGCGGCGGCGTCGAATTGCGCGATCGCCTGGACGTAGCGTCGGCGCATCTCCAGCGCCATCCCCAGGCCCATGCGCGCCCAAAGCTGATCACCATCCAGTTCCAGCGCCGCCCTGAAATCCGCCTCGGACGCCGCGCCGAGCCGACGCGATCCCAAAGACTGCTCTCCGGACACGAAACCACGCAAGACACGGAACGCGGCCTCTCGCGGCGACTGTGAAATCGCGCGAGTCAAAAGAGAACGGGCACCCTGCTCGCTTGAATGACGCAAGGCCTGCGCGGCCAGACGCCAGCCCGGACGATCGGGCACCTCGCCGAGCGCGCGGCCGGTCGCCACGCCGGACCCTAGCCTCAACTCGCGGCCGAGACGGCGCAGTTCGGGGTAATCGACTCCGGCTCCCTGACGATAAAATAAAAGCGCGTGAGAGATATAGCCCCGGAACAACTCACCGGCACCGGCTTCCTCTCCGTCGCCGAACAGCGCGTCGAGCGGGTCAGGCCGAAGCGTCAAGCAATTTCTCCACCTGAAGCCGCTGCTCGTTGTTGAGGAGATACGGAAACGATTTCAGGACGTCGCGGTAAGCCGCGACCGCTTCCTGCGCGCGGCCCAAACTAACCAGTGCCGCGGCTTTGGCCACGAGCGCGCGCCCAACATTCGGGGCAAAGGAGAGACACTGCTCGGCCGCGGCCAGGGCGCCCTTCGCGTGCCCGCGTTCCAACCGGGTCTGCGCGAGCAAAAGGTAGGCCTCCGGAGATTTCCCGTCGATCAGCAGCGCGCGCCCAAGCTCGCGCTCCGCAGACGCAAGTCGTCCCTCTTCCCGATCGAACTGGGCCAGCCAATAGCGCGCCCACGGCGTCAGCGGCTTTTCACGCAGCACGTCGACGAGAAGCCGCCGCGCCGCTGCACGACGGCCGCATAGGAACTCGGCGCGAGCCAACCAGGCGCGAGCAATGCGAAGATTAGGCTCCTTTTCAATGGCCTTACGCAGAGGATCTCGCGCGCGATCGGGGTCGCCGCTTTCCAGGAGCGCGTAGCCGAGCCAGCCCAGGTTCAATCCATGATGGGGATCCATCCGGGCTCCGGCCAACAAATCCACGAGCGCTCCCGAGGCGTCGCTGGCTTGAAGCCGCGCGTGGCCGCGCCACATGAGCAGCGAGACGACGTGCGGGTGCTTGCGTTCCGCGATTTCCAGTTCACGAATGCCGGCGCGGAGGTCTTCCATCGGCGGCGTACCGCCGACTTTGAAGACCCAGCTGTAGCGAGGATCAAGAAGAAAGGCTTGATCCAAATCGGACAACGCACCCGCGTGGTCGCCCAGACGCCGCCGAACCAAGGAGCGTTCATGGTAGGTCAGGCTGTAGTGGGGGTCCAGAACCAATCCCCGATTGAGGTCCAGCAGCGCATCGCCCCAGCGGCCCAATTTTCGCCGCAAGGAACCGCGCCAGACGTAGGCGCGGTGATAAAAAGGCTGCAGTGCGACGGCCGAATCGAAATCGCACGCGGCACCGTCCAGATCGCCCGCCAGGCGCTTCGCGTTGGCCCGCCAGGAACGAATCCAGCCGCTGTGCGGCGCGAGTTTAATGGCCCGGGTCAGATGCCGGATGCCTTCCGCGGCGCCTTCCGGCACATAACACGCGGCTCGACCGTAAAACGCGTGAACCCAGGCCTTTTCACCGTTGCGCCGCATTAATTCGAAGACGTAAGCGTAATCCTCCGCCGGGAAATGGGAGAAGTGCGTTTGCGTGGCTTCACGCCGATAATAAGCGGCCAAGGTGTCCGGCTTGGTAAAGGCGAAATCGATCATCCGATTCACATAGGCGGCGCGGTCCAGGTTCGTTTCGCGATGGAGTTGAAGCGTCACGAACCCGAGAACGGGGCTGACATCGTAAGCCTTGCTCAAGTGCGCGGCACGAACACCCGCCGAACGCGCCAAGCGTGCCCGGAGCAGATGCGCGACCGAGGAGACCGGCTTCAGCCGAGCGGAGCGAGCGAAGGCGGCTTCGGCTTGCGCTCTTCGCCCGCAGCGTTCAAGTGCCAGCCCGGTCAGCATGTACGAAAGCGCGGAGCGGGGACGCGCGCGACGATGCCACGCCAGCTCGATCAATGCCCGGTCCGGCTGCGAGCGCATCAAAAAATGTACTCCCCGATAGAGTGCCGCGACCGGCGCCGAGACACCGCGCAGGGCCGCCTCGGCTTCCTCGCCGCCCAGAGCCATTTCGCCCAGATAGGCGCGCGCCGGAGCGAAGTTCTCATCGAGGTCAAGGGCGAGACGGAGGTCGGCGGACGCCCCGACGACGTCGCCAAAAATGCGGCGCAACCGCCCCCGGACGGTCAGGCCCTTGGCCCCAAGCGTTGACTCCCGCGCGGACTCCAAAGGCTGGCGTGCCGCTTCCAATTCCTGAAGATTGAGAGATTTGAATATCTCCAAATCGTATTCCGGTGCCGGGGGCAGCCGCAGACGTCGACTGAGATCCTCAAGATGCTCTTCATGATCCAACGACTCCAGCAGACGCCAGGCCGCGGTCACAAACCGATCAGGGCTTTCCATCGCGCGTGTTGCTCCTCGTTCAAAAGATAGGGATGACTGCGTTCAATTTCGCGATATTCATTCAGCGCCTCTTCATCCCGATCGAGGTGGCGCAAGGCTTCCGCCCGCGCCAGCCTCGCTTGTCCGTGGATGGCAGACGCATAGAGCGCCGCGTCGCAGGCCTCCAGCGCCTCGCCCCAGCGCCGGAGGCCAGCCAAGGCGCGCGCGCGCAGATAATAGGCGTCGGCGCTACGACCGCGCGCGCGCAGACAAGCGTCGGCGTCGCGCAAAGCCCCGGATGCGTCGCCGCAGTCCAAGCGCAGGCGCGCGCGCAGCGCCGATGCCTGGAACCCGCGCCGCCCGGGCGGAATCAGCGCGAGTCGGTCGAAAGCCTGCACTCGGTCTCCGGCGGCGAAATGAGCTTCAGCCAGCCATAACCCGTAGGTTTCAACGCCCGCCCGCAGCTCCGACGCGCGCTTTAAAGAGGTCACCGCGCGCGCAGGCCTGCCCGCAGCCAGGCAGGCGCGGCCGAGAAAAGCCTGCGAGAGGGCGTGAGAGGGATCGCTCGCAGCCGCACTTTCAAGATCAGGTAGCGCGCCGGCGACATCGCCCGCGCGCAAGCGCAGTTGGCCGAGCCACGCGCGCAAACCCGGATGGTCGGGATAGGCGCGCACCGCCGCATCCAGTTGACGCCGCGCCGCCGACACCTCCTCCCGTCGCGGTCCGCGGCCGGAGGTAAAGGTCCAATCGTAGCGGGCGTCGGCTTCAAACGCGCGCTCCAGGTCCGCCGCCGCCCCCAGCCAGTCGCGACGCGCCCGCCGTACCAAGGAACGCTGGTGATAGGCGAAGACATAGCCTTCGTCGATCGCAATCGAGGCGCTTAAATCGCGCTCGGCCTCTTTGAGGCACCCCATCCGACCCAACACGGCGCCCCGCCAGGCCCAGGCACGGTGATACCAAGGCTGAAGTTTCAGTCCTTGGGTGAAATCAGCCAGAGCGCCGCCTTCGTCCCCCCGCGCAAGCTTCGCCAATCCGCGCCAAGCCCGAATCCAGCCGTGCTTCGAGTCTCGCCGAGCCGCCTCAAACAGCAGCTTCACGCCCTCCTCTCGGTGAGGAGAGCCGGGAGGGCAACGCAACGCGGCGCGTCCCAACATCGCGGTCGCCCAGGTTGCGCGCGGGAAAAGACGCCGCAATCCCAAAGCATCGCGGTATTCATCCTCGTGAAACGGCGAATAGAGCAGGTCGTCTTGACGATCATACCAGCAAGCTTTGTCGGGAGAGGCGAACGCGAAGCGCCGCAGGCGCACGACGGCCCTGGGCCAGGAGCCTTCTTCGTGGGCCATGAATTGCGCCAGGAAAGCGTAGCCCGGCTGGGCGTCGAGAACTCCATGCACGGCCTCAAGCGCCGTGGAGCCGCGAGAGAGCCTGCTGACCAGCCACGGCGCTGCCGAGCAAGACGGTTCCAGCAACGCGGCGCGAGCGTAGGCCTTTCGTGCTTCGTCTTTGCTTCCCGTTCTTTCCTTCGCCAGACCGAGAAGAAGCCAGCAAAGGGCCGAACGCCTCGCGGGAGCAACGGCAGACAGGCCGCGGGCGGCGTCTTCGGTGCGGCCGCGGCACAAACGGGAGACTCCAAGCCAAACGGCGACGTCGGTGTCCGCGGGAAGGGCTGCCGCCGCCGCGAGAAGAGCTTTCTCCGCCTGACTCGTATCCAGATCGAGCTCGGCCAACCAAGCCATCGCTATCGGCTGCCGGGGTCTGGCCGCCAGCGATCTTTGAAGATCGACGCGCGCTCCGGCGCAGTCGCCCAACAAGCGCCGCAGTCGGCCGCGACGCGCCAGTGCGCTTGGATTTCCCCGTTCGGCTTCGGCGGCGACCTCGCAATAGGCGGCGGAAATCTCCGTCCATCTCAGCGCGCGAAAATAAGCCAGATCAAATTCGACCATATACGGCAGCTTCAGTCGGACGGCGATATTTTCAACCAGCCCGCCGCGCGAGACGCGTCTTATCGCGTTCCACGCCCGGTTCATGCCGATCCCACGAGAGCGGTGACTTGTCGGCGCTGATCGTCGTTGAAAAGAAAAGGGAACGCGGCCAGCGCGTGGCGATAATCAGCCCGCGCCGCGTCCGACTGCCCGAGAATCGCGCGCGCCTGCGCGCGGGTCAGCCAGGCGCGGCCTTGGTGGGGAGAAATAGCCAAAACGACGTCGGCCTCGCGCTGAGCCGCGCGCGCGCGACCCAGCGCGAGCAAAGCCTGAGCCACAAGAAGTCTATTGTCGGCGTTACGGCCATCCAGCGCGGCCGCCTTACGCGCGAAACCGAGCGCCTTACGCGCGCGGCCCGATTCAAACTCGCAGCGAGACAGTTCCAGCCACGCCGGAGAGCACCGCGGACGAACCCGCAAAAGCTCGCGCAGCTGGCGCCGAGCGCCCGGAGCGTCCGCGCTTGAGCGCAGCGCCGACGCCAGCCACAGACGATAAACCCAATGCGCGCCGGATAACTCGACCGCGCGAGAAAGTTGAAGCCGCGCCTCGGCGTGACGACCGATTTCTGACAACGCTTTGCCGTACCAGGCGCGGCTGAGCGCGTGGCCGGGATCCAACGAGACAGCGCGTTCGAAGTCGCGGAGCGCGGCGGCCATATCGCGGATCATGAGTCGTGCCTGACCGCGCCAGACCCACAGGGACGCCACGGACCCACACCGCCGCAGGGCGACCGTTAGTTCCGCGATGCCTCTGTCGCATTCGGCGGCACCCGACGCGCGGCCGGTCGAGAACACCCAACAGTAGCGTGGGTCGAGACGAAAAGCTTCGTCCAGATCGGAGACGGCCCCCGTGTAGTCTCCAAGTCGGCGACGAACAAGAGATCTGCGGTTCAAGGCGAAAGGATACCCCGGATTCATGGCCACGGCGCGGTCTAAGTCCGTCTCGGCTTCCCGCAGACGGCCCTGAGACAACAAAAGCCCCCCCCGCCATTCATACGCCCAAAAATAATAAGGCCGAAGCTTCAGACATTTGTTCATGTCCACCAACGCCTGAGCCTGGAGCCCGGAACCGATTCGCGCGACGCCCCGCCACCCCCGCGGCCAGCCCTGTTTCGGGGAAAGCGCTACGGCACGATCAAACGCTTTCAATGCACGGGACTTATAAACCTTGGAAGGCGGCATGCGGGCGTAAGCTCGGCCCAAAAGCCCCAAAGACCAACTCCGGTCCGGGTGGAGACGCAAAAAATCTTCCGCCATTTGAGCGCCTTCAAAATGTCCGGGAAGGATCCTGCGGTCGAGCTCCAAAAATCGGGCCGAGACGGGGAGGAAGCGCCGCGGGCCAAAAGCAAAACGCACAATCCGCCGCAGCGACTCCGCCCAGCCGCGCGATTCGGAATGGAAGCACATCGCAAGGTGGGCGTATTCAGGATCCGCGTCAAAGGCGGCTTCGCAGGCCTTCACCGCGGCGTCGCCATCGCCCAGCGCGCGCGCGCTTAAAAGGCAAGCGGCGGAGCAGCTCGGGTCGATCTGCGCGGCGCGCGCATAGCTCTGGAGCGCCTGCACGACCCGTCCCTCTCGTTGGCGCGCGAGCCCGCAAAGAATGTGGCCCAGCGTGGAATTGGGACGCCTGAGAACAAACCTCTCCAGGGCGTCCGCCGCCCGCGCGCGACGCCTCACCAGGCGCGATGCCCCCAGGTAAAGCCACGGCGTCGGATCTTTCGGCAGGCGCTCCGCCGCCTCCTGCAAGAGATCTTCGGCTCTCGGTCTTTCCAGCTCAAGCTCTCCGAGCCAAAGGAGCGCCTCACCGCTGCCGGTTTTCGCCGCCGATTCCAAGTCGGCACGGGCTCCCGCGACATCGCCCAACAAGCGCCGCAGGCGCCCGCGTCGGGCGATGTCCCGAGACTTTCTCGCTCCGGCCGCGGCCTGAACAGCCTCCCGCAGCGGCGAAAAATTCGCCGCGGAGAAATAGAACAACTCATACTCCGGACAGAAAGGCACGTCCAGGCGTCGGCTCAGGCCGTCCAAGAGCTCGCGATGCGCAAGACCATCAAGAGGTCGCGTTACGCCCCGCATTTTTTGATTGTATCTTATCAGCGTGCTACAATCTACCGCATCAAATATCCTACGGAACGCCCCGAATTTCACTCGAAGACGGCGCTCGTCACCGGCGGCAATCGCGGCCTAGGATTAGAGGTTTGTCGTCTGCTCGCGAAGAATGGCGTGACGGTGGTGTTAGGCAGCCGAAACCGGGCCGATGGAGAGGAGGCGGCGCATCGCCTCTGGACGGAAGACCGCGTGAAGGTGTTTCCCTGCCGTTTGGACGTGCGGCGGCCTGTCAGCATCACGGCCGCGACGAACTTCGCGATACGTCGCTTCGGCCATATCGACATTCTCATCAACAATGCCGGCGTCTTCCTTGACGCGTCGCCGACGGACGAGGGCATCGGTCCCAATTCGATTTTCGCGGCCAAAACGGAGACCCTGCTCCGCACGTTTGAAACAAACACGCTCGGGGCCTTACGCGTCTGCCAAGCGGTGGTCCCCAAGATGAGAGAGCGCGGCTATGGGCGGGTGGTCAACGTTTCCAGCGGCGACGGCCGACTCGCGGACATGGCGGGAGGTCGGCCCGCTTATCGGATATCAAAGGCCGCCCTGAACGCCGTGACTCGCATTTTCGCGGGAGAACTGCGCGGCACGAACGTGCTGATCAATTCGGTGTGTCCAGGCTGGATGAGAACACGCATGGGCGGCCCCAATGCCCGGCGTAGCCCGGCGGAAGGCGCGGACACGGTCGTCTGGCTCGCCCTTTCTCCCGACAATGGACCCCAAGGCTGTTTTTTTCGAGACCGGCAGCTCACGCCTTGGTGAGCACTCCCCCCTGACGCGGCGCAGTCGGCCACAGCGCGTTCCAGCCAAGCACGCCCCGGGTGCTATAATGACCCTGTCGAGACCGGGAATGGAACGCGGGGGGCTGGAAATGGCGCGCGCAGATCGAGCGGACATAATCATCGTCGGAGGCGGGCCCGCGGGAACGACTCTGGCGACGCTCCTGAAGAAATACGCTCCTCAGCGCGACGTCGTCGTCATTGAAAAGTGTTCTGGGCCGCGGCACCATGTCGGCGAGTCTCTGCAGCCCGGGATCAACCCGGTGCTCAAGGAGATGGGCGTCTACGACGACGTGGTTCGTGCTGGCTTCCCGAGAAAAATCGGGGCGGTCTTCGTCTGGGGGAAGAATCGCAAACCTTGGCAGAACATATTTAAAGACGCGAATAAAAAGGCGCTCGCGGATAGCGAGGCCGAGAGGGCGGCGGTGGTCAACGCCAGTTTCCAAGTCCGCCGCTCCCGCTACGATGAGATTCTTCTGCGCCACGCGGAAAAATGCGGAGTTCGGGTGGAACGAGGAGCACAAGCACTCACGATTCTGGAAGAAGGGCGGCGCATCGCGGGGATTTCGCTTCGCGGGGCCGACGGCAGAATTCGTGAGATTCGCAGCGAATTCGTCGCCGACTGCAGCGGACAGAACGGCTTTCTCTCCAAATATCGGGATATCCGCAAGCATCACCCCGGACTCAAAAACGTCGCTGGCTTTGCGTACTTTAAGAAGGCGCAATGGAAGTTCCGCTACACCGGCTACAAATACGAGACAAAAATATTTATTTGCAGCACCGCGCACGGCTGGTTCTGGTATATACCGATCGATCAGGATCTAATCTCGATCGGATTTGTCACGAACGCGGAGCACGCGCGCAAGGGCGGCGCAGGAATACGCGAACTCTATTTCCGCGAACTTCGAAAATGCAAAGAAATATGGCCTTTACTGAAGAACGCCGAACAGGTTCGCGACTTCGATGGAACTGGTCAAGATTTTTTTATTCAAAATGATTGGTCGTACTTCAGCGTCGCGGCTTCCGGCCCCGGCTGGCTGGCCGCGGGAGACGCGGCCGTGTTTGTCGATCCGATCCTCTCCTCGGGCGCTCTTTTGGCGCATCTCGGCGCGCAGCGCGCCGCCTACACTTTGCTGACGCACTGGACTGAACCGACCGAAAGCGGACGCGCGCTCTTGTGGCGAGACTACAACGAATTCAACCGGGAGTTCTCCGCGCGCTTTTTTGCCATGGCCGTTTTTTGGTACGGCAACGATCGCAACACGGCCAAGTGGTGGAGAAAGGCGAAAGATATCCAGCGCGCTCACCTGCCCGTATCCCTCTCGGATCGAACCGCGTTCATCACGATCTCATCGGGGTTGAGCCAATACTATGACCGACTTCACCATGAGGACCTGCTCAAAGAGGAATACACGCTACTAAGCGACCAGGATTTCTACAGAGACGTCCTCAAAGGCGACGTCGAGGCAAACCCTGGACGCGGCATCCCGGGGGACCGGCTCGTGCCGCGCTTTCTCTTTCCGATTCAAGTGGAGCCGGCGCTCATGCCATTTTACGGGAAAGGGGTCATGCACACGGCCCGGAGAATCCGATTTTTGAAACATCCGGCGACCGATGCGTTGGAGGATGTCTTCAACCCGCGGCGCATCGTTTCCCCGCATCATCTGGAATTCATTTCGGGCATCGACGGAGTTCGAACATTTTCGGAAATTCGCCAGCGAGCCGCCAGCCGCGGCGTCCCCGAACACTGGCTGCGCGACCGCTCCTTGGCCTTCCTCAAGGAGTTGGCGCTGCAGGGAGTGCTCAAACTGCGGGCAAAAACGCGACGAACGTCGCGGCGCTAGTCCGCAGTGCTCCCAGCGTTCTTCGGCCGAAGATGGGCCAGCCCCGCCCACTCGACCCAGGGTTCTCGCATCACGTATTGCCATCGTGTGAGGTGCCCCTTCGCATAGACGCGAAAAAATACGGCATAGCGAATGTGCGGCGAGGCGTTCCACTGGCGCGCATGAACAAGATTGTAGTGGCAAACCACCGCATCGCCGGCACGCGCGATGAGCTCATCGGTTTCTCCGGCGGTGCCGCGCAGGTCCCTCAACGCCGGGTTAATGCCATAAGGCCCGAAACGACGCGCATGCTCGGCAACCCACAGGTGCGATCCGGGGCATGCCTTGAAATTACCCATGTTCGGACCGGGAACGTCGCTGAGAAATACGCCGACGTTCAGCGTATAGGTCTCACGGCGGCCCTTGTCCGGAAGCCCGTCGATGTGAAGCTCCTTGGCGTTAAAATGAGCGGAGGCGTCCATGTTCGGGAAGCCCAGCGTGACTTCGGCTTGCGGACGCTGGGCGCATCCAGGACCAAGGAGACTCTCGACGACAGGCCAAAGCTTCGTCTCCATCAATAGAGACATCAGTTCCGGGGAGTTGAACAGATCGGAGAAAAACGGCACATGCTCGGGGCTGGCGCCTTTCCTCGAACCGGAGCCGAGCTTCTGATTAATAACGCGTAGCGCGGGACCGATTTTCATCCGCGGGACGATTCCGCGCAGGGTCAGATAACCCCGCCGTATAAACTCGCGCTTGCTTCGATCCGTGAGGCTCATCGCCGAACTCGCCCCCTTCGCGCGGAACCGGAAAGCGCCCGTAGCCCCGGCCACTCCCCCCACAAGTCCGTCAGCGTCTCCTTCCAGACGGCGTCGTGGCCAACGCGCTTGACCCAAAAGACCGCTGCGCAGATGATGCGCGGCGAGAGATTTCTGAACGCAAAAGCGCTGTGCGCCACTTGGTGATGATAAAGATAGGCGTCGCCCGGCCGCGCACGTAAACGCACGGGCTTGGCCAACCGTATGCTCGGCATCTCCCGCGCTTCCACCGCTTCAGGGTGCGCGCGAAAATGGCGTTCAAGCGCGCGGTGGGATTGGGGGATAAGGCCCAGCCCTCCTGCCTCCTCGTCGCGCGTGTCGCTGAGAAATACAGCCACGGCCAAGGTGTGCGTTTGCGGAGGTGCCGCGCGGGCGCCCGCGCCGCCGCCATATTCAAATCCGTCGATATGGAAGGCCGTACGTTCGACAGCCCCGTGAGCTTGCGGAAAACGAAGCAACGCGGTGCGCTGAAGGTCGGGATCGATGCAGTGCTTTCCCAGCAATGACTCCACGATGGATTTTACCGGCGTCGCAAAAAAAAGAGATTCGATATCGGGATGCCGGGAGAGTTCTTCCCACACTCCGTCCGCGCCGGAGCTTTGCATTTCGTTGCGGCCGTATGTAGAGGATCGACCGATCGCGCGGTTTATTTGCCGCAGCGCCGCGTCGACTCGGGCCCGTCCGGCGACGGCGGGAAGCCGTACATATCCCTTCGACATCAGTGCGCGCTTTTGCGCCGGCAACAAATTCATGGCCGTCCGTTCTCCCTCTCGACCGCCGCGCCGGTCGCCCCGGCGGGGCTCGTCATCGCGGCGCGTTTACGCCATCGAGCGGCTTCCTCATGGCGGTTCAACCCCTCCAAGCATCGGTCAAGCCAAGCGCAGATTTTTCCGAGGCCTGGCGGCGCCAGACGCACGCTCATCAAGAGGTTTTCGCGCGCTTCCTCTAGGCGGCCAAGCTCGAAATAGACGATGCCCCGCCATAGTCGTTGCCATGCGCCGCAAGGATCCATTGCGACCATCTCCGCCAGCCGCGGCAACGCGCGCGCGTGACGCCGCGTGCGCACGTCGGTCGTCGTTCGAGTCGCCAGCACCGCGTAGAGGATATCGCGGGCAAAAGCGGCCTCTTCCAGCGAGCCGACGGCCATCGCGCGCCGAGCCGAGTCCTCCGCGCGATCTAGACGCCGGTCGACCTCGGCAACATCCCCGTCGAGAAAGGGGAGATAGCTGACGGTTCGCCAGTAGCGGCTTTCCATGGACAGGTAAGCGCTTGGAGGCACCCGCGTCCGTTGCTGGGCCAGCGTTTCGCTCGCGATTCTTTCCGCAGCGCGCAGGCGCTCGTGATTCTGCCCATGCTCGGCGTAGAGCGTCATGGATTTGACGGCGGCAAGGAACCTTATCGCGGTCCCGGGAGCCGCCCTCTCCGCGACGGAATACATCACACTATAATCCTGCTGAAGGCCTGGTTCGTCCAGCAGGACTTGGTTGTTGGCCCGCAGATATTCCATTTCCGCTTTCCGAACGTCCAAGGGCCCGCGCGTCGCCCCCTCACCGCGCAGCAATTCGGCGTTGTCGCGGTAAAAACCGAGCATGCCCAAGAGACGGAGCAACGCGATCTTCTGTTTGAACTCGAGACTCGAAAAGCTCCGTTTAAATTTGAGCAGGCGCTCCCACGCCTCAGAGCGGATGGATACCGCAATCGCATCGGCCGAAGCGGTCGCATAGGCCTCCAAACCGGGAATCCATAAGAAATCCCTGCGGAAGGCTGCGGGCAAAGAACGCTCGTACCAAGGACCCGAGGTATTATTATCGAGTTGAGACCAGGTCTGCAGAATGCCCTCGATGAGAATTGGCGCATTGTCCGACGGCTCCAGCGCCAAATATGGCCGGAACTGCGCGTATTCCGGCGAGTCGCGCGTATATCGGACGGGGGCCGATGGAGCACGTCGCGGATCGCTCATCGCCGACCGCCCCTTGACGTCGACCCGGGCGCGCCGCCCCCCTGAAAGCGTTCGGCATCGCCGAATCGGCGGGCCTCATGATGCCAATGCTGAGATTCGTCGGGCTGATTCAATCGCGCGCAACATTCCGCCAGCAGCCGTGCCGCGTCCGCGCGCCGCGGCGGGCCCAAGCGCAAGGCCGCGCGGCAATGCTCGGCGGCCACTTCCAATTCAGAACGCGCGAAGCAAATTTTCGCCGCCTCATATCTTTGCCAAGCGCCTTCAGGATCGAGAACGATCAGTTCCTGAACGATGCCCCAGGCCCGCCGAGGCTGCTCCAGCTTCATTTCCGTCAATACCTTCGTCGTGAGAACTCCGTAGAGATCCTCCAGGCCGAATTTCGCCTGGGTGGACGGAGTCAGTCTCAGGCATTCGCGGGCCGCGCGCTCCGCTCGATCCAACTGAAGGCGGGCGTCGCGACGACGCCCCCGCAGGTACGACTCATAGGAGACGCACCGCCAGAATTTGCTGTTCCAGCGCTCATACTCCCATGGCGGACATCTCCGACGTGCCGCGGTCAACGTTTCCTCGGCCAGCCTCCGGCCGAGCCGGAGGGAAGCGGCGTCGACACCTTTTTCCAGCGCGCGGGAAAGGAAGAAAATGCTCGCTTCGAGGCGTTCCAGGGAGCCCTCCGGCGCCCGCCGCGCGATATCGAGAAATACGAAAGTGCGATCCCGCCCCAGGCGTTGTTCGCGCAAAAGGAATCTCACGCGCTCTCGAATTAGATCGTGGCGCGCCTTGGAACTCGCGGCGGCGGACACCGGAAAAGGATGGCGCGAAATCAATCGCTCCACGTCCCAATAGAGGCTGAGGGCTCCGAGAGCCCGCAGGAGAGCGACGCGCTGATCCGGGTCGAGGCATGAATAATCCCGGACACTCTTGATCAGGCTCATCCACGGTTTGGAACGAAGGGACTCCGGGATGTCTTCGGCGGAAAAAACCGCATAAGCTTCGCACCCTTCCACGGCGGACATCGCGCAACGAAATTGCGGCGTGAGGAAGCGTTCAAACCAGATCGGCTCGGCCGCCGGGAGCGCGAAGACATCCCAGGCATGACGCACCCCTTGAATCATGAGCGGAGGATCAGGCTGTTCATCCAGGCGCAGAAATGATCGAAACCGCGTCAACGGCGAGCGCTCCCCCACCCCCGGACGGAGCGAGGTGCCGTCTGCGGCGAAAAGAGCTCTCATGGTGCGGCTTTCTCCGCGGGCATTAAACGCGCAAGGCGCTGCGCTCGCTCGACGAGGGATGCATCAAGCGCGACGGCGGTCTTGAGATCATCATCGCTGCGGCGAAAATCGCCCTGACTCGCGTAGGCTTCCGCCCGCCAAAGATACATCCAGGAATATTCAATCATGGAATCCGCGACCGCTCGACGCATATCCATGATGGCGGCGCGAGGCTTGCCTCTTAAAAATCGCACGCGCCCACGAAACGCGTGGGCGCGGCCGTAGGAAGAATCCATGCGCAGAGATGCGGACAAATCCTGTTCCGCCTCTTTAAGCCGGTTCAGACGCATGAACGCTTCCCCCCGCCACGCAAGAGCCCACGCGTGGGACGGCCTGAGTTCCAGCGCCAAATTGAGAGACTCCACCCCGACTTGGTATTCGCCAGATTGAACCAGGGCCTCCCCCAACCATGCCCACGCGCGCGCCGAACGAGGGTGGGAGCGTGCATGTACAGCGAGACGCTTCAGGATGCGTCGGCGCTGCTCATCCAGAGGCTCTGGTTCGGCTGTCCAGGAGAGCAACGAGTTGTGACGATGATTAACGCGAGCTGCGGCTTCCAGATCCCGCAAGGCGGACTCGACGCGGCCCAAGGAAAAGCGCGCCCGGGCTCTTTCCGCGAAAGCCTTTTCGAAATGCGGGCACTTTTTCATTCCGCTTGTTAATACTCGGTCAGCCTGAAGCGGCCGGCCGCGCGCGCGCAGGACCTTGCCCAGCCAAAGATAGGCGCGATCGTAATCCGGATCAAGGCGCAGAGCTGTTTTTAGCTCCCGTGCGGCTTCGTCCAGACGGCCGCGCTTTCGAAGCGAGTCGCCGCGCCAAGCGCGGATCCAGCCTTCCTCGGGTCCCAGCAAGGCCGCGAGGTCCATCGCCGCCTGGGCTTCGGGACCTGGTTTCATTTGAAAAAGAACGCGCGCTCGAAAGGCGTGGATCCACGGATTTTTCGGCTCCAGGCTCTCCGCCTGATCCAAATCAAGAAGCGCCTGATCAAAACGAATATCCACGCGTTCCACTTCCGAACGCACGAGGACGGGCCAAACCCAATCCGGGCGCAGCCGGATCAGTTCGCGCAACTCGCGCCGCGCCGCCACCAGCTCATTACGTCTCAGAAGCGCCAGAGAAAGCCACAAACGCGCCGGCGGCCATCTGTGAAATCGTCGTGCGGCCCGCTCCAAGGCGCGCACCCCGCGAAGGGAGGCGTATCGATTGATGAGCGATTCGAGCGGCGCCCCGCCACTCTTCGGCGTCCGTGACCAAAGCCCCAGAATCCCAGCCATGACCTCGGGCTCTGGCCGGGTCGGATCCCGTCGCGACCATTGCTGGAGCCGATGCTTTAGGTCGATATAGCGGCCGGAATGAACGGCCCGATCGACGTCCGCCGGCGCGGAAACACCGTAGGCTTCGTTGAAAGAGGCCGGCATACGTGCGCCGCGGCCGATTTGAGTATTGCGCGCGACCGAAGGAATAAATGCGTGCCGGTGCACCAGCACGGATTTGGCGAAACCCGTCAAAAGATCGCGCCCGCTCAAGAGCCGCCCCCCGCGAATAGTTCCGGCGATAGCCGCCGAGCCGTGCGCATGTCGCGGACCTGACCCTGGAAGTCGCGGACCTGGCCCCGAAGCAACGCACGGGTGACGTAGACCAGCGAAAGTCCCGGCCGCAGCTTCAGAGCTCTTTGCGCGTCGACGAGCGCGCCCGCCGCATCCCCACGCAGTCTTCGCGTCTCCGCGCGCCAACCCAGCGCTTCGGCATAGTCAGGCAGAATACCGAGAGCTCGATCGAGGTCCGCCAGCGAACCGTCCAAGTCTCCTAAACCGCGGCGCGCTTCACCTCGCCCGGCTAAGGCCCAAGCCGCACGGTGGTCTTCCCTGATCGCGCGGCCGAAGTCCGCGGCGGCACGACGAAGGTCGCCCATCCTGCGCCGCGCCTGCGCACGCCAACCCCAAGCCGGGGCGTAGTCTGGATCGACCCTTAGCGCCCAGGAAAGGTCCGAGACGGACGCGGCGAATTTCCCCTGCGCGAGCAAGACCTTGCCGCGCCAGGCACGGGGCCACGAGGCGGAGCGGTTGAGGTCGACCGCGCGGTTCAGGCTGACGATCGACTCGTCGTCCCGCTGGGCCTGATGCAAAGTCCAGCCGCGCCAAGCCCACGCCCAGGCGTCCTTGGGAGACTTGCGGAGGTAGGAGTCCAATTCGGCGACGCCTGACGCGTACTCGTCTGGGCGCCCATCGCGACTGAACGTCCAAGCGTAGCGCGGACCGTAGCGATGCGCGCGGTTGAGATCGCGCAAGGCGCCGCGAACGTCGCCGAGACCGCGGCGCGCAATTTGCCGTTGATTGTATGCCCACGATTTCTGATCGTAGGTGTATTCGAAATCATAGGAGTAGATCGGGTCCCAATCCAAGGATCGGCCCAGGTCCGCGATGGCGCCACGATAATCTCGAAGAGCGTTCTTCACACCGCCGCGCCATGCCCAGCCGCGTAAATAGCCCGGCTCCAATTCTAGGCCGCGATCGAGCGCGGCGAGGGCCCGCCGATGCTGTCCCTGATGACGCAGAGCTTCTCCCAGCCAGCACTGCAGCCACCCCCAATCCGGAGCCAACGCGACGGCCTTCTCCATGTCCCGTACGCCGTTGTAGAAGGCCTGCCGATTCGTCAGTTTTACGCGGGAACGAATGGCCCAGAGCGCCGGGGAGCGCGGGGCGACGGCAACCGCATGGTTTAAATCCTTGATCGCGTCTTCGTACTTCATTAAGCTTCGGAAGCAAAAGGCCCGGAACACCAAAGCCCAGGCACAGTCGGGGTCTTGCTTGACCGCCGACTCCGCCGCAGAGATGAGCTGCGGAAACTCTTCCGCTGAAAGGGTCGTCAAATCTCGATAGGCGGGAAGAAAAGAGTGGTCTAAGAATGGAATCGCGCGAAAATCATCCAACGCGCCGTCGAGGTCGCCGTGAAGCAGCCGCAGACCGGCGCGATAAAGATATGCCTGCGCGCAGTTCGGATCGATCGCGACGGCCTTTCCAAAAAGTCGCAAAGCTCCGGGAATATCGCCCGCATCCACGCGCCTGCGACCCGCAGACATGGCCGCCATCGCCGCGACCTTGCCTCGTCTTCTCCGTCCCCCATCGGGACCGTTGCGCTGTTCCAAGACGACTCCGAGCTCTCCTCTCATGAGGGATTCCTTGATGAATATTCGCGCCGCAATGCCTCCCGCAGAATGCGACGAGCCCAGGCATCGTGCGGAGACTTTTTTACACGCTTTTGCATATCCGCCCAAAACGCCGTTTCGCGCCCGGCCGAGTCCGGCGCAACCCCTTCGTGCACGGGAAAGGTCCAGGCGCGCTTGGGATCCATCGGCGCCGCGAATCGAAAGTCACGCGCGGCCTCACGCGTTCGACCCAGCTTGAAGAGGGCCTCCCCGCGCCACAGCAGGCCAAGACGATAACGGCGGTCCAGTCGGACGGCACGGTCAAGATCATATAACGCGCGCTCGGGTCGGCGCAGCGCCAATTGAAGGCGGCCGCGCCATATCCATGCCAACGTAAAATGTGGATCGAGCCGCGTCGCGCGGTTCAAATCATTCAGCGCGGCGCGGTAGCTCCCCACGCGTCGGAGCGCCTCCGAGCGCCAGGCGCGGGCCGCAGCGGATTTCGGAGAAAGCACTACCGCGCGGTTCAGGTCCCGCAGGCCCCTGGCGGCATGCCCCGTCGTGGCCAAGGTTCGTCCCCTCAGCGCCCAAGCCCAGGACGCCTTCGGATACTCCGCGACCAGCCGATCGAACTCCCGGAGGGCTTCGTCGGCCCGCCCGGATTCGCACAGAATTTCGCCGCGCTCGACGCGGGACCAAAGCCACGACGCGCTGGCCGGCGTAATGCGCGCCAAGTCTTCGAGCGCAAGGTCATGTCGGTCAAGGTCATGAAGCAACTCCGCGCGCCACGGAGCCGCGAATTCGACTGCGGTGCCGGGGGTCACGACCTTGTTGAGTTCGGTCAGGGCGACACCTAATCGGGCGTCCCGCCGACGGCGAGCGTCCAGGGCGAAGGCGACGCCGCGCCAAGCCGCGACCCATTCTGAATCTGGAGCGAGTCTCGAAGCTCTCGACAGAAAAGGAAGCGCCGCGCGAAAGCGGGCCAAAATCGTTTCGGTCGCGCCCGCGGCCAGCCAGGCCCCCGGACATTGCGGCCATAGGCGGCGCGCGCGGGCTAAAATACGACTGGCGCGGCGATAGGGGGCCGCGTCTTCAGCAAGAATCAACGATTCCCCATACTGCATATCCTGTCGCGGATCGCGCGAGCGTATAACAAAATCGGCGCGCGGGTCCCGGAGTCCAAGACGGAGCGCGACGGAAGAACAGGCCGAAGCAAAGTCGCCGGAATTCGGCAGGGTCGCAAGCTCCGACGGAATAGCCTCAGCCAAGCGTCGTCTCCCGAACAAGCCCGCCAAGAGCCCGACCGATCAGCGAATCCGCACGGTGAAAGGCCTTGACCGCCGCCTCCGGATCGCGACCCGAGATGCGGGCCAGAAGCCATGCTTCACGGGGCCAGGTGTAATATGGTTCCGGTCCCAACACCCGAGCCACTTCCGCGTCTGCCGCCGCCAACAGGGCGCGACGCCGCGCCCAGTCCGGGCCGGAGACAGCGTCGCCGACGGCCCCATCCAAACCCCGACCATACGGCAAAGACAGCCAGGCATCGCTGAGGTAATAGCGACCGTCGGCGCCTAAAATGATTTCCTCGTCCCCTGGAAGACCGCTGCGCAAGCGGCGGTAGCTATCCAGATGCGCAAAGCTCAAACCGCTCTGAGACTTGCCGACGATGCGAACGTAGCGGACGAACCCCGACAGGGCGCCCTCCAAAATGCGCAGGCCGTCCTCGCTCCAGGAATTCAAGACGTCGGCGTGAAACGACACGCGGCGAAAGCCCAACTCCCGCAGCGCCTCAATATTGGTGAGAAAAGCGGGGACAGTGGCCTCTGAAACGACGAGGTTCGCCCTTAATCGCTTGACGTCGAGCCTCGAAAGGGACGCCGCGATCACATCATGCGTGTGTCCCCCGCCCAAAAATCGCCTCTGTAGGTCGTGCGACGGCGCGCCGCCATCCACGCTGACGACGACCTCGATGCCGAGGTCGAGAAGTCCCTCGATATCGTTCGGCGCCATTTTCGTGCCGTTGGTGACCAGCGTGAACTTCGCGCCAGAACGGTGCGTGCGCCGGACAATCGTCCGGATTAATTCCGGATGGAGCAGCGGCTCCCCGCCGAGGATGGTCACTCGGGCGCGGAAACCGAACCTAGCCGCATGCGCACTGACCGCGCTCACGGCGCTGGCTTCGGTCAATATCGTGGTCGGATGCTCATTCAGTGACAGAAAACAATAGCCGCAGGCCATATTGCAACGATCGGAGAGAAAGAGCAGCAGGTTCATCGCCGGGCTCCCACGGGCGGCAAGAACGGGACGGCGTCCAATGGGCGTAAAGCGGCGTCTCCGTGCCGGCGCAGGTACTCGGATTCGACTCCTCGACATCGCGCGGAGAGCGTGCAAGATCGGCATGCGGCGATCGGCCGCCGTTGTCCGTCCTTCATGGCGGAAAGATCGGACTCATGCCCTTCCGGGTGAAGCATCGCGGCGGGAGAACCTTCATGAGAGCGCTCCCAATCAAGAAGGACATCCAGAAGTTCCGGAGCGGCGCAGGGTGGGACATTGGCGATCTTTAGCGCGTCGCGCCGCCCCGCTGCCGTCAGCATCGCGGCCGCGTCCAGCAGGTGCGCATGCGTGTCCTGATAGGACATCGACAGACGCGCGGCATTTAGCGCCATCATCCCGCGTTCATGCGGGAAATACACGATGACGTCCTTGACTCCAGCGTCAACGACGAACATCTTCAGGAACTCCGGCAAGAGAGAAGCATTCTCCGCAATGAGCACGAAGTTAATTCCCACCGCGACGCCGAGCTTCTCCATGTGGGCCATCGCGCGCCGCGCGCGCACAAAAGCCCCGGGCACTTGAACAATCGCGTCATGCGCCGGGGCGTTCGGCGCATGGATGGAGAGGCGCGCGCTGGTCAAGCCCGCAGACGCGAGCGAGCGCGCGTAGCGGCCGTCGCCAAGACGCACGCCGTTGGTGACCAAAGTGATGTCGATGAAACCAAGCTTGCGCGCGAGGCGTACAATTTTCGGCAGGTCATCACGGAGAGTCACTTCACCTCCGTGAAGATTCAGGCGACGCGTGCCGCCATGCGAAGCTTGGTAGAGGGCGGCCGCGGCCTGTTCAAAGGAAAGCTCGAGGCGCAGGAGCTGATCGTCGATAGGCGGGTTATAGCAGAATCCGCATTTCGCCTGGCAGGCATAATTGAGAAACAACTCGAGGGTGGGGTCGTCTGTCTTCATGCGGCCACCTCCGCGAGGCGCAGCGGATGAAATTCATTCTCCCCGAACTCGGAGACGTAGTTTTCCTCGACACCCAGACAGCGCTCACGGATCGCGCAGAACGCGCAGGCGGCCACGGGCCGTTTGCCGCTGTTGGTCACCGCATGGATCAAGCCGGTCGTACCGTCGGGCATCGTCACGCGGTCCTCGGATGTATTGCCTTGACCGCTGCCGGCAGGGTCCCGGGTCCAATCGGCCATCAATTTCGTCCATTCCGGGGCCACGCAGGGCGTAAAATGAATCAATTGCGGCATTCGCAAGGTCCCGCGCGCGCGCAAACGGGAAAGGCCTTCCCGCACGGGCCCGACCGCCTCCGAAAACGAAAGCTTGAGCGAGTTCTTATTTTCAAGCAGGGCCCCAAAGCCCTGATAGCGCAAGAAATAGACAATCACGTCGTCGACCCCGAAGGAACCGTAAAGCCAGTCGAGGGTTTCCGGAAATGCTCCAACGTTCACTCGATTCAAGACGTAGTTGACGCCAAGTGACACCCCGAGCGGCCGCAAGTGGCCGGCCGCCAGTTCAATTTTCGCGAGCGCCCCCGGAACGCCCACCAGCCGGTCATGAAGTTCCGAAAGATGCCCATGGACGGAAAAACGCACGCGATTAACGCCGAGCGTGACCAAGCGCCGCGCATAAGCCGGGTCGGCGAGACGCAGGCCGTTGGTCGTCAACTGAATAGAGCGGTAGCCGATCTGCCGGGCCGCGGCGAGGATCTGAGGCAGATCCTCCCGCACGGTGACTTCACCGCCGATAAATTTGACGGCACGATAACCTTCGCGCCAGCCGGACAGGAGGCGCGCGGCTAATTCCCGCAAAGGCAGGCCCCGCTCAAGCTCGGCGGAGGCATCCGGGGGATTAAAACAGAACGGGCATTTGGCGTTGCAGGAATAATTGACAAAAAATTCCAATGACTTCGGCTCGCCGCCGATCGGATCGGAAGCAGGAATAAGCGACGGCGCGTCGATGGGTCGTCCGAATTGAAGCTCTTCCAGTCGTTGCCGCGCCAACGCGTAGCCCGGAGCCAAAGCGCGCGCGCGCTCCAACTCGCGTTTCGCCGCGCGGCGTCGGCCGGACGCGGCCAGCGCCTCGGCGCGCAGAACGCGCAGCCGCGCGGAAAAGGGGTTGAGCCGGACGGCCGCCGCGGCATGGACGGCGGCCGCAGCCGTGTCGCCCGCGCGCAAAGTGGCCTGCGCCGCCACGGCTCGGCTCTTGGCCCAACGCGGGTCTCCGCGAGATGCCGCCAGCGCCTCTTCAAGAGCGCGGGACGATGGACCTTCCAGCTGTAAAAGGGCCTCGGCCCGGCGCGTTCGCGCCCACGCGGAGCGCGCGCCCTTTAGAATCGCCAGCGCCTGCCCCGGCTGACCGAGGCGAAGAAGAGCGTCGGCCTCCCATTCCCGCAGTCGCGGCCCGTCGCGGCGAACACGTAGCGCCCGGATTTCCTCTAAAGCCTGCGGGGCGGCCTCGTCGCGAAGCCCAGACCAGCCAAGCTCGGCATTGAGTCGCGCCGCGCTAGCCAGCGCGTCCAGCGAATCCTCGGTTCGACCTAGGGCGCGCAAAGTCCGGGCCAACTCATGGAGCGCTCGAGCGGTAGGCCGCAGCGCAATGGCACGCCGCAGATCCGTCAATGCGCCCGCGGCGTCCGCTTCGGCAAGCTTCAACGTCGCGCGCCAAGCCCAGGCGTTGTCATAGCGCGCATCGAGAGCGAGGGCACGATCCAACGCCGCGCGCGCTTCCTCAGGGCGCCCTGCGGAACGAAGAGCCTCACCGAGCCACGCCAGGATCCACGCCGACGGTTCCAGACCGACCGCGCGCTCAAGCGCTTTCAGTCCTCCCGTCGCGTCGCCTCGCCGGAAAAGATCATGCCCGTGATAGGCGTGGAGGGGCGCGCAAGAGGCGTCGTCCGCGAATCCCCTCCAGGAATCGCGCAAGAGAAGAGCTTGCCGCGCCGCGGATGGCGGAGCCGCCACCAAGCCTGCGATCCAGCCGGAGTTCGGATCACGGCGGAAAGCGAGATCGACGTCACGGTGCGCGTTGGCCGCGCCCAGCGCGCGCCGCAGACGGTAGCGCAGAATGTAGAGCCAGGGGGCCTCTCCGCCATGGCGGCGCACGACCGGATTTAGACGGCGCAGACCGCCCCGGGCGTCGCCCGCAAGACGCCGCTCCTCGACCGCCAGAATCGTCCGCCACGGCAGATGACCCCAGAGTACGGGCGTCGAAGACTCGAAAGCGAAATCGGAGGACACACGCGCCGCGTCAAGATCGGATTGCGCGCCCGCCGCCTCGCCGCGCGCCGCGCGTGCCCGCAGCCGTCGGAAGCGCGCTTGGCCTGGGTCAAGCGCGAGGACGGCGTCAAAGTCGCGGGTCGCGTCCTCGAGTCGGCCGAGTTCGAGCCTTGCTTCTCCGCGCCAGGCGCATATCCAGGAGTACTCGACTCTCTTGACCGACAGCGCCCTGGTCAGGTCATTTTCAGCCCCCTCGAAATCGCCGCAGAGGAGCCGCACGCGACCTCGCCAGGCCCACGCGCGTCCGTAGGAGGCGTCGCGGACAATCGCGCGGTCCAGGTCCGCCCGCGCTTCCGCGACGCGGCCCAATCCCAACAGGGCCTCGCCTCGCCAACACAACGCCCAGGCGTCGTCCGCCTTGAGATTCAGCGCGGCGTCGAGGATGTCGATTGCCTCGGTCAGCCGTCCGATCTGGGCCAGCGTTTCGCCCTTCCAGGCTAGCGCGCGCGCATCGCGGGGACGGCGCGCCAGATGCGCATCGATCTCAGCCAGCGCTTGGCGGGCCGTCGCGTCATCCGGATGACCCTCGACACGCCAGACACCCAGCCAGTTATTGCGGTGATTGAGCGTCGCGGCGCGGTCAAGCTCGCGCAGGGCCGCGCCCGTCTTACCGGCCCCGCGCAGGGAGCGCACAAGTTGCCGATGAGCCTTTTCAAAATGCGGACACAAGTCGATGCCGCGACGCAAATCCGCGGCAGCCTCGTCATGGCGGCCCTGCGCGTCCAGCAGGCGCGCGCGCCAGCCATAGCCCTGGTCATAGAGCGGATCCAGGCTCAACCCTTCGCTAAATTCACGCTGAGCCTCCGACGTCCGGCCCAGACGGCGATACGCTTCCGCGCGCCAGCAGCGTAAAAAACCTTCGCGCGGGCCCAGGGTCACCGCTCGGTCCAAAGGCTCCAGGCCCGAAGCGTCGGTGCCGCGCTGGAAAAGCGCCCGCGAAAGAAATCCTTCGGCCCAGGACCAACCCGGGTCGAGGGCGGCGGCCCGGTGCAGGTCGAGGGCCGCGCCCGCGTAATCAATCAGCGAGCGCTTTATTTCCCCGCGTAGGAGATACCCCCACGCCCAGTCCGGCTCGAAGCGCAGCGCCGCGTCGGCGTGCGCCAGAGCGTCGCGAAACGGCTCATCTCCCTCCCAGACGCGCAAGAAGTGGAAGGCAAGGCCGAAATGGGCCCAGAACTCATCGCGGCCCGCGGCGCGCGCCAGCGTGGCGAGGACGGGATGGCGGCGGGAGAGACGCGGGGTCGCAACGCCGAAGGCGGCGTCAAACGCTCTCGCCGTCGAAGCAGAAACCGGACGTCCGGACGCAGGAATCCAATCCCGCGGCGGCGCGTAAGCGCGCCCGATCCGTCGAAGGACGTTCGTTCCACCCGTGTGCGCCAGGTGGTGGATCAGGTTCGCCTTCACCGCGCCGCGGCGCAGCACGGCATTGGGCGAGGATCCCAGCAACGTCAGCTGATGCGGCACCGAATCAGCGCCTCCTTCAGATATTCCTTCATCGTCGGATCGGTTCGCGCGACCATTGCGACCTTGTCCATGAACGCACGCGCCATCTCGGTGCGCCAGCGATAGGGATCGTTGCCTTCGTTCACGGACGGATTCTTATAGTAATCGGTGGTGCAGTTCCGACATTTATCCGATCCCAGGTCGAATGAGCAATCCTGGAAACGCGGCGGAATTCCACCGGAGGCGTCCCCCACTTTGGAGCGTCTGCGTCCATCCCAATCCACGAACGCGAACGGATAGAATGAAAAGCTGCCGTCAGGGTACGTTTCCATCGATGAGTGGAACGGGCACCAATCCTCGCGAACGACGCCATCCTTGAGCATCAGCGGCACCAGCGAACAAACGACAAAGCGTCGCCGCCCCGCCCGGGCCTCCTCCCACACCCAGTCCAACACTCTCTGCATCATTGGGCGAAAAAGATGCTTCTTGTCTTTCCAGCCGAACCCATGAATGACTTCAATTTCAATATTCTCGAATCCATAACCAGCGAGGGTTTTGAAGTTGTCGAGCATTTTCTCGACATTGCCGGGATGCACGCATTGAATCGCCATCGCGCGGCGGCGACCGATCGATTCGAAAATCGGCGGCAGATTCGGAATCATGCGCGCATGAGAACCGACGCCGCCCTTGTCGTGTCTATGAGCGTCATGGGTCGCGGCGTCTCCGTCCATGCTGACTGATAAGAAGAACCGCTGGTCGCGCAGGAATTCCAGCCATTCGGTGCGCAACGGGAGAGCCGCGCTGGTGCAGATCGACAAATCCAAATCCTTTCCGGCCTTGAGCGCCTCGGCGCGGGCGTAGAGTGCGATCTCGCGCACCAGCGCGAAATTCAGAAACGGCTCTCCACCGTACAACAGAAGTTTCTTCACGTGGCCGGGTGAAGACAGCAGGAAGCGCACAAGTCCGGCCACGTGCTCCCAAGAGATCGTTTCACCGGAATCCTTGTCGATGAAGCAGTAATCGCAGCGCAACGGACAGGCGGTATTTACGGCGACTTTAAATCGGCGAATTTCCTTATTCGTCGCCAACCCCAAAGCACGCAGACGCGCCAGTTCCGCGGGACCATAGGCGGCGTGGATTTCAGCAGGCGCGGGCGCGTCCATACATTTCCTCGTAGACGGGATGGCCGGAGCATCGCGAGACGAGGTCATGCAACCCGACGGAAAAAGCGTCGGCCACGCGCCTAAAATTCTTCAACGCCGGTGCCGGGTCGCGTCCCGCAAGGCGGGCGTGTTCGACCACACCGATCGGGCAAAACACATGGCCGGCACCCTCTCCGCTGGACTCGATGAGCGCCGCCGGGTCGTCGAGCCGCTCTTGGCGGCCCGCCCAGTCCATGCCGGTCTGCGCGGAGCCGGAGACCAAGCCGTCCGCGGTTCCGATCGGATGAGAAAGCGCTTTGTCGCACGAATAGTAACGACCGTCCGGCCCCAGGGTCATATTATGGCAGTCGCGCCACCAAAGAGGGTCGACCGCATTCTGTTCGTCGGCCTCCAAGACCGCATAGAGTATCTGCAACTGAGGCGGACGAACGCCCGCGTCGAGCAACGCACGGTACCAGCGCGAAAGGCCTTTTAGCGCAAGCCGCATGGCCTCGATTTTTTCTTCCGGCCATGCCTCATAAAGCTCCGGATTGAACGTCACCCGCCCGAATCCCATGCGATGGAATGCGTCCACGTTGGACAGAAGACGGTCCACGGTGCGCGCCGTGAAGACCAGGCTGACGCCCAAACGGGATTTGTCCAAGGGCCGCAGACGCTCCATCACGTCGTCATACACGGATCGGCCGACGGTTTTATAGAAAACACGATGAAGGTCGTTGTCTTCTTTGCGGCCGTCCACGCTTACGGTGCAATGAACGCCGACCTCTTCAAAAAAAGAAATCTTCGAAGGAGTCAGCAAGGTCCCGTTCGTGAACGTCTGCAGCACCCCGCTTGGACCCATCGCCCTGCGCGCGTAGCGGGCGGACTCGACGAACAACGGCCAATCAAGAAGCGGCTCGCCGCCGATAAAAGTGACCTTCCGCTTATCGGGCGAGACCCGCGCCACGAACTCGTCGACCGCACGCCGCACGGCATCAAAATCCAGGCGTGCGGCCGGACCTTGATTGACCGCGACATAGCAATAGCTGCAGGCCAAGTTGCAGCTATTGCTCAGATAGACGGCTAGGTGGTCCAGAGCCACCGAAAGCTCTCAGTCCCCCGCGCGCCGCCGCCCGCGCTCAGCATCTCGGGTTGCACCACCCACCGCGGCAATGAGAGCCGTGAGAACCGTGGGAACCGTGGGAACCGTGGGAACCATGGGAGCCGTGAGATCCGTGTGAGCCATGGCTGGTATGCGACCCGACTCCGCCGGAATTGTGCAGATAGTTTCCGTGGGCCGCGGGCGCGGGCGAGGCCTTCAGCAGGGCCGCGCCGATGATGCCGAGAGCCGCAGCCGTCTTGACGACATTTTCCTTGGTGACCTTGCCCTCCTCCGAGCTCAGGAACACCGAGGCGTCCTTCTTGACCCGGGACAGCAACTTGCCTTTTTTTAGCTTGCTGGAATCCTTCGTCTTTCCGCCCTTCTTCGCGTTCTTCTTGGCCATTCTCTCGTCCTCCGCGCGCACGCGCTATCGGTCTTTATACTCGAGCCACGACTCGAGCACGGTCCGCGCCGCCGGGTCCTCCAGCCGCGCGAACAGCACGTCGAAAATTCCCATCATTTTTTCACACCAGCCGTTGACCGGCATGCGGCCCCACGGGCTGCCTTGCGTCTCATAGTTGAAGACCGGCTGCACCGTGCAGTAAGGCGCGTAAGCGCACTGCGAGCACATCGGCTGCGCCCAGGGCAGGGCCGCGTACTGCGAGGTCTTTACCAGCGGATGGTCGAGGATCTCCGCCAAATTCGAGCGCCCGGCTTCTCCGACGCGGAAGAATTCGTCACCGTCCGCGGCCAACAATCGGCCGTCCTCGGACGTGTACACGCCGCCGTCCCAATCATAGGCCAAGCGCGCGGCGCCGTCGGCGTTTGGAAAGCGCCAATGCTCACCGCGCAGGATGCGGATCAAAAGCACGAGCGCGGTTTTTTCATACGCTTTCACGCCGCGCTGATTGAGCGCGATCAGATAGTCCAGCGCCCGCGCGTAGAAATCGACGAATTCCGAAGACGAGTATCCCACGCGGCCCCAAGATCGGCGGGCAAAACCGACCGGGTCGAGCGGGCCCAATTGAATCCGCTCAAGGCCCAATTCCACCGCTTGATCGATGATCTCTTTTTGCCGCGTCAGCGCAAGCCGTGTGACCGTGCAGATCGCGTTGGGCGAATCAATTTTCGCGCCCGCGGCGCGTCGAGCCTGGATCGCCTTGAGGCCGGCGACGACCGAGGCATGGCCATTGCCGCCCAGATACACCCGATTCGCGTCGTGAATATCCGCGGGGCCGTCCAGGGATGTACAGAAGCTGACTCCGCGCTCGACAAGCCAGTCGATTTTCGCGTCGTCGAGCAAGCTGAAGTTCGAGATCAAACCAAAATGCAGACGTTTTCCCGCAACGACGTTCTTGAGGCGGGCATAATCGATGATGAATTTGACCACCGGCCAATTCAGCAAGGGCTCGCCGCCCTGGAATTCGATCGTCATTTCCGGATTGGACGATTGAAAGGCCAGATCGACCGCGGCCCTCGCGATTTCCGGAGTCATGTCCGTCGAACGATCATCTTCGGGAACGACGCTCGCGTGGCAATAGACGCACCGAAAGTTGCACCGGCGGGTGACCACGATCGTGTGTACTCCGGGACCGGGCCATCGAAGAAGATGCCGGGATGAAAACGCTTCTCCAAGCGCCGCGAAATCCAGACGATCGCGCAGCAAGCCGCGCTCCGCCAGCGTGGCGCCCAAGGGTTCGTCGTCGCTCACGCCGCCGGACAGATAGCGATCATATTCCCCGTGCGAAAGCGTGATCCAGCGCCCGGAATCGGAAGTGACCAGAACCCGCGTCCCAAGGCGCCGCGCGGCATGCCCCGCGACGCGGCGCGGCTCCCGCTCCAGGTGCGACGCGATGGAGGTCAGGCGGGAACCGGCGAGCGTCACGCGGGCTCCGGCGCGCGCATGGGCGGTCCTTGCGGCGCAATGCGCGCGGGCATGGTGCGGCGGATCTCATCGGCGGCGGCCGCCATGAGGCGGGCGGCCTCGGCCCGCAGTTCCGGAGAGTCCTCTTGCCTGGGCGCGGGATTTTCTCCGCCGCGCGCCGCCAGGAGGGCCTGAGCGACGATGCGCTCCGAGATGCGCCGGTTGAAACGCGCCACGCGCATCCGTTGTTCCTGATTCAGCAACTCGTTAAGAAACTCGCCGCCGAGCGCTTCCAAACGCAGGTCCTCCCAATCCTTGCGCCGAGCGACAAGGGTCAGGACATGCTCGCTTCCGGTCTGGTCGTGATAAATCTCCGCCTGCGATTCAAAGACATGCGCGGCGATCCGAACGGCATCCTCCGAGTAGAGACGTCGCGGCGCGCGCACGATGGCGCGGCGCTCTTTGATATCCACTTTAATTTTCATCATCGCAAAGCCTCCGGAATGGGCTGGCCGGGCACCAGGACCGGGTCGTTTTCTTGCCAGTGGCAAAGGTCCCGCTCGAGCCATCGGTCGAAAACGGCGCGGCTGCTCGGATCGCGCAGCCGCTGCATGACGATGTCGAATTCCCCCATGTGAACGCGGCACCACGGGCTGTCCGGCATACGTCCGGCAATCGACCTCTGCATTTCGTAATGGAAGACGGGCTCCACCCCGCACCATGGCTTGTAGGCGCACTGGGCGCACATCGGCTGGGCCTCCAGAGTGGAAGCGGCCGCGCACGCCCGCGCGGTCGGGTGGTCGAGCACGTCTTGCCAAGAATCACGCGCGACGTCGCCGACTTGAAAGATCGGATCGCCCTGATGATCGACCATCCGGCCCTCGTCGCTGACGAAGATGCGCCCGTCGTAATTATAGGCGAGGGCGCCCAGCACGGCGCCGGAGGGCCAGCGCAGATCCATGAAGCCGGGATCCTCACCTTTGAGGATCTTCGTCAACAACACCAGCGTAAAGCGCTCCATGATTTCGTCCGGGTTCTTGCGATTGAGCTCGAGAATGTAATCGAGGGTCTCCGCATAGAAGCGCAGAAAGTCTTCGGGCTCGTAACCGATTTCATGCCAGACGCGCTTGGCATAGCCGATCGGAGACAGCGGACGAAGAAAAATCTGCTCCATGCCGAGGTCCCGGTACAGGTCGACGATCTCTTTGCCGCGTCCCAAGGAGAAGCGCGTCGTCGTCATCAGAGCGCTCGGCAGATACGGCTTACGCAAATCGTCGGTGCTGGCCAGGTCCATGATGCGCCGAACCCAACCGACCACTTTCGGCTGAGCCTCCCCTCCGCCCAGAAACGGGCGGTTTTTGTTGTGCAGATCGGCCGGGCCGTCAAGGGATGTGCAGATGGAGACGCCGTGATCAATCAAGAATTGAAGCTTGTCGTCGGTCATCAATGTGAAATTATTGACGAGCGCCAGAAGGAGGCGTCGGTTCTGCTCCTTGGCCTTCGCTTTCGCGTATTGGACGACGAACTTCACAACGGGCCAATTCAACAGCGGCTCTCCACCCTGGAATTCGATGCAGAGGGCGGGATTCGGCGTCGCGAAAATAAAGTCAACCGTGCGCTTGGCCGTCTCCAAGTCCATGTCCGTGTCGGTCCGGGAGGGATCGACCACGCTGGAATGGCAGTAGAGGCACTTTTGGTTGCAGCGCAAGGTCACGACGATCATATGCAGGCTGGGGCCCGAAATCAGACGGAATGACGTCAACTTTTGATAAGACGCGGCCAATTCCGGAAAGTTCATGGCCTCACGCAGGAAGCCCCGCTGCGCGAGTTGCTGATGCAGGGGCTCACCGGCTTTCACGTCGCCCGACAGGACTCGCGAAAAATCATTCTTGTCGAGCATCAGCCAGCGGCCCCAATCATTGGTCAGCAGGCCCCAATCGCCGAAATTCCTAAAATTTAAGGGCCCGAGGCCGCTCGTTTCGGGTCGGAGGCTCGCAGGCAACGCGCTCAAGCGGCTCACGCGGGGTTTTCTCCGCCGGGCAAACGGCCTGCCTCCCAAGGAGCGACTGCGGCCTTGGGATCGGTCGCCGGCTTCTGCTCATTCATCGCCTTGATTTCGGTTTCCACTTCGGCGATCAGCTTTTCGATCTCGGCGCGCTGGTCCGGGGTGAGTTGCTCTGCGGCCGCAGACGGTTCAGCGACCTCTGACCGCGCGCCAAACTCCGCGGCCAGCGACAGCGCGTTTTCCGCGATGTATTCGCGGATCGACTGATTATTGCGCGTTATGGACCAGCGCACCCGTTGAGCGGCCAATTCCGACATAAAATCGCTTCGCACCGCCGTCAGCGAGGCCTTCGTGCGAACATCTCTGGGACGTAACGTCACGCGCATAGATTTTTTGGGGTCACCTTCGAGGAGCACATAGGCTCTATCGATCATGAGATAGGCGGCCGAATATATCTCATCGACACCGTCCCGACGCGCGTCCAGAACCACGCACACATCCGACGCCCGCGCGCCGCCGGGTCGGATTTTGCGCGCTCGCGGATTTTTCTTCAATATTTTACGTGATTTTTTTATTGATTTTCTCATGAGCGCCTGGCCGCAAATAAGGTAGCAAAATACGACCTCTACTGATCTTACCAGGCGATCCGAGAAATGTCAACGCCCCATTTATTCAATGCACTTATACATTTTTCGCGATCGGGATATGAAAAAATGCCACGCATCAAGGCGGTGTGCAACGCACACCAGGCGTGAGCCGGACCGCCTCTGCCGCAGGATTTCCGAGACCATGGCAGCGAACACTGTTCCCTGTAAGGGCAATCGGAACACTCTGGATGGCCGGCTCGCCACGCGGCAGCAAGGATGGCTTGAACCGTCGGCATTGAAGCGAATTGAGAGAACCGCGTCACTTCGAAAAAGCCCAAACGCCTCGAATTGTTCTCCTCTTCAGCCCGTCGATAACCCGCTTCCGACGAGTAGATTCCCCCCTCCGGCGAATAGGCGAGAGTCGACAGAAGATCCGTTCCCGGAATTTCCCAAGGCCGAAAGGAAAGCAACGCGACGGCGCGTTCGTCGCGCAGGCCCGAACGTTCATGCGTCTCAATGAGCCGCGCCAATGCCCTTGCCGCGAACTTCGCCGCGCGGCGCGCCGAACCAGGGGCTGGCCAATCCGTAGCAACGACATCAGGCTCCCACGAGACCTGGGAAACGCCCAACGACGCGAGGGCGTCGATCCAACTTTCGGGGCACGCGGCCCCACGCGCCAGCCGCACGCGAGCGCGCGCGGCTGGAAACAACTGCGAACGCTCCGGCCCGCCCACGGCCCTCACGTCCGCCACGACTTCCACACGGTTTGCGGCCAACCAAGCCGACTGTTCCGCGGCGGGTCGACGCGCTGTCCGCCAGGACAAGGCCAACCCCCGCCCTCTCCATTCCGCTTTTCGGCGCGCGTATTCCACCGCCAGCCACCCCGCTTGACGCCCGGCTCCCTCCGCACCGACGATCTCCAAACGAATCGTCGGTCGCGGCGTGGAAAAGGCGAAATCGACGGCGGCCCGGGCCATTTCCGGCGACATGCCGACGGCTCCCCGGGATGCGACAATAACATGCGTTAGAGGTCCCGTCCAGTTGAGCACTCCGGTGGCGACAAGCGCGCGCGCCAACGCGTCGACATCCGGTAATTCCGGGACGGCCTCGCCTCCGCCAGGCGGGGGGCGCGAGGTCACGGTATGCCCCGAGCCCGCTCTATAAGCGCTTGAGTTTCTCGCCTGCGGTCGGCGCGGACCTGCGGTTCCATTTCCTCCAACGGGTCCGCCGGGTCCGAGGGAAACCCATGATCGAGCATGCGTCCGGCCACGGCGGCGGCCAGCGGGCCGACCTCTTTAAGCCGCATTTCGCGTAAGCCCCGCAACAGCGCCTCATTGAGCATCTCCGCCAGGGCCGCGCGAGCATCCAATCCGGCGTCGGTCAAAATGGAAAGGTGCCAGCGCTGGCCACGAGAAAGAAGCCTGGCCTGAACGCGCCCCCCCAACCAATCCGCCGCGGCGGCAAGGTCGGCGCGCCGATAAAGCGACCGCGGCAGAGACGCCGAAGCGCGCCTCAATCGCGGCTCCCACGATCCGACCACGGCCTCGTGATGCCGAGAGGATCCTTGGGAGCGGCGTCCGCCTCGGCCAACAAGGCCGAAATCTCGGCGCGACGCTCCGGCGACAACTCCGGCAACGGCCTTTGCCGTCGCGCGTCCACATGCTGGGCCAATTCCAGCGCCCGAGACATGACCGCCGCGTTCAAAACGCGCTGCTCGGCCAAAAACAGGCAGCGCGTTGCGGCCGATTCGTATTCACGGCGCCAGCGCGCGACCAATCCCACACCGGACCCGACGCGGGGCGTCAGCACCGCCGTGAGTCGTCCGTTTCGCTCATCCAGGCGCACCCAGGCGTCATCGGTCATTCGGCCGCACGCATCCAAGAATGCGCGGCGATCCACGTGTTCCGGCGCACGCACGCGGACACACTTAGAGCGAAGTCGGGTCATTGACCGCCCTGATCGGATGGTAGGGATCGCCAGAAAGCTCGACCGGACGCCTCTCCAGAATCGGCGAGATGTCGGGAGCGCCCGCGTGACGTTCGTAGGATCGATGCACGCCGACGCACTGTTCGCGGTAAAGGCAACGGGTGCGGCAACCGTCCAGCCAGGTCACTTTAAATCCGGCCAGGGTGCGCCAAACGTAGGGCCACAGCCGCGTCGGCGTGGTACAAAGCGAAAAATGGTACAGCCGCACCTCCCTAAACCTCGAAAGCATATCGAAATGTCGATCGATGACGGAGGCGCATTCGCTCTGAGTGAAAACCAGCCGATCCTTGTAGTGTTCGGCGAAGCCCTCGATCTCTTCGAACAGGAACACCACGCGATCGACCCATGCGAATTCAGCCAGCAAGAGCTCGAGCAAGCCGCCTAAAAAGCGCGCCTGAACTTTCGTCATGATGATCCGGATCTCAACCTTCTGGCCGGGAAGACGATGCTTGGCTAAATTCCGCAGACCCTGAACGGTCTGCTGGAAAGAAAGCGGCGTGCGCGAGATTGCCTCGTGGCTGCGAGCGTCGCCGCCGAACATCGGCACAGCGATCTCGAACGGCAGGCCGACGATGCCGCAGGTGCGGCGCGCGAAATTCGCTTCGGCGAACATCCGGCCGTTGGACAGCAGGCGGATCAGGTTCGCGGGGAATTCCGTTCGGATCAAGGCGAGCACCCTCAGAAATTCAGGATGGATCGTCGGCTCGCCGCCGGTTAGATTGAAGTAGTCGCCGACCTCGTCGAATTTAACGAAAGTCTGTAGGCCGCGCTTGTAGTCCTCGACCTTTTTCTTGAGTTCTTCGTAAGAATACATCCCTGTCGTCTCGCGATAACCCTCCGTCGGGTTGGAGCAGAAAACGCAGGCGATATTGCATTGCGGCCAGATCGGAAAATCAGGCATGTCCGCCTCGTACCCGCTTACGGGCCTTCGCTACCCGACGACCGACCGCGGGAAGGTAGAGCGTGCTCTGATTATCCGCCTCCCGCCATGCTCGCGCCAGCTCGCTCACGGCGTATTTTCTTCGGCGCGGGTTATCCGGGGTCGATGCCGCGTACGAGAGCACCTCCACGACATGATCCGACGGATAAGCGCGCTGAATATTCACGATCAGACTCGCCACGCTTGCGCTGTTGAACGGCTTCACTCCAAAAAGAAAAACAAGCGCCGGAATATCGATGCAGAACGCGCGGATTTCCGCGCCCACCCAACTCAACAAGACGCCGGCCGCGCCGGACTTGATTAGTTTTTCCTGCCAGAGAAGCACGTTGAGGGAAGAAATCGCCGGATACAGGCGATATTCTATTTTTTCCTTTTCACATCGCGAAACGAACCGTTCGCAAGGACTTAAAATCCCGGGATCTCCGTAAGTCAGGTACGCGACATTCTTCCCTTTGCGCACCTCCGAGATCAACAAATCCGTGACGTCGTCCGGTGCAATATCCCGCAGAGAAATGATGGGAGGACACGTCCGCTCAAGAGACGCCCGTGAATCTCCATCCAAAGACTCGCTGTAAATTAAATCGCACTCGCGCAAGGCGACCAAAGTCTCAATAGTCATCTGCCGATCGTTGAGGCCATAGGACGCGAGTACAAGTCGGCCTTTGCGGCGCATGTCAGCGATCCTCACCGACCGTCGCCGCTTTTCCAACGCAGATGAGTTCAGAATCGTCATAGCGATTCAAATACTCCCGCCAAATTCCTTCACAGCGATCGTACAGCGCGCAGCCCGCGCAACGCTCCGTCTTCGCGCGGCCCGCGGCCACGCGCCCCGCGCCGACGTCATCGTTGATGAAGTCCGGCGCCCAGTGGCGGGTGCGGAAGGTCGCGACCTCGCGGATCTCGGAGACCTGGTCCAGGTAGTCGGTGAAGTGGCACAGCGGCACGTAGCGCACCACGAAGTCGCGCGTGCCGCCGCGGCGGCCCACGTCCAGCGCCGCGCGCATGTACGGCGCGGCGTCCGCGATGCGCGGCACCAATCCGTTGAAGTTCGTATAGGCACCGCCGTAGGTCGGGTCCACGAAAATGAACTCGACGTGGTGGATGGCCAGCTTCAAGAACAGCGCCGCGATCTCCGGCAGGCGCTTCATGTTCTGCTTGACCACGGTGCAGTTGCCGAAGATGCGCGCAAGGCCCGCCGCGCGCACGTGGGCGACGCCCTGGATCAACTCGTCGAACGCGCCGGGCACGTAGGTCAACTCATCGTGGAGCTTCGCGTCGGGGCCGTGGATGGAGAAGACCAGGTCGGTGACTCCGGCCTCGACCGTGGCCCGGGCGAAGGCGGGATCGGCGAACATGCGGCCGTTGGTCACCACGACGACGTCTTTAAAGCCCAGCTTGCGGGCGGTCCGCACCAGTGGGATGAAATCGCCGCGGATCGTGGCCTCGCCGCCGATCATCTCCAGATACTCCACACCCGCGGCCTTGGCGCGGACCATCTCCTCGACGATCTGCCGCGAGGACTTGTCGGGCAGGTCGCGCTTGTTGAGGTCGATGCAGAAGTGGCAGTGGCTGGAGCAGGAGAAGCCGGTGAACAGCACCAACTTCTGCGTCCGGCCCGGCGGCGGCGTCCAGCCGCTTTCGGCGCGCGCGCTCATGTGGCGGGCACCTCCGCCTTGCGCGACCAGAGATACTTGCCCTTGACGAACCGGCGTTCGACGACGCCCATCTTGATCAAGGTCTCCGCCGCGTTCATCACGGCGTTCTCGTCCTTGCAGTCCTTGCAGATGGGCAGGGACTCGGCGACCTCCAGGAACTGCTTGGTCGTCAAATCATTGCGCCGCTTGAGCACCTCCAGCACGCACTGCTCGTTGTCGGTCAGCACGCCGCCCCGGCCTTCGTGCGCGGGCCGGCCACGCGTGGGCGCGTCGTAGCGCTCCGGAATCTCCAGAAGCGGCGCAATCTCATCGGTGCCGAACACGCGCGCGTAGCTTGAGTCCCAGCCGATGCAGCGGTCGTTGTAGACGCACTTTTTGCACGCCTCGGTCTTGGTCGTGTGCGACTGCGCGGTCATGTCCAGGTCGCGCTTCTCGCCCTTGGGATTGACGACCATGGTGTTGAACGCCGACCAGCCCAGCATCTGCTGCTCGTAGCCGGGCAGAACGCAGGGCGTGAAATGGAGCAGAAGCGGCGGCTTGGGATAGTTGATCTTGGTGAAGACCTCGTAGGCCTTTCGAATGTAGGGTGCCATGTCCGACAGGCGCGCGCCGATCTTGGCGCCCTCCTTGTCGTTGAGGGTCATGTTGCCCTCGTAGAGCGGAGCGATGATGACGAAGTTCGAGAGCTGGAGCTTGAGCAGGAACAGCTCGTAGAACTCCACGAGGTGGCGGTAGTTCCAATCGTTGAGCACGATGTTGACGCCGATGCCCACGTTCAATTTTTTAAGATTCTCGATGGAGCGCAGATTCTTTTCGAAGGCGCCGGGCACCGCGACCAGCTTGTCGTGAAGCTCCGCGTTGTGGCCGTGCAGGGAGTACTTCACGAAGGTCAGGCCCGCGTCGGCGAGGGTCTTCGCGTAGGCGTAATCGGCGATGCGGATGCCGTTGGTCTGGATGCGCACGTAGCCGTAGCCGATCTTCTTGGCCAGCGCGATGAGCTTGGGCAGCTCCGGACGGATCGTCGGCTCGCCGCCGGTAAATCCCAGGCGGCGGTAGCCGTTTTTGTAGGCCATGTACATGAACTCGACGGCCTTCTCGAAGGGCAGGTCGTTGGGCTCCTTGCGCCACGCGAAGTCCTGGGAGCAGAACAGGCACTTGGCCGAGCAGTTGTAGTTGAGCAGGATGTCGAAGCACTTGGGCTCGTCGAAGCTCTCGCGGTCGATGCGCTCGAGCGCGGGCAGTTCGGCGGCGATGCGCGCGGGAACGTCAGCCACCGCAGGCCTCCCGCGCGTAGGAAGCGACGGCGTCCACGTAGAGGTCCGCCTCGGCCGCGGTGTTGTAGGGGCCAAAGGAGGCGCGCACGCTGGCATTGACGCCCAGGCGGCGATGCAGAAGGTGCGCGCAGTGCTCGCCGACGCGGACGGCCACGAAGCGTCCCGGCAGTTCATTGTTCAGATAAATGTTGAAGTCCTGGGCCGAGAATTCTGGATGCGCGGGCGCGAAGCTCACCAGGCTTCCCTTTTCCAAGTCCTCGGGAAGTCCGAGCACGCGCACGGCCGCGGTCTTCACCAGCCCCGCGACGGTCCGCCGCACCAGTCCCGCGACGTGCGCGCGGACCGCGGCCGCCGGAAGCTCCTCGCGCTCGGCCAAGGCCTCGCGCAGGCCGACCGCTCCGCCGAAGTCAGGCACTCCCGCCTCCAAGCGCGCGGGGGCGTCGAGATAAACCGCCTCGGGCAGTCCCTCGCCGCCGTCCCAAGCCACGTCCTTGACCGTGCCGCCTCCGACTTTCCAGGGGCGCAAGCGATGGAGCTCGTTTTCCCGCCCCCAGAGCACGCCGAAGCCGAAAGGCCCGCCCAGCTTGTGCGCCGAGAACGCGACGAAGTCCGCGCCCAAGGTCGCCACGTTCTCGCGGTGGGTGCCCAGAAACTGCGCGTCGTCGACGAAGATCCGCGCGCCCTTGCGCCGCGCGATCTTGGCCGCCTCGGCCGCCGGCGCCACGCCGCCCATGACGTTGGACGCGTGCGTGACCGCGACCAGCGCCGTCGTCTCGCCCACCAGCGCTTCCAAGCGGTTCAAATCCAGACGCCCGTCGCGCGAGGGGCAGATTTTCAGGTCAATCTCGCCGCGCCGCGCGGCTTCCAAGAACGGCAGGGCCACCGCGTTGTGCTCCAAGTCCGTGATCACCACGCCGCGACGCGCGTCGTCGTACGGAAATCCGCGGGCGACCAGGTTGGCGGCCTCGGTCGTGCCCGAGGTGAAGACGATCTCGCCGGGGCCGTCGGCGTTCAGGAAGGCCGCGGCCGCGGCGCGCGCGGCGGAAAAGAGCTCCTCGACCTCGCGGCCCAGGCGGTGCGTCGAGCGCTTGCCGCCGCAGCCGCCGCCCTCGGCGTAGAACGCAGCTAAAGCGTCGGCCATGCGCCGGGACTTAAGCGCGGTGCACGCGCTGTCGAGGTAGACCAGGCGGCGGCCGTCGCGCGCACGCTCCAACGCCGGGTAGCGCGCGCGCAGGGCCTCGACGTCGAAGGCAGCGATTGCTGAGGCCGCGTTCATAGGCTTCCGTAGACCTCGATGTAGTCCTTGCGCGGCCCCGGGCACAGCTCGCGCATGGCGCAGCCGTCGCAGTCGGCGACCTGCTGTTTTTCCGCCAGGTGGCGTCCCGGCTGGGCCTCGCGCATCTTGCGGTAGTCGGCGTGGCGGTCCTTCCACTCCAGCACGAAGCAGACGGGGATGTGGTCCACGTCGAAGTTCACGCCCAGTTCGTCGCAGGCGCGGAAGGCCCGCGTCAGGAAAGGGGCGGCGTCGCGAAAACGCGGCATCACCATGGCGTTGCCCTTGGCGCGGCCCATGCCCTTGACGTAGGAGAACTGTATCCACGCGAAGCCCGGAAACGCTTTCGCCGCGAAGCGTACGAAGTCCTCGGCATGGCGGTAGTTCTGCTCGTGAACGATGTAGTTGAGACGCACGGGCTTGCCCAACGTCAGCAGGCGGCGCACCCCGCGCGAACGCGCGTCGAACGCACCCGGCGTCAGCGTCACCGCCTCATCCAATTCCGGCGTGTGCGCGGAAAAATTAATGTTCCAGAAGTCGATCAGGCCCGTGAGTTGGCTCAGGCGACGCGGCGGCCATTTCTCCACCAGAACGCCGTTGGTCTGGAACTCGACGATCTTACCCTGTTTCTTCGCATGCGCCACGATGGCCAGCACTTCCAGCGGCCTGCGCATCATCGGGTCGCCGCCCGAGATCTGCACGTGGCCCGTCCTGTCGTCGTTGATTTCCTTCAGCAGGTCCGGCAACTCATAGCCGCCCGTGCGCCCGTGCGCGGAACAGAACACGCACTTGATATTGCAGACGCCGTTGATCGGTAGATGCAACGCCATAGAATATCCACTTTATCATAAACCGCCCGGCGACATTGGCGCGGCGTCTTGTCAGCTTAGATGTCGCAATTGCCGCCGGCGGTGGGGCACGAGCAACATAACGCGGTAATGGCGTTCGTCGTCGTCGTTTGCGTGGGCCCCGTGGGGCCCTGGGGAATCGGCAGACTCATATACATCGAGTAGAATCCGGAAGCTGTCGTAATATACCCCGCGCAAGTCGCTACAGAATTAGGCGAAAACGTGATCTCGCTACAAGAAACGTTGCTCTCCACCGCCTGAGCGGAAAGGACCTTGTTGGCGGCATAACTGACACCTTGGGACATGTAAGTGAGCAAGGTCCCGCCCGCACCGTTTCCGACGGATCCTTCGCTGTACACGTCGAAGGTATGAATACCGCCAGACCAACCCGACGGGTAACCCGTCGTCGGGGAATAGCCATTCGTGCCGACGCGGCCGTTCACGCTGAATCCCGTCGAACCGGCCCCGCCCTGACCAAAAATGGATAATTGATTGCTGGCGTCGTTTATGATGCGCGTGTTGAAGTCACCGCCAAGGCCCGCGTAGTGAAAATCGATGTAGGGCGTACCGACACCGGCCACGCTGTTGTTGCCTCCCAGTTCGATGGAACCTCCCTGGTCTCCGTCGATCTCGCTATAGTTGCCGAAGGCCAGGACATTCGGAGATCCCAGCAAAACCGCTCCGTTCTCAACATACTCCTTAACCGTTCCAATCCCAGCCGGGGATGGCGGAGTCACGTTCGTGCCCACGTCCAGATAACCCGTGTCACGGGCCATAAACGCGTTGCTAGTCGCGATCAATTGAGTGTAGACGCCAGAGGGGGCCGGGTAATAGGTGGTCAGGCTCACGCTCTCCGACGCCAGTTCCGGAGCCGCAACCAGCACCATGGCCCCGGCCATCGCCCAACGCAACATGCGCGCGCTGAACCTCAAGTCGAAATGGACAGTCAATTCGGCCATGGCTCCCCCTGCTACAGGCGAAGTGTAACAGGGCCGCTAGACGTTGTCAATACGCAAAAGGGCCAATGTTCGTTGCAACAGAGCCGCCCGCGACCCCGGTGAAAGCGCGCCTGGGCGCAGGCCGTCGCGGACGCAAGCGACGGCTTCCGGCATGTCCAGGTCGCGGCGCAAAGCTTCGCTGAGGCGATGCAGGTAGCCGGCCAAGGCGCTCGCGCTCGGCTCCTGGCCCACGGCGGCGTGCTCGCGGGCAATCGCGGCCAACCGCAAGCGTTCCGCGCGGGCGGAGACCAGCGCTTCCCAAGAAAAAGCCATCGGTCGGCGGTAATGCGTCGCGCGTAGATAAAAATTCATGTCAGCGGGCGCGAAGCCCCGCGCGATGAGCCCTGACGCGTCGGGGACCGACCCGGACAGCGGCGCGGGCTTAAGCCAGACGGCGCCAGGTTCGGGAGCTTCGGCGCCGACCACGATCTCGCGGCCCGCGACGGGCTCCAGGCCCAGAAAGGTCAACGCGTCGCTCAGAGCCGCCGCGACGGCGCGCTCACGCGCGCCGGCGCCCGCCGCCAGCGCCACGCCCACGCACGGGGGTGAGGCCGGGCGCAGTTCGTGCAGGGCGGCGTCACGGGGGTCATAAAAAGAAGCTCCCACGGCAAAATGATACTATAGCGCCGATGAGCTCCGCGCATCGCTACCCGGAGACGGGCGTGTTCTACCGCGCGCTCGACCGCGAACTGCCGCTGATCGCGCGCGGCGAGGGTTGCTGGCTGATCGACGACCGCGGCCGGCGCTACCTGGACGCGTGCGGCGGCGCCTACGTGGCCAACCTGGGCCACGGCGTGTCCGAGGTGGCCGACGCGGTCGCCGAGCAGATCCGCCGCGTGGCCTATGTCAACGGCACGGCGTTCACCAACGAGCCTGTCGAGGCCCTGGCCGCCGAACTGCGCACGCTCAACCCCAAGGGCCTGGACTTCGCCTACTTCCTGTCGTCGGGCTCCGAGGCCGTCGAGGCGGCGCTGAAGCTGGCGCGGCAATACTGGGTGGAAAGCGGCCGCCCGGACAAGCACAAGATCATCGCACGCGCCCCGGGCTACCACGGCAACACCTTGCTGGCACTGTCGGCGTCGGCGCGCGGGCACTATAAAAAACTCTACGGCCCCTGGCTGGTGCCGGTGGCGATGATCCCCGCCCCGTATCCATATCGCTGCGCGCCGGATTCTCCGGCGATGACCGCGCAGGCGCTGGAGGACGCGATCAAAAAAGAGGGCGCGGACACCGTCGCCGCGTTCATCGCCGAACCCGTCGGCGGCTCTTCGACGGGAGGCTCCGTGCCGCCCGCTGATTATTATAAAAACGTCCGAGCGATCTGCGACAAATATTCCGTTCTGTTCGTGGCCGACGAGGTCTTGTCGGGCTCCGGCCGCACCGGCAAGTGGGCCGCGATCGAGCACTTCGGCGTCGTCCCCGACATCATGACGCTCGGTAAAGGGCTTTCCGGCGGCTACGTTCCCCTCTCCGCGGTCGTGACCTCCAAGAAGATCCTCGACCCGATTGCGAGGGGCTCCGGCGGCTTCAAGCACGCGCAGACATTTTCCCATTCTCCCGCCATCTGCGCGGCCGGGTTGGCGGCCGTCCGCCATATCAAGAAAAATAATTTAGTGGATCGCTGCGCCCGGATGGGCGTCGTGCTCCAGCGCAAGCTGAAACCGCTGCTGGACCTTCCCGCCGTCGGCGACGTACGCGGCCTGGGACTTCTGGCTGGCATCGAGTTTGTCGCCGACAAGACTTCAAAAGCGCCGTTTCCCCGAAAGCAGAAATTCGCGGAGGCCTTCGTCGCGGCCGCGCTCGACGCCGGCCTGGTCGTCTGGCCCAACGTCGGCCACGCCGACGGCGAGAACGGCGACCTGGTGATGGTGGCCCCCCCTTTCATCGTGACCGAGGCGGAGATCGACGAGATCGTCGTCCGCTTCAAGACCGCCCTGGACCGCACTTTGGAGGCCGCCCATGTCCGCTAGCGCTCCGCAGAAAATCACCTACACGTCCGCCCACGCGGATATGACCGCGTTCCACAAATCCTTCGACGCGGCGCTGGCCGCCGTGCGCGCGAAGGCCGGCGCCGAGCACCCGCTGTGGATCGACGGCAAGGCCGTGAAGACGTCCTCCCCCCTGCTCATCGACACGTCGCCCATCGACACGTCGCTCGTGCTCGGCAAGTTCGCGGCCGCCGCGCCGGAGCACGTCGACTTGGCGGTCAAGGCCGCGCGCGCCATCCAGAAGAAGTGGGGCGGCTTGCCGTGGCAGGAGCGCGTGCAGACCTTGCGCAAGGCCGCGCACTTCATCCGCGCGCGCAAGTTCGAGATCGCCGCGATCATGAGCCTGGAGGTGGGCAAGAGCCGCCTGGAGGCCATGGGCGACGCCGAGGAGTCGGCCGACCTGATCGACTACTACTGCAAGGTCGTCGAGGACAACGACGGCTTCATCAAGCCGCTGGGCAAGCTGATGCCCAACGAGAACACGCGCTCCGTCCTGCGCCCGTTCGGCGTGTTCGTCTGCATCGCGCCCTTCAATTTCCCCATGGCCCTGTCCACCGGCATGTCCGCCGCGGCCCTGCTGGCAGGCAACGCGGTGGTCTACAAGCCCGCGCAGGACACGCCGTGGACGGGCCTCATGCTCTACGAGTGCTACAAGGCCGCGGGCATACCCGGCGGGCTGTTCAGCTTCGTCACCGGCCTGGGCGCCGTGATCGGAGATTCGTTTTGGAAGCACCCTGGAGTCGACGGCATCGTGTTCACCGGCTCCAAGGAAGTGGGCATGAAGATGGTCAAAGAATTCTCGTCGGCGTATCCCAAGCCGGCACTGATGGAACTGGGCGGAAAGAACCCCACCTACGTCTCGGACACGGCGAACCTGGACGACGCCGCGCTGGGCGTCATGAAGTCCGCCTTCGGCCTTCAAGGCCAGAAGTGCTCCGCGTGCTCACGCGTGTATGTGCACCAAAAGGTCTACGACGCGTTCGTCGCGAAGCTGGTCGAGAAGACGAAGACGCTCAAACTCGGCGACCCCACCGAGAAAGACGTTTTCTTCGGTCCCGTGATCAACGCCAAGGCGCTCAAGACCTTCGACGGCGCCGTGGAGTCGGCCAAAAACGGCGGCAAGATTCTTCTCGGCGGCGGACGTCTTAACGGCGGCATCTTCGATAAAGGCAATTTCGTCGAGCCCACGATCGCCGAACTGCCGCTCGATCACGAGCTGTTCATGCGCGAGCTGTTCGTCCCGATCCTCTCCGTCGGCAAGGTCAAGGACATGGACCAGGCCATCGCCGAATCCAACAAAGCCGACTACGGACTCACCGCGGGCATCTTCACGGCCAAGAAGGAGGAGATCGAGAGATTTTTCGACGAGATCGAGTCCGGCGTCTGCTACGCCAACCGCCCCACGGGTGCGACCACCGGCGCGTGGCCGGGCGTGCAGTCCTTCTGCGGCTGGAAAGGCTCCGGCTCCACCGGCAAGGGCGGCTGCGGCCCCTACTACGTGGCGCAGTTCATGCGCGAGCAAAGCCGCACCATCATGGAGTGATTATGGCCACGAAAACGTCCCCCGCGAAGCCCGCCAAGACGCCGACCGGCCGAGACTATCCCCGGATCGTCGCCGCCCCCCCCGGCCCGAAGGCCCAGGGGGTCATCGCCAAGGACATGCTGTATTCGTCCCCGTCGTATATAAAGGAGTATCCGCTGGTCATCGACGGCGGCCGCGGCGCGATGGTGGAGGACGTCGACGGCAACCGCTATATCGACTGGATGGCCGGCATCGCGGTTTCTTCAACAGGCTACGCCCATCCGAAAGTGGTCAAGGCCGTGCAGGACGCGGCGGCGAAGTTCTTTCACATTTGCGGCACCGACTTTTATTATCAGGGATTCGCTGATCTGTGCGAGCGGCTCGCCAAGTCCGCGCCCGGCGGAGGGAAGTGGCGCGTGTTCCTGTCGAACTCCGGCACGGAGTCCATTGAAGGCGCGGTCAAGCTCGCGCGCTACCGCACCCACCGCAGCGCGCTGATCTCGTTTCACAACGCGTTCCATGGGCGCACGTACGCGGGCATGTCGCTGTCGAGCTCCAAGGTCAAGTACCGCAAGGGCTTCGGGCCGCTCCTGCCCGAGGTCTACCACCTGCCGTTCCACAACCCCTACCGCAATACGCTGGAGGACTGCGTGCAGGCCGCGCTGGAACTCTTCGAGACCAAGCTCTCGCCCGAGGACGTCGCCGCCGTGATCATCGAGCCCCTGCAGGGCGAGGGCGGCTACGCGATCCCGGACAAGGAATTCCTGCAGTTCTGGCGGCGCATCTGCGACGAGTACGGCATCATGCTGGTCTTCGACGAGGTCCAGACCGGCGTCGGCCGCACCGGCAAGATGTGGGCCTGCGAGCACATGGGCGTGGTCCCCGACATTTTGGTCTCGGCCAAAGGCCTGGGCTCCGGCATGCCCATCGGTGCGATCCTGGCCAAGGAGTCGGTCATGACCTGGCCGCGCGGTTCGCACGGCTCCACCTACGGCGGCAACCCCGTGGCCTGCGCGTCCGCGCTCGCCACTTTGGCTCTGGTCGAAAACGAACTGGCCGACAACGCCGTCGCGATGGGCGCGCGCCTGCTGGCCGGTCTTAAGAAACTGCAGGACAAGCACGCCTGCATCGGCGACGTGCGCGGGCTGGGACTGTTCATCGGCGTGGAGTTCGTCAAGGACCGCGCCACCAAGGAGCCCGCCGTCGAACTGGTCGCGCGGCTGGAGCAACTGGCCTTCACCAAGGGCCTGCTCCTGCTCGGCTGCGGCAAATCGACCATCCGCGTGGCACCCCCGCTGGTGCTCGACGCCTACGACGTCGACAAAGGCTTGGAGATTTTCGACGCCTGCCTGAACGAGTTGGAAAGCTGAGCCGATGCGCGCCAGCGCTCAGCCGGTGTGCGGCAACACCAGGTAGACCGTCAGCACCACGACCGCGTAGCCCGCCAAACGGCAAACGTAGCTGCGGCGCCGCGCCCACGGCGGCCCGAAGCGCGTCCAGAGGTCGACCGCGCCCGACGCCGCGGAGACGAACCAGGCGCCCAGCACGTTGTAGTCCCACATGGACTGCCAGCCGTAGATCACCATCAGCGCCCAGGTCACGACCGGCACTAAGGTCATGAACACGTCCGGCGGCTCCACGGAGACCTCCCAACTGCCGATCCACAGGGAGATGATCGTGAAAATGACGATCGGCGCAGTGAACACCCACTGCATGACTTCGATGCGCAACCACGAACGCGGCGCCCAATTGATCAGGTAGACGTCGACAAGGATGCCGAAGGCCAGCGCCGCCAGATGGGCCAGCGCGAAGCCCCGCGCGACCGGCGTTTTGCCCGTCGCCGCGCGCAGCGCGAACGCCGACGACGCGATCCATATCAGCGCCCGCGCGTAGACCCAAAGAAAGTATTTCAACAACGATGACATAGAACCGCGCTCAAAACATATTACGGGTCGTGATGGTTTAAGGCGAAAAAACTTATTGAATTAGTTTGAGCCCGTCGATGCCGGCTCGTCGCCTTCAGACTTATGCTTACCCATTCTCTGAACGCCATTAATTATGACGTTGATTTTTCCATTCAATTCCGAGATGCGATCTTTGTAGCTGTCCGGCGCGTGCGAGTCCAACACCTGCAATGACGACCGCAACGAACGAGCCTGATCCAGTAGCTGCAATCGCAGCGGCTCCATGGAGCCATCGCAGTAGGTCCTGCGCATCGAACTCAAATACGGATCGCAGACATTGCTCTTGCCGCCCAGCATGGCCAGGCAGAGGCCCGATCCACCACAAGCGGCGGAAGAGCCGGAATCCTTTGCCGCGCGGACCATACGCATGGTCGGGCAGTTGACGCTCCACGTCCATCGGGCCTTACCCAATTCACGACATAAGGCCGGACTCGCGCGGCCCTGTATTGCTATTTCCTCTTTTTGGAATTCTTGCAAGGACACCTTGGGCAATATTTTCGTTAGCATGATGTCGCGCTTCGCAGGATCGGCCTCATTATCGACCACGATGTCGCAAAAAGAAGGAGGCGACTGCTCAAACACAGAAGAACAAAGATTCTTCGCGCCCTGCGGGTCGGAGGCGCTCAGGCCAAACACCCGCACCAAAACAAAGCGCTGGAGCAATTCGTTGCACAATGGGGATTGCGGGCTCCAATTTCGGCAGGGATCCATAGGACCGCCGCTCAAATACATGCAAGCAAGATACTGGATCGCCGCGGCCTGCTCCGCAGTCGGAGTGTCGCCGGCGCTCCTGCCAAGGACGGAGGCCTGGGTCAGAGCCGCGTCAGCATCGAATGCGCGATAGCAGGACGCCTTGGCCTTCGCGGGCGTCCCGTAATCCCGAGCCCTCTGATTCAGCTTTTTGAAACTGGCTTGGACGCGCTTGAACTCTTCTCCAAAACCGCCCTGGCCCTCCGCGCGCGCGGACATGAGCGGCCCCGTCAACACCAACAAGACCAACGCCGCCGCCAGGTTCTTCATTCTTCCTCTCTAGGAATTATGGGATTGAGACTTAATCACTTCGCATTATTATACACGATTTCCAAATGCAATAAACCCGCAATTTTGACAGGTAGAATAAGCACAATCACAGATTTCAACAGCCGTCGAAATTTCGCGCCATGCTACCCGATGGAACTCAGGCTATGCTAAAATTCTTCGTTGACCACCGAAAGTGAGAGCTAAACCAAATAGGCCGTGCTCTGACAATCGATCCGCGAGCGCGCCATGAAGCGTATGCTCTTCGGCATACTTTCCGTCGCCGTATTGGAACGTTTCTTTCCAATTCGACGTATCCCCATTTTCCGCAACGGATTCGTGAGTGATCTAGGCTTTTACGCCATCATCCAGCCGCAGCTCATCTCGTATGCCGGCGAACACCTACCGACGTTATTTAACGGCGTCGGCACACTTGCGACGAGGCCTTTCTGGTTGCGATTTGCCGCCTCATTTCTCGTCTTTGAACTAGGGCATTACCTGCTCCACCGCGCCGCGCATCGCTGGGATTTTCTTTGGGCTTTTCATGAGGTCCATCATTCCAGCACGCAGATTGATTGGCTGGCCGGAGCAAGAAGCCATGCCGTCGACACCGCCATGCGCAACGCGCTTACAGTGACGGTTTTCTCCCTTGTTGGTACGGGTCCGGAGATCGCGGGAATACTGGGCGCGCTCAATGTTGTCTTCGGAGCCTTTCAACACGCCAATATTCGTCTGAAGACAAATAGGCTTTCGCGTTACCTCTTAATGACCCCGGATATGCACCGACTTCACCACCTGAATTCTCCACGCCATCAACGCTCCAATTACGGCAACACGATAACGGCTCTCGACTGGCTCTTCGGCACCGCGGCGGAACCGGAGGACCGCTTGCGAGACTCGCTCGATTACGGCACAGGCACGCCTTACCCTCAATTTTTTTGGGGACAAAACATTCAAGCTTTGCGCAACTTTAGGGAGGCGCTGAGATCCTCGCTCGCCGCACCGACATGAGAACGTCGCGATGAAACCCCGCCTGGTCCTACTGCGCCCGCCGATGATCGTGCCGCGCTGGGCGCATGCTTCGCCGATATGTCCGCCTCTGGGCCTGGCGTATGTTGCGGCCGCCGCGCGCGGCGCGGGCTGGGACGTGTCCTGCGTCGACGCGCTCGGCGAGGCCCCTTTCCGCCGGTGGACCACGGGGAACGGCAACTTCGTCGGCTATGGTCTGCCGCCCGAGGAGCTCGTCGCGCGCGCGGGAAATTGTGATGCGCTGGGAATCTCGGTCATGTTTTCGCATGACTGGCCGACGGTAAAAAATATTTTCCGCGACTTGCGCCCGCGAATGCCCCACGCCGTCCTAATCGCAGGCGGGGAGCACCTGACCGCTTTGCCTGAGTTTTGCCTCAGCGACTGCCCGGAATTGGACATCGGTGTGCTCGGCGAGGGAGAGGCGACCATCGTCGACCTACTGAAGGCCATCGAAAGTGGCTCCGCCACGGGCGTGGCGGGCACGGTGTACCGCCACGCGGGAAACACCCGGATCGCGCCCGGAAGGCGGCGCCTGGAGCCCCTAGAATCGATCCCGCGCCCGGCGTGGGACCTGCTGCCGATGGAGAATTACCTGGCCAATGGTCTGGGCTACGGCGTCAATCCCGGCAGAACGCTCCCGCTCGTCGCCTCCCGGGGATGTCCATTCCAATGCACGTTCTGCTCCAGCCCGCGGATGTGGACTACCCGCTGGCGCGCCCGCAACCCGGACGACGTGCTCGACGAGATGCAGGACGCCATCAAGCGTTACGGCGTGCGCAACTTCGATTTATACGACCTGACGGCGATCGTGCGCAAGGATTGGGTCGTCGAGTTCGCCGGCAAGATCCTCGAGCGCGGATGGGACATCACCTGGCAAATGCCGGCGGGCACACGATCGGAGGCGCTGGATGAGGAGTGCCTCCGCCTCATGCGCTCCTCCGGACAGCGAAACATCAGCTACGCCCCCGAATCAGGCTCGCCGGCAACACTTCGCAGGATCAAGAAGAACGTGGATCTGGACCGAATGACCCGTTCGATCTCCGCCGCCCTGCGCGAAGGCATGAACGTCAAGCTCAACATGATCATGGGTTTTCCGCATGAATCGGATCGCCATCTTCTCGAGACTGCCTTTTTCTTGGCGCGCATGGCCGCTCTCGGGGTACACGACGCCTACATCGCCTGCTTCTCTCCGTATCCCGGCTCAGAGCTATTCGAAGAACTGCGCGGCTCCGGCGCGATCGGCGCCTTGGACTCGGACTATTTCTTGGCTCTGACCAGCTACAGCGACCTGCGCTACTCCCGCTCCTACGCGCCGCGCCTCTCCAGCCGGCGACTCTCGTTCTATCGCCTCGGCTCGATGGCGCTGTTTTACGCGATCAGCTACCTATTGCACCCATCAAGAATACTCCGCCTGATCTTCAACTTCATCCGCGGCCGCGAGGAGTCCCGACTGGACGTGGCCTTGCGCAGCATAAAGGACCGCTTCCGGCCGGGCCGTTGCGCCGCCGCGACAGAGGCGTCCGCAAAGGCATGAATGTCTGTCTCATCGTCCCGCCATCGTCCTTTCTTCTGGACGAGAAAGTTTTTATGTCCTTGGGCATTCTGCGCGTGGCCGCGGTCCTGGAGAGCGCCGGGCTCGCCGTGGAAGTGCTCGATTTATCGGGAATCCAGAACTACGCGGATGTCGCGTCACGGCACGCCACGGCCAGCGCCGCGCCGGTCTTTGGACTGACCGCCACCACTCCGCAGATGCCGGCCGCCCTAGAGATCGCACGCGCCCTGCGTCGCGCTCGCCCCGCCGCGCGCATCATCCTGGGCGGCCCGCACGTCACGCTGGTCAACGCCGCTTGCCGGAGCGGGCGTGCGGGAGGCGGAGGACGCGCGCTCAAGGCCATGGACCGTTTAGTCGAATCCTTCGATTGTTTGGTGGCCGGAGATGGTGAAGAGGCGATTTTCCGCGCGCTACAGGCGGATGCGCCGAAGCTGATCGATGCCGACGACGCAAAGTCCCCCATGTTTTTGAACGCCGCGCGCTTGAACGAGCTGCCGCTGCCCGCGCGCCATCTGCTGGACGTCGCGAGTTATCGCTATGAGATCGAGGGAGAACGAGCTCTGAGCCTGATCGCCCAGCTGGGCTGTCCTTTCGGCTGCGGCTTTTGCGGAGGCCGCCAATCTCCGTCCTTGCGCCGCGTGCGCACCCGTTCGACCGATCGCGTCATCGAAGAGATCACGCGGCTGCATGAAGACTATGGCATCAACGGCTTTATGTTCTACGATGACGAACTGAACGTCAACAGCCGCATGCTGGAACTTATGGTGCGCTTGCGCGCCGAGCAGGACAAGCGCGGGGTCGAATGGCGTCTGCGAGGATTCGTGAAAGCCGACCTTTTCAGCGACGCGCAGGCCTCCGCCATGTACCGCGCGGGGTTCCGTTGGATTTTGGCGGGGTTCGAGTCCGGTTCGCCCAGGATGCTGGCTAACATGGAGAAGAGAGCGACGCGCGAAGAAAATTCCCGCTGTCTGGAGATCGCCCGCCGGCACGGTCTAAAAATCAAGGCGCTGATGTCGCTGGGGCATCCCGGCGAAAGCGAGATGACGGCACGACTGACGCACGAATGGCTTCTGAACTCGCGTCCCGACGATTTCGACGTGACGATCATCACCACTTATCCCGGCTCACCTTATTACGACCGCGCCGTCCCTCACGCGTCTATTCCGGGAGCCTGGACATACCGCTGCGCCGGCACCGGCGATCAATTGCACAGTTGGGATATCGACTATACACGCGTCGCGGAGTATTACAAGGGCGACCCGAACGGCGGATACCGGTCCTATGTATTCACGGACGACCTTGAAGCCGCGGATCTTGTCCGTCTCCGAGACTTCATCGAGCACGACGTGCGCGCGCGCCTGGGCATCCCTTTCCCACAAGCGCGCCCATCCGTACGCTTTGAGAGTTCGATGGGACAATTGCCTTCGTGCATACTCCGGCGCTCGACCCTTGGGCCGATCGGCGCGCGGGTCGAGGCGTAATTTGGCTCAAGAAGGAACGCCCCCATCCGCGCCCGGTCCGCGCCTGCTGTCGATCATCATCCCCTGCTACAACGAGGCGCGCACCGTGGCCGAAATCGTGGCGCGTGCCCGCGCCGCCGACACGGGAGGCTTGGAGCGCGAACTCATCGTCGTCGACGACGGCTCGACGGACGGCACCGCCGCGGCCCTCGCGGTTTCGGCCGACGTGCGCGTTCTCTCCCACCACGCGAATCGAGGCAAAGGTGCCGCCGTGAAAACGGGCCTCGCCGCCGCGCACGGAGACATTTTCCTTATCCAGGACGGCGATCTCGAATATTGCCCGGATGATTACCGCATCGTCCTAGAGCCCCTGCTGGCCGGAAAGGCCGACGCGGTTTTGGGAACGCGTTTCGCCGGCGAACGGCCGCGCTTTTTTTTCGGCCAGCGCCGCTCGCCGTTCTTCACGCACTACATCGGCAATCTGGCTATCGTGCGACTGACGAACCTGCTCTACGACGCCGCCATCAGCGACTATGAGGGCGGCTATAAAGCCTTCCGCCGCGAAGCCGTCGCCGGATTGAGCATCACGGCCGACGGCTTTGAGTTCGACAACGAACTGGTATGCAAGCTGATGCGGCGTGGCGCGCGGATCACGGAAGTCTCGATCCGATACTGCCCGCGCGGCTACGAGGAAGGTAAAAAGATTCGCTGGACCGACGGCGTTCGCATACTTTGGACCATCGTGCGCTGGCGATTTGCCCCCCTTGATTAAGACCGGCGGAGGTCCGGAGAGCATCGGCGTTCAACCAGTTTGCTACAATTTTTCGCATGGCTTTAAAGAACCGCATAATTCGTGTGCTGCTCGTCAAGCCATTTGAGCCGGCGCAGAATCTGGTTCTCCAGCCTCCGGTCGGCATCCTCTATTTAATCTCCGCCCTACGGCGCGAGTTCGGCGAGGACGTGGAGGCGACCTACCGAGACCTCCGCCTGCACCACGAG
>JAJXVH010000047.1 GCA_021782205.1 bacterium | reverse complement strand
GCGGCGACGGCGCCAGCCGCGGCGCCCGCGCCCGCGGCGGCCAGCCCAACCGCCGCGGGCACGACCGCCGACGACGTGGACGCGGCGACCGAGACGGGGGGGGCGGCGGTGATAGAGACCGGCGTGGAGGTGGAGGTCGCGGGCGTGGCCGCCGAGACGGAGGCTGCTGAGACTGTGGACGTCGCGGGCGGCGCGGCGGTGATGGAGACAAGCGGGCCGGTGGAGGCGGCGGGAGCCGCGTCGGCGGTGATCGACACGGCAGGGTCGGTCATGTCGGGCAGGCCGGGCGGCGCGTAGACCGGAACCTTGTCGAGGGTCTCCAATTCCTGGGGCGTGAAATAGGACCGGTAGTCGCGGCGGGTGGAAAAAGAAAACACGGGCCACGCGTCCCGCGCGAGCGCGCGCACGGCCTGGCGGTCGTCGTCGCTGAGGTTGCGCTCGCTGTCGTAGCGGTTGAAGATCTGGTCGAGCTGGATCAGGGCCTTCAGCCGGCGCGCCCCGGCCAGGCGCGTCAACAGGTCCGGCATCGCGTCGCGCGCGATCGGCGCGTCGGCCACGTCGTCCCAGACCTTGCCGTCGGCGCGCAGCGCGTAGCCGCCGGTCGACAGAAGGTCGCGGGAGAACGCGTCGAGTGGCGCGGCGTTCGCGTCGTACGCCGGGCCGGACGGCGCGTCGGCCGCGCGTGCGGGTCCCGCGGGCAGCAACGCGAAGAGCAGCACCAGCGCGGGGGCGGTCATCGTCGGAAGGGTAACTCACGCCGATTATATAAATATTGCCGCGACGCGCCCGGAAAAGGCATCATCGGCGCTCGTGAGCGAAGCGATGGGAGCATGGTTTCCCGGAGGGTCCGCGCTGACGGCCGCGGACTACCTTGTCCTGGCCGCGGCGCTGGGCGTCATGGTCTGGCTGGGGCGTCGCGCCGGCCGGAACACGCGCGGCCCCGACGACTACGTCCGCGCGGGCGGCCGCGTTCCGGCGGCGGCGGCGGCGGTCTCCTTTCTGGCCACGGAGGTCAGCGCGCTGACGGTGATCGGCGTGCCGGCGCTCGCCTTTCGCGGCAACTGGAACTACCTGCAGTTCTTCATCGGCTCGGCGGCGGCGCGCGTGCTGGTGGCGGGGCTGTTCCTGCCCGCGTTCCACGCGGCGGACGGCGGCACGATCTACGGCTACCTGGGCCGACGCTTCGGCCCGCGCGCGCACGCGGCCGGCGCGGGCTTCTTCTTCGTCACGCGCCTGCTCGCCTCCGGCGTGCGCCTGATGCTCGCGGCGGCGGCGGCGGGAGCGTTGCTGGGGTGGGGCGTGCCGCCGACGGTGATTCTGTTCGTCGGGGTGGGCGTGGCGTCGCTGTGGTTGGGCGGCGTCGAGTCCGCGGTGTGGACGAATATTTTTCAAGCCGCGTGCTTTCTGGGCGCGGGAGTCTTGTCGGCGGCTTTCATCCTGCATCACGTCGACGGGGGTCTTCCGGCCGCGCTGCGCATCGCCCAAGCGGCGGGCAAGCTCGACGTCCTGCGCTGGAGCGCGCCGCGCGGCGGCTTCTGGGCGCGCGCCTTCTCGGATCCGCGCGTGCTCTGGGCCGCCGCGCTCAACGGCTTCTTCGGTTCGGCGGCGGCGTTCGGCGCGGACTACGAGATGACGCAGAAGCTCCTCACCGCGCCGAGCCCGCGCGAAAGCCGCCGCGCGCTCCTGCTGTCCACGCCGCTGGCGCTGGGGACTTTGCTGCTGTACATGAGCGTGGGAACCTTGATGTTCGTCTACTACAAGCAGAACCCGGGCCTGGCGCTACCTGCATCCCTGGACCGAATCTATCCCTACTTCGCCGCGACCGTGATGCCGCGCTTCCTGCGCGGGGCGGTGCTGACCGCGATCGTGATGGCCTCGATCGACTCCCCGCTGGCGTCGCTGAGCGCGGTCTTCGTCGCCGACGTCTATCGGCCTCTGGCGGGGCGGACCCCGTCGACTGTCCAGGAGCTGGAGCTTTCGCGCCGAGCGCTGGCCGTCTTCGCCGTCGTCTTGGGCGCGGCCGCGCTTTTCTTCAGTTCCTTCGACGGCGCGGTGTGGCTGGCCTTCAAGATCGGCGGGGTCACCTACGGCTCCCTGTTGGGCATCTTCCTTCTGGGACTGCTGACCGACCGCGTGCTGGACGGGGCCGCGGCGGGCGCGATGCTGGCCGCCGCCCTGCTCAACGCGGTGCTTCTGGTGCTGTCCCAGCGCGGCCTGATCGCGCTGGGTTGGAGCTGGCTGATCGTGGTGGGCACCGTGGTGACCTTCGGCCTGGGCTGGATCTCCAGCGAGCCGTCATACTCCCGCCGTCGTTAACCCTTCCGGTACGAAGAACGCGGCGCGGGGGCTTGCCCCGCGCCGCGCTTCGTCTTGACGCCGTCTTTTTAGAAGTCGAAGTAGGCGGCCTGCTGCGCGACTTCGTTGCAGCGCAGCCCGGTGCTGTCGGTCATCTTGGTGCGCATGTAGCCGTTCTCGCCCCACGACGTGCCCCAGCTGTTGCGCAGGATCCAGATGCCCTTGCCCGGGGGCAGGTTGCCGTTCTTGTCGAACGCGGCGCCCTCGTTGTCCCAGCCCACGATGTTGATCATGTGGTCGAGTTGGCCGTCCGTGCAGCCGTTGTAGACGCCGCCGGAGTAGTTCTCCCAGTCTCCGGCTCCCGCGGCGAGCGCGATCGAGATGGGCTGGCCGGAGCGCGTGATCTGCGCCTCGATGTCCATCACGCTGGGCCCGTTGTTCGGATCTCCGAGCATGTGCCAGGCCTTGATCTTGGAATGCGCCGCGCGCGGCAGGTTCGCCGCGCACGGGTTGGCGACCGTGCCGTTGGCCCCGGCCGTGTACGGGCAGGAGTTCCACGACGGCTGGCCCTTGATCAAGTCGTTGGCCGCGTCGAAGTCGCCGCCGTTGCAGCCGTAGGTCGGCGCCGGCGTCGCGTAGGTCGGGTCCGTGTCGGTGAGCCACTCCTGAGAGAGGCGGCCCGGGTCGTTGCCCGCGATGGCGTGGCCGTCGCGGTTGGTCGCCGTCAGGCTGAACGCCCAGCAGTCGCCGCACTGGCCCTGGTTCTCGATCGGGGTCAGTTGGGACCGGAGGTCCAGCGTGTTCGGGATGGCCTGGCTCATCTGGAAATCGCCGACTCCTTTGTAATCGCGAGGCGCGCCGTTCTTATTCTGAACGAAGCCTTTGGCGTGCTTCTGCGCCTGCGCCGAGACCGAGTAGGTCTTGAACGCCCCCGTCGCGCCCGGCTGGGCCTGCGGCGTGCCCGCCATGCCGCTGACGTCCACGCCCTGGTCGAAATCCACCTTCTCCGCCGCGCCCGCGCGCGCGCCCAAAAGCGCCGCGCCGGCGATCAGTCCGATCAGCCATTTTCCGGTCATTGTCTGCCCTCCCGATTTTTACCGCGTCGCCGCCGCCTCACCCGAAGCGTCGAAAACGTGGTTCCCCAAACCGAGTCTACAACAAAAGACCCAGATGTCAAGTAGGACTTTTGGTCCGACGGCGGTCTATTTTTGGGGGGCGGGTGCGAGTCCGTGACCGGCCCGCCTCGGCCTGACTCTATCGGGCGCGGAGGACCAATCCCGCTCCGGCGGCGGGAAAAAGCTGCGGGACTTGGTCGCGGTTATCCAGGCTGGCCGCGTCTTCGACTTTCGGCTTCAGGTATTGATAAAGGGATTGAAGCGTGACCTCGCCGTTCTTTAGGGCGGCGCCGTTCAGGCCTTTGAGCATGTAGTAGGTGAACACCCCGTGCGACTGCTCGTTCATCGTCCCGGAAATCTGATCACCCTTGGCGGCGGCAAGCGTGACGATCTTGTCCCCGGACATCGGGTCCAAATTGATCTGCGTGACGAGAGGCCGCGCGCCCTTCGCCAGCACGGATCGGCCTCCGGCCCCTGAAAAACACGAATCCAAAGCCACCAACACGCGTTTGGCCGGCAAGGCGCCCAGCCGTTTATAAAGCTCGTTCAGGGAATAGCCCGTTCTATCGAGGTACTCGGGATCTCCGTCGGAGGGAACCAGGTAGCCTTGGCTGGTCTTGGAGTCCGGTGAGCCGTGGCCCGAATAGTAGAAGAAAACCGTCGATTTGGGCGTGACGTTCTTGGGCAGCCAGTCCTCGATGTAGGCGGCCATTTTGGCGCGGGTCGCGTTCTGACCGCGCAGGACCTTGATATGGCGCGGGGCAAAACCCAAGGCGATCAGGTGATTCAGGACGGCCGCCGCGTCATGATCGGCGTATTCGGCGGCAGGCAACGAGGCGTATTTCTCGACGCCGATGACGACGGCGAATTTGTTCGGGTCCTCGGGCGCGGAGTAATCCGGCTTGTCCACGTCGGACGGCGCGTTCTCGCGGTGCAGGGGCGCGGCAGCCGCCGCGACGCGCTCGGCGCGAGGGGCGGCCGATTTGGGCTTCTCGGCGGCCGCCGAGCGAGCGAAATCCTGGAGCTTACGCGAGGAAAACAGACCCGCCTCGAGCAGGTTGCGGGCGTCGTCGGCGGCAAAGCTCAGCGCCGTGCCGATCCTCTCCGCCCCCAGGCCGCTGCCCTCGGTGCCCCGGCGCTCTCCTTCCACGGCGATGGAATCGATCGGCGCGCGGTCGGGGCTCAATAGGATGGCTTTGACGGCGACTTCCTGCGTCTGAAAGATGGTCGATCGAAGATAGGCGTAGACGTCGAGCACGACGACCAGATCGACGTGCGCGTCCGGAGCTTCCCCGATCGTCTGCAGCATGACGACGCTCTTGAAGTGACTCCGGAACACCGCGATGAAATCTTGAATCTTCTTGTCGATGTCGATGTATCCGTATTTGGCGATATCGCTTCGCCCGATGTAGGCCGCCGTGTTCTTCGTGTTCTCCGAGAGGATGAGTCCCACGCTGAGCGCTTTGTCGTCAAGACCGGAGTTCAACCTTGCCGAAGCCGCCCCTGTCCCCAGGCCCGCCATGGGGTCCTTGATCTGGGGGGCGCAGGCGAAAGTCAGAGCCGTCAGGGCGAGCATCATCGCCGACCGTAATTTCATGGCGGTTTGAGCTTACCCTCTGGCGGCTGTTCGTGTCAAGGATAGGCCTCGACTTTTGAACGCTGAATTTACGCCGCGCATGTCGCGCGGCAGGAATTTCGGTCCGGCGGCGGGCTATTTTAGGGGGCGGGCGCGAGTCCCGGCACTACGACCGGAAGTCGTCCGCGCGCGGCGATCTCGCCGAAGAGCACGCGCGCCGCGGCGCGGACCGAGGAGTCGGTCAGACCGTACAGCGCGACGGCGGCGCGCGCGCCGGTGGAGGCGGACAGATCGTAGGGATTCATCAGGCTCAGCGCGACGACGGGAGCGGGTCCGGCGATGAGCCGCGAAAGCAGGCGCCGCTGGCCCGGCGGCAGAGGGCCGCCGAACTGCGACGTGCCCGCGACGACCGCGTCGGCGCCGGCCAGGCGCGCCAGCGCCGCGTCCACTTGGGCGGAACTCGGGGTGGCCGGCAGATCGACGACCACGGTGCGCGGGTGGCGGCGCGCGATCTCGCGGGCGAAAAGGGCGGCCTCGGCGGCGTAGCGCGGCGAGTGGGCCAGGACCAAGCCCACGGTTTCGGCCGGGGCCGGCTTCAGGGGCAGCAGCCCGCCGGAGCGTATCACGGTGACCGCCCTTTCGGCGGTGCGTCGGGCGAGCGCGCGCCCGCGCGCGTATTCGGACGCGCTTAAAGCGCGCGGCGCGCGGCGCGCGAACAGCCCCAGACGGCGTTTGGCCGCGAGGATGCGATCGACGGATTCCTCCAGGCGCGCGCGCGTCAGCGCCCCGCTTTTCAGCGCGGCGCGCACCGCGGCGAACGCGGACGGATAATCGGCCTTGCCCAGCACGAGAACGTCGTTGCCGGCCTGAAGAGCCAGCACCGCGGCTTGCGAGGAGCCGTAGACGTCGGCGATCGCGCCCATGTCCAGGCTGTCCGAAAAAATCAGCCCGCGAAAGCCCAGCGTGCCGCGCAGAAAGCCGCGCAGGGCCGCGCTCGAGAGCGTCACGGGCTGCGCCGGCCCCGTGCCCAGCGCCGCGAAGACCATGTGCGCGGGCATCACGGCCCGCGCTCCCGCCTTGAAAGCCGCGCGAAAGGGGACCAGTTCGACGCGCTCGAGTTCCGGCAAGGTCTTGCGGCTCACCGGCAGGCCCAGGTGCGAGTCGACGCTCGTGTCGCCGTGGCCGGGGAAGTGCTTGGGCACGGCCAGCACGCCGCCCGCGGCGTAGCCGCTCAAGGCCGCGACGCCCAGGCGCGCGACCAGCGCGGGGTCGCCGCCGAAGGAGCGCAGGCCGATCACCGGATTGTCCGGGTTGCTGTTGACGTCCAGGTCGGGAGCGAAGGTCACGTGCACGCCGAGCGCGCGCAGTTCGCGGCCGGTCGTCTTCGCCGCCGCGCGGGCCAGGGACGCGGAGCGCGTCGCGCCCAGCGCCATGTTGCCGGGAAACGGGGCCGTGCCGTAATCGCGTTGGGTGAACACGGGTCCGCCTTCGTGGTCGGCCGAGACCCAGACGGGCACGCGGTGCGGCGCGGACAGGGACCACTCCTGGAGCCGAGCCGATATGGCGCGCGCCTGCGCGCCGGTGAAGCGGTCCCAGCGCAGGATCACGCCGCCGACGCGGCCGGCGCGCACGTCGGCCTCGCGTTCGTCGGCGATCGAGGTGTCGATGGCGATCAGGAACGTCTGGCCGATCAACTCGTCGTCGCTGAGATCCCGCGCGTGCGGCGCGGCGAAGCCGGGTGCGGCGGTGAGCGTCAGCAGGAACGCGGCGGCGAGCGTCCGGTTCATCGGTCCGGGTAGAGAAGGAAGGGCTTGCGCCGCTCGGCGAAGAGCGCGGCGTCCTCGTCGAACAGCGCGGCGATATCGGAAGAGGAGGCGCCGGACTCGTAGAGCTCGCGGAAACGGTGGAGTCCGATCAAGCGGCGGGAGTGTTCCCAGCGCAGGCGGAAATCATGGGGGTAGAGGTCGCGCAAGGCGGTGGCGAGCGCCGCGAACACGCGCAGCGGACGCACCGCTTCTCGATCGGAGACGAGAATGCGCACGCCGGGGCAGGACTGGCCCGCGTACAGGGCCTTGGAGGGCGTCAGCGTCCGCGGCTCGAAACGCACGCCTTCCAGCGGCACCGCGTTCAGCCGCTGCGCCAGCGCGTCCGCGTCGATCCAGGGGGCGCCGATCCAGCCGAACGGTGTCGCCGTCCCGCGGCCGACGGAGATGTTCGAGAATTCCAGGTTGGCCACGCCGGGATACAGGGTCGCCGCCTCCAGGTCCGGCATATTGGGCGACGGACGCACCCAGGGCAGGCCGGTCTGGTCGTACCACATGCCGCGCGTCCAGCCGCGCAGCTTCACGACGCTCAGGCGCGGATGGCCGACGCGCTCGTTGGCCAGCAGGGCGACCTCTCCGGCGGTAAGGCCATGGCGCGTGGCGACGTCCAGGTAGGCGACGGGGTCGACGCCCACCAGGCCGGGCTCGTCGACGCCGGGGCCCTCGACCACGCGTCCGCCGATGGGGTTGGGGCGATCGAGCACGACGAATTCCACGCTGGCTTTCTTGGCCGCCTCCAGGGACATGACCATGCTCGCCAAATACGTGTAGAACCGCGCGCCCACGTCCTGAACGTCGAAGACCAGCGCGTCCAGGCCGGCCAATTGTTCCGGCTTGGGGCGCATGCCTTCGGCGCCGCCTTTATAAAGACTATAGAGCGGCACGGTGCGTCCGCCGACCTTCAGCCGGTCGGAGCCGATCACGTCCGCCTCGCTGGCGGCGGCGTAGCCGTGCTCGGGGCTGAACACGGCTGCCAGCGTCACGCCGGGAGCTTCGGCCAGCACGTCGACGACGGAGCGGCCGCGCCGGTCGCGGCCGGTGCTGTTGGTGATCACGCCCACGCGTTTGCCGCGCAGGGTTTGAAAGCCGTCGGCCTCCAGCACGTCCAGCCCCGTCAGCACCGGCGCGGGTCCGCGCCGGCGCGACGGCGCGCAGGCGGCAAGCAAAGCGAGCGCCAGCGCCGCGGCAGGCCTCATCGCACGTGATCCAAAATCACGGAGATGCCTTCCGCGCCGGGAGAGAACGTGCCGGGCGCGGCGCCGACGATGTCGCCGGGGTGGGGCGCGCCGACGTCGCCGCGGGTGTTCATCATGGCGCGCACCGTCAACGGCGCGCGCGAACTGACCGCGGGCACCAGCAGTTCGGCGGGGCCCATCTCAAAAGGGGCGGGGAAGTCCGGATTGACGATGCGCTGCATGGCGACCGGCACGCCGCCGGCGTTCTCGGCGATGACGAAGAGCATCGCGTTCTGCTTGGGCGCGCGGGCTCTGAGTCCGGCGGACAGTTCCACGGTCCCCGTCAGGCGGAAGTTTCCGGACAGCAGGTCGCAGGCGGACAACGCGGCCGCCGCCAGGGCCAGCGCGAGCGCGCGCTTCATGCGGACGCCGCGGGGGGTGTTTGCGGCGCGGGCGCGGAGGGCGCGGCGGCTTTGGGCCCCGTCGCGCCGCGGATGCCCAGCCAGAGGTAGACCGCGCTGACGATGGGCGAAGCGATGAGCAGTCCGGGGATAGGGACGGGCAGGGTCGTGTCGAGCGCGCGCAGAAGTGCTGCGGCGGTCTGGGCGTGCAGCGCGATGCGAAACAGCGCGGCGTAGCCCAGGCCCGCGTTCGACAGCGAGGAGACCAGCAGACCCGCCAGCGCGTAGAGCGAGGCGAACAGCGCCAAGGAGGCGGCGAATAAAAGGAAGAACGTCAGCAGCAGCGCCGGGTAGAACACCCAGTCGAAGGCGCGCTGCATGGCCTTGTAGGACTGCGTGTCGATGACCGTCGGCCGGTCCTCGGCCGCGTGCGAGAGGTCCAGCGCCTGCACCGAGCCCTCGTTCTCCAGGTAGAGCGCGTTCGAGGTCAGGAACGCGCGCACCTTCAAGCTCGTCATCTCCTTGGGCGTGATCGGATCCTTGCGCGTCGTGTCGATTTCGAGGGCGACGCCCTTGAGCGTGGGATGCTCGATGCGCACGGGGCCGGGCGTCGAGCTGGTGATCACGCCGTTGGAGACCCGCAGCGTCGGCATCGAGGTCTCCAGCCAGGTGAACGTCTCGTCGAACAGGGGTGCCAGGCGCAGCTTGACCGACAGACCGAGCGCTCCGACGAAGATCACCGACAGGAACGCAACGTAGCCGGCGGCGCGCCCCGAAGGCTCCGCGCAAAAACGTCGATACGCGCCGGGCCGAAACAGCGAGTCGAGCATGTCGATCAGCATGTCTTCATTCTACCAGTCCCAAGGCGGTCCCGCCAAACGTGAGAGGCGGGGAATTTAATGTGGAAAGGACTGGCCCTCCCTTTCTGTACTTGAAAATCTGTGACCGAGGGGACATACTGGCGGTATGAGAGGCTTGGCCGTGCTTGCCTTGGTCGTCGCGTGCGCCTCGGGTGCTCGGGCGGCGGCGGATTGCCTGGCCGACGCGGGCTCGGGCGCGCCGCCGGCGACGTTCGCGCAGCTGCGCGCGTGCCAGGACCGGCAGAGGGCGGACGCCCTCAAAAAGGCACGGTTGGCTGGACGAAATCTGACCGACGCCCAGTTGGAGGCGCTCGATGAACTCCAGCGGGCGCAGGCGAGGCGTTTTTTCGCGGCCGGCGGCGTGGTCGCGTCGGACGGATCGTCTCCGTCGGCGGCAATATCCGCGGAAACGAAGAAAAACCCCTTGGGCGGAGCGACGGACGCGGATTTATCGCGCGTCGACGCGGGCGCGGGCGCGGCGGTGGCGGCATTGCAGGCGCGCCTGCATGCGGCGGCCGGAGACGGCGGCAAGGGGATTACGCCCGCGATGGCCGCCGACGTACGCGCCACTCTGCTCCAGGAGCAAGGGGGCGTTTCGCCGGACATGCAGGCCCTGCTGGACGCCGTGGCCAAGGACGGAGGCAAATTGACGCCCGGCACGATGAAGCTTTTGCAGGGCGCGGGCCGCGCCGCGAAGGCCGAGGGCCTGGACCTGAATATCGATCCGGCGATCGAAAAGGACCTTCTGGGCCACGACTTCGACGCCGACAAGAAGTATTTTCCCGCGGCCGGAGCGCCGTCTTCCCCGGGGTCGATGTAGATCGGCTTCTCGGGATCAACCCATGACAAAGCTCGCCATGACGTTTTTTCTGCTGGGCGCGCTGGCGTCGCCCGGCGCCGCGCGGACTTGGCCGGATTGTTTGAAGCAGGGCCCCAAGAAAACGCCCGCCTCCAGCTTCAAGAGGCTCCAATCTTGCCAAAAAAAAGCGAAGCGTCGCTTGATCGACCAGGCCGAGGCGAAGGGACGGCCTCTGTCCGCCGCGGAACTCGACGCGTTGGACGCGCATCAGCGCGCGGAGGCGCGGACATTCTTGGCTCAGCCCCGCGTGGTCGTTTCCGGACCGGCGCCGTCCGAGGATGACCCTCAAGAAGAAGGGCAAGCGCGGGCCGGCGGCGATGATGCGGGCGGCGGCAGGCGCGTGGGCGGCGGCCACAAAGGCAAACATGATCGGATGTTCCCCGCGGCCGCCGCCCAAGTGGAAGCACGGTTTCGTGAGGCAGGAATCGCGGAGGTGCCGTCGGACGCGGTGGAGCGCTTGAAACTCGCGCTCACGACCTCCGGGGGAAAGATCACGCCGGACATCGACCGGCAGATCAACGTGGAAATCGAGGCGGCGCTGCAACGGCCGCGCGGAAACGATTCATCCCCCGGAGACGATGCGCCTTGAAGCGGACAAGCGCTATAATCCGCGGGTGCCCAGTGAAGCCCTCGAGCTGTTTCGCCTCCTGACCTCTGTGCCGACGGCGCCGTTTCAGGAGCACGCCGTCGCGGCGCGGGCGCGGGCGTGGATCATGAGCCGGCTGGGACGGCGCGCGTCTCTGCGCGCGGTGCGCGGCGGCCTGATCGTTTCCTATCGCGGCGGGGGGGAAGGCCCGGCGCTGGCTTTGGCCGCTCACCTGGATCATCCCGCTTTTCGCATCGACGCGCTGCTTTCGGACGGGGCGAGCGCCGTTTTGCAGGGCGGCTTGCCGCCGCATCTGCTGGCCGGCGCGGCGGTGGAGGCCTTTGCCGCCGGGGCGCAAGACAACGTACCGCTGGCGCGCGGCACGCTGGGCCCGCGGCCGAAAAAAGAAGGCGCGCCGTGGCGGATCTTTTGGACCGAGCCGCCCCGCCGCGGGGCCAAGCCCGCGTTCGCGGTCTTGGCATTGACGCCGTTCGAATTGAAGGACGGCTGGCTGTCCTCGCGTTCGGTCGACGATCTTTTAGGCTGCGCCGTGAGCCTGGAGGCGCTGCGCCGCCTGGCCGTCGCGGGCGTCAAGACGAACGTGACCGTCCTGCTCAACCGCGCCGAGGAGGTGGGCTTCGTGGGCGCGCTCGACATGATCCGTTCCGGCGCGCTGTCGCCGGATGACTCCTATCTGTCGATCGAGTCCTCGCGCGAACTGCCCGGCTCCCGGCCCGGAAGGGGGCCCACCATCCGCCTGGGCGACAAGGCTTGCGCGTTCGATGCGAACCTGGTGGCTTTGCTCGACGACGCGGCCGCGCGCCTGCGCCGGCGCGGCACGAAGACGCAGCGCCTGCGCCTGACGGGCGGCACCTGCGAGGCGACCGCCTACCAGACCTTCGGCCTGGAGGCGGCGGGCGTGGCCGTGCCGCTGATCAACTATCACAACGGCTGGGGCGCGGACGCGGTCGCGCCGGAACGCGTGCGCGCGTCCGACGCGGAGGGCGCGGTGAAGCTCCTTGTCGAGACGGCGCGTCTTTTTTCCGGCCGGCCCCTGCGCGGCGTCCTGCGCGAGCGCCTCTCGCGCCGCCGTGAACTTTCGGCGTCGTTCCTGGGCGCTTTTCGCGCCTCTTAAGGCAACGCGAATTTCGCGCGGAACGGCAATAAATTTGCCAGAATCCGTGACATGAAAACGACCGCCCTGCTCCTCGCCCTTGCTGTTCTCGCGCCGTCCGCGCGCGCCGTCCAGCCGAACCCGTTCTCGGGCTTCGAGCAGAACGCGGCGTCGAACCTGCTCAAGCCGTTCGCGCTGGACTTGGGAGGAATGCTCGGCGCCTCCGTGGTGGACACCGGCCGCACCTACGGGTTTCCCGGCTTCTGGGTCGGCGGCGACGCCGTCTTGCAGACGCGTCCAAACAGCAACGACATGATCCTGCGCGACTCCGGCGTGCATTCCATCGCCCTGCCGATGGTCCAGGCCGGCGTCGGCCTGCCGTTTGGCCTGGACCTGATCGTTCACGGCGTGGGTGCTTACGGCGTGAACATCTACGGCGGCGGCCTGCGCAAGAGCCTCTACCGCACCGGGCTCATCGACTCCTTCCTGCCCAACGTGTCGGTCTCCGCCTTCGGCGACAAGGTCGACGCGGGGCCGTTCAACGCCGCGCACGGCGCGTTCAACGCGGACGCGTCCTGGAATCTTCCGCTGATCAAGCCGTTCATCGAAGCCGGCTACGACCTGACCAAGGTCACGGTCGGCGCGGCGCAGGCGGCGGGACTGGCGGGCACGTCGGCGACGGCCAACGGCACTCGCCTGGCCGCCGGCGTCGACCTGACGCCGTTTCCGCTGCTGGACCTGCGCTTGGCCCTGCTGGACCTGCACGGCATCCCCGGCGGCCAGCTGGGCCTCGGCGTCACGTTCTAAGACGGCGGCGCGGATGGCGATCTACACGCGCGGCGGTGATCGCGGCGACACCGCGCTCCTGGGCGGCGGCCGCGTGCCCAAGAGTCACCCGCGCGTCGCGGCCTACGGCGATGTCGACGAGTTGAACTCCGCGTTGGGCGTGGCGCGCGCGGTGCTGAGCGCGGGCGACGCCGACGGGCTTGACGCGGGGTTGGCGCGCGTGCAGGAGGAGTGCTTCGCCTTGGGGGCCCTTCTGGCCGCCGCTCCAGGCGCGGCGGCCAAGCTTCCGGCCCCTTACGACCGTGGCCTGCCCGCCGCGGCGGCCGCGCGGCTGGAGACGGAGATCGACGCGTGGGACGCGGGGCTTGCGCCGCTCAAGCACTTCGTGCTTCCGGGCGGCGGCGCGGTCGGCGCGGCGCTGCACCTGGCGCGCGCGGTCGCGCGCCGGGCGGAGCGTTCCTGCGTGGACCTGGCCGCCGGCGGTCCGGTCCCGGACGGCGTGCTGGTCTACCTCAATCGATTGTCGACCTGGCTGTTCGTCGCCGCGCGCCGCGCCAACAAGACGGACGGGCGTGCAGAAACGCCGTGGCTGGGTTTGGGCTCGGCGCGCAAGCCGCCTCTTTAGCGCGTTAGGGCGACGCGGGGGCGGCGCAGCCGCGCACGGTGAGCTTGGCTCCGGCGGGGATCGCGCGGCAGGCCAGGATGGCGCCGTTGGGACAGCAACGCGCCTGAATGGCCGGCAGAAGCGGGCTGGCCATGCAGTTGTCAGGCAGCCCTGGAAAGCCTCCGCAAAGAATTGTTTGCGCCGCGGGCGGCGCGCCCGAGGCGTCGGTTGAGCCGGCGTCAGGCGTGGGCGATCCGGACGTGGGGGCGGTCGTCGTGGACGTCGCGACGGAGGGCGCCGTCGCGGTGGAGGCGGCCACGCGGGCGGCGGCCAAACGCTGTAAGCCCATCTTTTGAAAAGAGACCGTTTCACCGCCTCCGCCATGGGGGTTGGAGCCTCCCCCGCTGAATGAAGAACTGGAGGCGGAGTGATTCTTCGGCCCGCTGTCGCACCCGCTCGAGCCACTATTGCAGGCGCCGAACAGCGCCGCAACGGCCGCCAATATCCAAACGCGTCTCATGTTTTTTGATTGTAGGGGACAAAGTCCGAAGCGTCAAGGGGACGCGGGCCTTGCCGAGCGCGCGCTCTCAGCGCCGGTCTTTCTGGGGTTTCGGCTGGGGCTTGGGCTGAGGCTCCGGGCGCGGGCTGTCGCGCACGCCCTGTTTCTTGAGCCAATATTCCATTTTGGGGACCTGCCATTGCCGGTCCACGGGGCCGCCGCCGATTTGTTTAAGCGCGAAGATGTTCTCTCCCAGGTACGACAGCGGCGCGGCGTCGTGTTTTAGGGCGTCGAGCAAGCGCGGCCGCGCGACGACCGCGCCCCAGTCCGGAAACCAAGGGGCACCGGCATCGGGCACACAGGCGGCGTAGGGCTTTAAGCCGCCGTCGGCGGCCTCGCGAAAGGCTGGACGGGGGTTCCAGCGGTCGTAGCGAGAGACGGTGGCGGCGGAATCGTGGGACGGATCGTCGAGCAGGGCGGATATTCCCGTGTCGATGAGCTCGCTGCTGATCGCTCCGGTGTTGGCGAACAGGATCACGAGCAGTTCCGGGGTCGTCTTCTCGGACTTGAGGTCCTCAGAGATCTGACGGTAGCCGTGGGCGATCAGGGCCTCTTCGGAGTGAGGCGCGTCGCTGGCCGGGGGGTCGATGATGACGGCGCCGAACTGCGCGGCGACGCGGCGCACCGGCGGCGAGGCCGTCTGCGCGTAGAGGCGCAGGGCGTGGCTCGAACCTTTGGCGGCAAGCAGCGGGTAGGCGGCGAGAGGCCGGCCCATGACTTCAGCGCTGTTGCCGGGAAAATCAGGGCTGTCGTCGGGGTCGATGAGCAGGGCGCAGATCAAGCGTGGACCCCCGACTCCTCGAGCGCGGCGAAAGTCGCGGCGGCGGTCGCGTCCCAGGAGTGGCGCTCGACGGTGCGCACGCCCTCGGCGATCAGGCGCAGGGACAAGCCGGGCGTGGAGGCGAGGGTGACGACGGCTTCGGCGATGCCGGCGGCGTCGCCGGGCTTGAAGAGCAGGCCGTTCTCGCCGCCGCGCAGAAGCTCGGGCACGACGCCCTCGTCGACGCCGATCACCGGACAGCCCTCGCTCATCGCGTGCAGTGCGAGGGCCGGGAAGCCCTGGCGGCCGAACGGCTCGATGTAGGCTTTGGCGGCGCGCAGATACTCCATCTTCTTGGGGTGCGGCAGTTCACCCAGGAAACTGGCGCGCGCGCCCAGGCCCAGCGCCGCGGCGCGTTCGGTCAGCGCCGCGCGGGCCGGGCCGTCTCCGATCACGGCCAGGTGGCAGTCCAGGCGCAGTCGGGAAACCGCGGACAGCACGGTCTCGACGGCGGGGCGGGAGTTCTCGTCGAGCGCGGCCGCCGTGACCAAGCCGAAGCCGGACGGGCGCGCCGCGCGCATGGTGACCAAGGCGATTTGCTGGGCGAAAATCTGGTCGTAGGCGAAGGGGGCTACGCGCAGACGCGAGGTGTCCAGCCCCCAGCCCGTGGCGACGGCACCCATGTAGCGGCTGGGCACGAGCACGCGCTGAGCCTTCGCGGCGAGACGACGGACCTCGGCGAGAACGTGCGGCGCGGCGCCGTCGTAGGCGTCGATCAGGCGCAGGACGACGGGCCGCCCGTTAGCGGCCGCCGCTTCCAGCGCGGCGGGCTGTAGGCTGTTGATGAAGACGGCCTCGGCGTTCGCGGCGCCTTGGGACGCGGGCCGGATTTCAGTCGTGTGCCCGCGCCGAGGCGCGCGCGAGGCCAATTCTCGGCAGAACGCGTCGATGCCGTTCGGGGAGGAAGGATCGGGCACCAGGAGGATCCGCATTCTTCCGCCATTGTAACAGGCGCTCGCCCGCGCGTCAAATACGGGATCAACGAGAGGGTCAGTCCTTGACATTCTTCCAGCGTCGGGATGGGAACATGTCAAGGACTGACCCTCATGTCGACAGTTCGGGGAAGTGCTTCTTGGCGCAGTCGGGGCAGATGCCGTGGGAGAAGCGCGCGGGGGTGCGGTCGGAGACATATTCCTCAAGGCTTTCGTAGCCGTTCTTCTCGTCGCGGATGCGGCGGCAGTAGGCACAGACGGGCAGGATGCCTTCGAGCGTGCGCACGCGCTCGTTGAGGCGCACGATGCGCTCGCCCACGCGCAGGCGCATGCGCAGGACTTCCACATCGATGGGCTTGCTCAAGAAATCGTCGACGCCCTGGTCCATGGCCATGGCGTGGTTGGGTCCGCCGACGCGCTCGCCGGAGAGGAGGATGAAGTAGGTGTAGGGGCGCTTGGGATCGGCGCGCAGGCGGCGGCACAGCTCCAGGCCGTCAATGTCGGGCATCACCCAGTCGCTGACCACCACGCGTGCGCCGGTGGAGAGCGCGGCGTCCCAGGCGGCCTCGCCGCTGGCGGCCTCGACGACCTCGTAGCCGAGCTTCAGCAGCGCGCCGTGCAGCAGCGCTCGGCTGGTGGCGTCGTCGTCGGCGATGAGGACTTTCATGGAGGGAGGAGTTGTCATGGTCGATTTAAGGGGCGGAAAGCCAGAGGAGAAATTCCGCGTTGCCCTTGGGTCCCTTGATCGGCGCTTCAATGAGACCGCGCTCGGTCAGGCGAAGTGTCGCGGCGGCGGCGCGGATTTTGTCGACGGCGGCCCGGCGCGTCTCGGGGTCGCGTACCACGCCTTTCGGCGCCAGCTTGGGCCCGACCTCGAACTGTGGCTTGACGAGAACGATCATATCCGCTGGCGCGGCCAGGCACGGAACGATGAACGGCAGCACCTGGGCCAGTGAAATGAAGGACACGTCGGCGACGGCCAGGCTGGGCCGCGGATTAAACCACTCCGGGCGCAGGAGGCGCGCGTGCGTTTCCTCGCGGCTGACGACGCGCGGGTCGGACTTCAGGCGCGGGTGGAGCTGGGCGGTGCCCACGTCCACGGCGTAAATTTTCGCGGCGCCGGACTGCAGCAGGCAGTCGGAAAATCCGCCGGTGGAGGCGCCCACGTCCAGGCAGACGCGGCCGCGGACGTCGAGCTCGCGGAAGGCATCGAGCGCGCCCTTGAGCTTGAGGCCGCCGCGCGACACGTAGGGGCAGGGCGCGGCTTTGAGCGAGAGCTCCGCGTCCTCGGCCACCGGCTCGCCGGCCTTCGCCGCCGGGCGCCCGTCGACGAGGACGAGCCCGGCCATCACCGCGGCCTGGGCCTTGGCGCGCGTCTCGAAGAGGCCGCGGTCGACGAGGGCGACATCGAGGCGCGCGCGCGGAGTCATCTGTGATAGTATAGCGCACTCCTCATGGCCCAGCTTCTCGACTGCCGCGGCGTGGCCTCGCGCTACTTCGACTGGGCCGCGCGCGAGGTCGCGGGCATGCGACGCAAGCCGCGGCTGGCGACGATTCTGTTCCGGCCGGAGCGCCATCCCGCCTCGCGGCAGTATCGCGACCTGATCGGCAAGGACGCCGCGCGGCTGGGAATCCCGGTGGACGGGCACGAGGCGGCGGGGGAGGAGGAGCTGCTGGCGCTGGTGCGCCGCCTCAACGCCGACCGCGCGACGACGGGGCTGATGCTGTTCTATCCGCTGGGCGCGGGGCTTCACGACGAGGACGTGATGGACCTGGTCTCGCCGCTCAAGGACGTGGAGGGTCTGCACTCCACCAACCTGGGCTACTTGATCAAGTTCAAGCGCTATCTGGACGAGGCGCGCGGCGTCAAGTGCGTGGTCCCGGCCACGGCGAAGGCGGTCGTCAAGCTCCTGCTGGCCTACCCGGATATCCGTCTGGAGGGCGCGTTCGCGGCCGTCGTCAACAACTCCATGCGCGTGGGCAAGCCGTTGGGGCTGATGCTCGAGAACCTGGGCGCGACGGTGGTCAAGTGCTACGACAAGACGCCGCGGGCGACGCTCGAAGAGAGCGTGCGCCGCGCCGACGTGGTGGTGACCGCGGTGCCGGACCCGGCCTTCCGCTTGGACCCGGCGTGGATCAAGCCGGGCGCGGCCGTCGTCGACGTGTCGTTTCAAGGCAACGTGGACGCCGCGGCCGCGGCGGAGCGCGCGGCGTTCTTGACGGCGCCCGACAACCGCGTGGGCGCGATGACGCGCGCGATGACGTTCGTCAACCTGGTCTACTGCGCCAAGAATACCCCGCTGCGCCGAGGCGTCCGTGTCCCCGCCCTGGGCTGAACTCGGCCTCGTCTACTGCGCGGCCGTCTGGGGCGCGACGTTCTTCATGGTCAAGGACGCGCTCGCGGGCGTGGACCCCGTGGCGCTGGTGGCGCTGCGCTTCCTGCTGTCGGCGCTGCTGTTGGCGCCGTTCGCGCTGAGCCGGCCTTCCCGGTTCAAGCTCCTTAAAGAGAGCGCGATCCTGGCCGTCCTCCTCTTTTTGCTGTACGTCTCGCAGACCGTCGGCTTGGTCTACACCAGCGCCTCGAATTCCGGCTTCATCACCGGGCTGTTCGTGATCTTCGTGCCGTTGTTCCTGCTGATCTTCCTGGGACGTCCGCCCACGCGCGTGCAGTGGGCCTCGTCGGCGCTGGCGCTGGGGGGGCTGTGGCTTTTGACCGGAGGCGTCCGCTCCGCGAATTTCGGCGACGCGATCACGCTGATCGCCGCCGCGACCTACGCCGCGCACCTGCTGGCCACCGACCGCTACGTGCGCGCCGACGCCGACGCGCTGGTGCTGGCCTTCCACCAGTTCTGGATGACGGGCGCGCTTGCCGCCCTCTACGCCGCGGCGAGCGGCCGTTCGTTTGCGGTGGCGCGCCCCGCGGCCGCCACCATCGTCTTCCTGGCGGGCGTGCCCACTTTGTCGGCGTTCTTCCTGCAAATGCGCGCGCAGAAGACGGTCCCGCCGGTCAAGGTCAGCCTGATCTTCTCCCTGGAGCCCGTGTTCGCCGCGGCGTTCGCCTGGACCTTGGGCGGCGAGGCCTTCGCGCCCGCGCGTGCCGCCGGCGGCGCGCTCATCGTCGCCGCGATGATGGCCGGAGAGCTGTCGAAGCTGGATCTGCTCAAGGGCCGCAAAAAAGAAATCCTGCCGTCCTAGCGCGCGGGACGCGCGCGGCGCCACTCCCAGATCAAAAGCGCCGCGCCGAGCGCCTCCGAAACCAGCAGGAACGGCTCGCGGATGTGCAGGA
>JAJXVH010000046.1:5000-18952 GCA_021782205.1 bacterium | reverse complement strand
GGCCACCGGACTGGCGGATGAACTTGCCTTCCTCGACGACCTTCTTGCGCACGGTCTCGCGGTAGGCAACCTGAGGTTCGCCGACATTGGCTTCGACCTTGAACTCGCGCTTCATGCGGTCGACGATGATGTCGAGGTGCAGCTCGCCCATGCCCGAAATGATGGTCTGGCCGGTCTCGACGTCGGTCTTGATGCGGAAAGTCTGGTCTTCCTCGCCGAGGCGCTGCATGGCGTTGGCCATTTTTTCCTCGTCGGCCTTCGTCTTCGGCTCGATGGCCACCGAGATGACGGGCTCCGGGAAGGTGATCTGCTCAAGCAAAACCGGCTTCTCCGGGTCGCACATCGTGTAGCCGACGCGGCCGTTCTTCAGCGCCACCGTCGCGCCGATGTCGCCGGCGAAAATCTCCTTGATCTCCTCGCGCTGGTTGGCGTGCATGCGCAGGATGCGGCCGATGCGCTCCGTGTTGCGGTTGTTGCCGAACATCACGGTGTCGCCGGCCTTCAGCGTTCCGGAGTAGACGCGGAAGAAAATCAGTTTTCCGACGAATGGGTCGGTCTGGATTTTGAACATCAGCGCCGAGAACGGCTCCTTGTCGTCGGCGCGACGCTCGACGATCTTCGTCTCGTCGAAGATGTCGTGAGCCTGGGTGGCCGGCAGGTCCAGCGGCGACGGCAGATATTCGCAGACCGCGTCGAGCATGGGCTGGACGCCCTTGTTCTTGTAGGACGACGCGCAGAGAACGGGGAAAATCTTGCACTGCAGCACGCCCTTGCGCAGGGTCTTCTGCAGCTCGGCCATGGTGAAGTTCGTCTCGCCGTTGAGGTAGCGCTCCGTCAGCGCGTCGTCGAACTCCACGATCTTCTCGACCATCTTGGCGTGGTACTCGTCGGCCTGGGCCTTCATGTCGGCCGGGATCTCTACCTCGTCCCACGCCGCGCCCAGCTCCTCGCCCTTCCAGATCAAGGCCTTCATCTTGAGCAGGTCGATCAGGCCGACGAAGTCCGCCTCGGAACCGATCGGCAACTGGATGGGCACCGCGTTGGCGCCCAGCATCTTGATGATCGAGTTGAACGACATGTAGAAATCCGCGCCCATGCGGTCCATCTTGTTGACGTAGACCACGCGGGGCACGTGGTATTTGTCGGCCTGGCGCCACACGGTCTCGGACTGCGGCTCGACGCCCTGCACGCCGTCGAAGCAGACCACCGCGCCGTCCAGCACGCGCAGCGAGCGTTCGACCTCGGCGGTGAAGTCCACGTGGCCGGGCGTGTCGATGATGTTGATCGTGTACTCGCTGTCGCCTTTCTTCCACTTGCAGAAGGTCGCCGCCGCGGTGATGGTGATGCCGCGCTCGCGCTCCTGCGGCATCCAGTCCGTCGTCGTCGCGCCGTCGTGAACCTCGCCGATCTTGTGGATGCGGCCGGTGTAGTAGAGAATGCGCTCGGTGGTGGTGGTCTTGCCGGCATCGATGTGCGCGATGATGCCGATGTTGCGGACTTTATCGAGCGGAGTTTCTCTAGGCATGTTTTTCTCTGGTGTGGTTGAGGGCGATTATTCCGTCGAAGTTACCAGCGGTAATGCGCGAAGGCCCGGTTGGCCTCGGCCATTTTGTGCGTGTCCTCGCGCTTCTTGAAGGCGATGCCTTCCTTCTTGGTGGCCGCCAGGATTTCCTCGGCCAGACGCTCAGCCAGGGGCTTGCCGGACTTCGCGCGCGCGGCGTCCAGCATCCAGCGCATGGCCAAGGTCGTGGAGCGGTTCGGGGCGACTTCGATGGGCACCTGGTAGGTCGCGCCGCCGACGCGGCGGGCCTTGACCTCGAGCAGCGGGCGGACGTTCTCGATGGCCTGGGTGAACACGTCGAGCGCGCCCTGCTTCGTGCGCTCGGCGACGATCTCCAGCGCGTCGTACATCACGCGCTCGGCCGTCGATTTCTTGCCCTGGTGGTCGAGCTTGTTGATCAAGCGCGCGATCAGCACCGAGTTGAACTTGAAATCCGGCGGCGGGGCGGGCCGGCGGTCGCGGGGGCGGAGTCCTTTGCGGGGCATTGTCTAATCCTCTCTCAAAATCCTAAGACTTGGCCGCTTCTTTCGGCCGTTTCTGACCGTAAAGCGAGCGGCCCTGCTTGCGGCCTTCCACGCCGGCCGCGTCCAGAACGCCGCGGATGATATGGTAGCGTACGCCCGGCAGATCCTTGACGCGGCCGCCGCGGATCATGACGATCGAGTGCTCCTGCAGGTTGTGGCCGACGCCGGGGATGTAGCCGGTGACTTCCACGCCGTTGGTCAGCTTGATGCGCGCGATCTTGCGCAGAGCGGAGTTCGGCTTCTTGGGCGTCGTCGTCTTGACGAGGGTGCAGACGCCGCGCTTCTGCGGGCAGGACTGCAGGGCCGGAGCCTTGGCGCGCACGCGCTTCTTGCTTCGGCCGATGCGGATGAGCTGGCTGATCGTGGGCATGACTGTCGTGTCTCCTTACGGCTGTGGCGTCGCGGGCGCGGTCTGACCGGCCAGCTCCAAGAGTTTCTCGCGGGCTTGCAGGCCCGTGCCGGCCGGGATCATGTGGCCGATGATGACGTTTTCCTTCAGGCCCTTCAAGAAGTCGATCTTCGACGTGGTCGCGGCCTCGGTGAGGACGCGCGTCGTCTCCTGGAAGCTCGCCGCCGAGACGAACGAGCTCGACGCGAGGCTGGCCTTGGTGATTCCCAGCAGGACGGGCTCGGCTTGCGCCTCCTTGCCCTGCTTTTCCTTCGTGCGGCGGTTCTCGTCGGCGAACTGGAAGCGGTTGACGATCTCGCCCTTCAGATACGGCGTGTCGCCGGAGTTGACGACCTTGACGTTCTGGAGCATCTGGCGGACGATGCACTCGATGTGGCGGTCGGAGATCGTCACGCCCTGCAGGCGGTAGACTTCCTGGATCGCGTTGACCAGGAATTCCTGGACTTCCTTGATGCCCTTGACGTGCAGAACGTCGTGGGGGTTGATCGCGCCGTCGGTGAGAGCCTCGCCGACGCCGACGCGGTCGCCCTGGTAGACGACCAAGTGCTTGCCCTGCGGGATCAGGTACTCGCGGACCATGTCCGTCTCCTCGTTGCGCACGGAGACCTGGACCAGGCCCTTGGCCCCGATGCCCAGGCTGACGACGCCCTCGATCTCGGAAATGATCGCGGAGCTCTTCGGGCGGCGCGCCTCGAACAACTCGGACACGCGCGGCAGGCCGCCGGTGATGTCCTTGGACTTGGTGACTTCCTGCGGGATCTTCGCCAGAATGTCGCCGATGTGGATCGCCTGCTCCTCGGCCACGATCAGGATGGTGTCGGTCGGCAGCGGGAACACCGCCGCCTCCTTGCCGCCCTTTTCGACGATAACCCGCGGGTTCAGGCGCTTGGCGCCGCCCTCGCCGCGCTCGCCGCGGCGCGTCTCCTGCTCGATGATGCGGCGCTCGACGATGCCGGTGATCTTGTTGAGGTCGGTGCGCAGAGACACGCCTTCCTTGACGTCCTTGAGGACGACGGCGCCTTCGTGCTCGGACACGATCGGCATCGTGTAGGGGTCCCAGTCGGCGATGATCAAGCCGGGCTCGGCCTTGACTCCGTCCTCGACCTTCAGGCGCGCGCCGTAGGGCACCTTGTGCTCTTCGGCCGTGGCCGTCGCCTTGTCGTGCACGAACGCCATGCCGGCGCGCGAAACCACGATGGTCTGGCCGTCGCGGTTCTTGATCGTGCGGATGTTCTTGAACTCGACCGTGCCGCCCTTGATCGTGGCGGCCTGCGCGCGCTTGGTCACGCGCGAGGCGGCGCCGCCGATGTGGAACGTGCGCAGAGTGAGCTGGGTTCCCGGCTCGCCGATCGACTGCGCGGCGATGATGCCCACGGCCTCGCCGATCTCGACGAGGCGTCCGTTGGCGTTGTTCATGCCGTAGCATTTCGCGCAGACGCCCTGGCGCGCTTCGCACGTCAGCACCGAGCGCGCGCGGACCATCTCAAGGCCGGCGGCCTTGATCTCGGCCTGGGCTTCGGCGTTCACGTACTCCCCGGCCGCGACGATGGTCTTCTCGACCGTCTTCTTGCCGTCGACGACGGGGACGACGATGTCTTCCAGCACGACGCGTCCCAGCAGGCGCTCATCGAGCGACTCGATGATCTCGTCGCCGGCCGACAGGCTGCCCAGGCGCACGCCGTTGATGGTGCCGCAGTCCTCTTCGGTGATGACGAGGTCGTGCGCGGCGTCGACCAGGCGGCGCGTCAGATATCCGGCGTCGGCGGTCTTCAGCGCCGTGTCGGCCAAACCTTTGCGGCCGCCGTGCGTGGAGATGAAGTATTCGAGGACGGTCAGACCCTCGCGGAAGTTCGACACGATCGGCTGCTCGATGATCTCGCCGACGCCGCCGGTCAGCTTCTTCTGCGGCTTGGCCATGAGGCCGCGGATGCCCGCGAGCTGACGGACCTGCTGACGGCTGCCGCGCGCGCCCGAGTCGGCCATGAGGTAGACGGTGTTGAAGCGCGAGTCGCCGGCCTTGAAGCTCTTGCGTTCGTCGTCCTTCATCGAGTCGAACATGACGTCGGAAATGCGCTCGGTCACGTGCGTCCAGATGTCGATGATCTTGTTGTAGCGCTCGCTTTCGGTGATCACGCCGTTCTTGGCCTGACCCTCGATCAGCTTAACCTTGCGGCGCGCCTCGGCGATCTCGTCCTTCTTCATCTTCGGGATGTGCATGTCCGAGACGGAGATGGACAGGCCGGCGGCGGTCGCGTGGTGGAAGCCGGCGCGCTTCAGATCGTCCAGGAGCTGGACGGTGCGGAAGTGGCCCAACTGCTTGAAGCAGCGCTCGACTAGCTGGGAGAGCTCCTTCTTGCCCTGGAACTTGTTGATGTAGCGCAGTTCGACGGGCACCAGCTCGTTGAAGAGCACGCGGCCGACGGTCGTGAAGTCCTTCCACGCCAGCGCGTTCGTGCGCTCTTCCTTGGACAGCGCCTCTTCGATGATCACGTTGATGCCGCGCACCTTGACGCGCGCGTGCAGGTCGACCTTGCGGTTCTGGTAGGCGGTCACGACCTCGGAGATGTCGCCGAAGATCATGCCCTCGCCCTTCTCGCCGAGCTTTTCCTTGGTCAGATACGCCAGGCCCAGCACCATGTCGTGCGACGGCACCGCGATGGGCTTGCCGGACGCGGGCGAGATGATGTTGTTGGACGCCATCATCAGAAGCTTGGCTTCCAATTGGGCTTCCTGGGAAAGCGGCACGTGGACGGCCATCTGGTCGCCGTCGAAGTCGGCGTTGAACGCCGCGCAGGTCAGCGGGTGCAGCTGGATGGCCTTGCCCTCGATCAGCTTCGGCTCGAAGGCCTGGATGCCGAGGCGGTGCAGCGTGGGCGCGCGGTTCAGAAGAACCGGGTGGCTCTTCGTGACGAATTCGAGAATGTCCCAGATTTCCGGGCGGACCTTCTCGAACATGCGCTTGGCGGCCTTGAGCGTGAGGCTCTCGGTCTTCATCAACTCGCGGATGATGAACGGGCGGAAGAGCTCGAGCGCCATCTCCTTGGGCAGACCGCACTGGTTGAGCTTCAGGTTCGGACCCACGACGATGACGGAACGGCCCGAGTAGTCCACGCGCTTACCCAGCAAGTTCTGGCGGAAACGGCCCTGCTTGCCCTTGAGGATGTCGGACAGGGACTTGAGCGGGCGGTTGCCGGCGCCGACGACCACGCGGCCGCGCGCGCCGTTCTCGAACAGCGCGTCGACGGCCTCCTGAAGGAGGCGCTTCTCGTTGAAGATCATGACTTCCGGCGCGCGCAGCGCCTCGATGTGCTTGAGGCGGTTGTTGCGGTTGATGATGCGCCGATACAAGTCGTTCAGGTCGCTCGTCGCAAAACGTCCGCCTTCCAGAGGGACGAGCGGCCGCAGCTCGGGCGGGATCACGGGAAGCTGGGTGAGGATCATCCATTCCGGCGCGTTGCCGGACTCGATGAAGCCCTGCAAGATGCGCAGGCGGCGGATGAGCTTGGAGCGCTCCGCCTCGGAGGCCACGTTGGCCAGCGTCGCGACGATCTGTTCGGACTCTTCCTTGGGCTTGATCTTGGAGAGCAAGGTGTGGATCGCGCCCGCGCCGATGTCGACTTTCAGCTTGGAGCGGTACTCGGCGCGGCCCTTGCGGACCTCGTCCTCGTTGAGCAGATCGCCGGCCTTGTAGACGGTGCGACCGGAGGCGTCCTGGAGGTCCTCCAGGACGATGTACTGCGCGTAATAGACCACGCGCTCCAGGTCCGAGGTCTTCATGTCCAGCACGATGCCCACGCGCGAGGGCGTCTTCTTCAGAAACCAGACGTGCGCGACGGGCACGGCCAGCTCGATGTGGCCCATGCGCTCGCGGCGCACTTTCGCCTCGGTGACCTCGACGCCGCAGCGGTCGCAGACGATGCCCTTGAACTTGACCCAGCGGTACTTGCCGCAGGCGCACTCAAAATCCTTCGCGGGTCCGAAGATCCGCTCGCAGAACAGGCCGTCGCGCTCGGGCTTGAGCGTGCGGTAGTTGATCGTCTCCGGCTTCTTGACTTCGCCGTAGGACCACGTGGCGATCTGCTCCGGGGAGGCGATGGAGAGACGGATCGCGTTGAAATCAAGGAAGTCGAGGGAGTCGGACTTCCTCTTCTTCTTGCCGCCGAGCGAGAGCTTCTTGTCCTGGGTCGCGATGAAGGTCATGGATTATTTCCTCGCCGGTTCCTTCTCGTCTTCTTTTTCAGACTTCCCCGCCTCGGACACGCCGTCCTGTCCGAGCTTGAGAAGTTCCACGTTGAGCCCGAGGGCCTGCAGTTCCTTGACGAGCACCTTGAACGACTCGGGCACGCCGGGCTGGGAGGGCGCTTCGCCCTTGATGATCGCCTCGTACATCTTCGTGCGGCCCTGCACGTCGTCGGACTTGACGGTCAGGAGCTCCTGGAGCATGTACGCCGCGCCGTAGCCCTCGATCGCCCAGACTTCCATTTCGCCGAAGCGCTGGCCGCCGAACTGCGCCTTGCCGCCCAGCGGCTGGCGCGTGATCAGGCTGTAGGGTCCCGTGGAGCGGGCGTGAATCTTATCCTCGACCAAGTGGTTGAGCTTGAGGATGTACATGTAGCCGATGGAGACTTTCTCGTGGAAAGGCTCGCCGGTGCGCCCGTCGTAGAGCGTGATGCGGCAGTCGTCCGAGGGCAGATACTTCTCGGGAACGCCGCTGTCGTGCAGATGCTTCTTGGCGGCGCGCACCTGCTCGTGGATCTCTTCCTCGGTCGCGGAGTCGAACACCGGGTTGATGGTCTGCACGCCCAGCGTGTGCGCGGCCCAGCCCAGCATCGTCTCCAGCAACTGGCCGATGTTCATGCGCGAAGGCACGCCCAACGGGGACAGCACCACGTCCAGGGGCGTGCCGTCCGGCAGGAACGGCATGTCCTCCTCCGGGAGGATCTTCGCGACGACGCCCTTGTTTCCGTGGCGGCCGGCCAGCTTGTCGCCGACCTGGATTTTGCGGCGCGACGCGATGTAAACCTTGACGACCTTGTTGACGGTGACGGCCAGATCGTCGCCCTGCTTGACGTTCTCGCGCTCGCGGCCCGCGTCGGCGCGCAGCTTGTCTTCCATCGCCTCGTAGAACAGCTCCAGACGCTCCTTCTCCGCGGTGCGCTTGGCGGCCGGGGCGGACTCCAGGGCCTCGAAGGATTCCTTGCGGTGCGTCTTCAGCGTGGCCAGGTCGTTGTCGAGTTTCTCCTGGATGGCGTCCAGGCGCTTGCGCTCCTCGCCCTTGGCGAGCTTCTCGCGGCGCACGAACACGCGCGTGCCGATGATCTTTCCGGAGACGCCCGGCGGAACGCGCAGGGACGCGTCCTGCACGTCCTCGGCCTTCTTGCCGAAGATGACCTTCAGCAGGCGCTCCTCGGGGGTCAACTGCTGTTCGCCCTTCGGCGTGACCTTGCCGACCAGGATGTCGCCTTGGCGGACGACGGTCGACGGGATGACGACGCCGGCCTCGTCGAGGGATTCCAGCGACTCGGTGCCGACGTTGGGGATGTCGCGCGTGATCTCTTCCGGTCCCAGCTTGGTGTCGCGCGCTTCCACCTCGAACTCGGAGACGTGGATCGACGTGAAGACATCTTCCTTCACGAGCTTCTCGGAAAGCAGGATCGCGTCCTCGAAGTTGTAGCCTTCCCACGGCATGAAGCCGACCAGGAGATTGCGTCCCAGCGCGAGCTGGCCTTCGGCGCAGGCGGAGCCGTCGCCCAAAACGTCTCCGGCCTTGACGGAGGTTCCCGTCACGGCCGTCGCCGTCTGGTTGATGCAGGTGTCTTGGTTGGAGCGCGTGTACTTGCGCAACGTGTAGAGGTCGATCGAGTCCTTCTTGCTCTTCGCGTTGTCGGCCGCGACGGCGATCAGGTCGCCGGAGGAGTAGATGACCTTGCCCGGGCGGCGCGCGACCACGCAGGAGCCGGAGTCGCGGGCGACCGGCTCTTCCATGCCCGTGCCGACCAGCGGCGGCTGGGGCAGCAACAGCGGGACGGCCTGGCGCTGCATGTTCGCGCCCATGAGCGCGCGGTTGGCGTCGTCGTGTTCCAGGAACGGCACCAGCGCGGCGGAGACGGACACCACCTGCATCGGGGAGACGTCCATGTAGTCGACGCGCATGGGGTCGACGACCGGGAAATCGCCGCGAGAACGCGAGGCGACGGCGTCCACGGTGATCTTGTCCTTGTCGATCGGCGTGTTGGCCTGGGCCACGATCTGGCCGCTCTCGGCGTCGGCGTTCAAGTACTCGACCTCGCCGAGCTTGCCCTTGACCACGCGTCGGTAGGGCGACTCGATGAGGCCGAACTCGTTGATCTTCGCGTAGGACGCCAGCGAAACGATCAGGCCGATGTTCGGACCTTCGGGCGTTTCGATGGGGCAGACGCGGCCGTAGTGCGTGTAGTGCACGTCGCGGACTTCGAAACCAGCGCGCTTGCGATTTAATCCGCCCGGTCCCAGCGCCGAGAGGCGGCGCTTGTGCGTGATCTCGGAGAGCGGGTTGATCTGGTCCATGAACTGCGACAGCTGGGACGTGCCGAAGAACTTGCGGATGATGCCCACCAGCGGCGCAGTGTTCAGCAGGTTGCGCGGCGTGATGAGCGTCTTGTCCTGCACCGACATGCGGTCGCGGATGACGCGCGACATCTGCGCCAGGCCCACGCGGATCTGGTTTTCCAGCAGCTCGCCCACGCCGCGCACGCGGCGGTTGCCCAGATGGTCGATGTCGTCGAGCTTGACGGGGAAATTGCGGTCCAGAAGATTGGGCACCGCGGCCTTCCATTCCGTGAACGCGCCCGAGAAGTCGCTCATGGAGAAGCGATCCTTCTTGAGCCCCTGCTTGGTCACGTCGACGTCGTCGTCGCCGTCCTTCTCGTGCAGGTCGATCAGCGCGAGCTGGCCCAGGGCTTCGCCGTTGAGCTTCTTCGCGTAATCGGCGAAATAGGCCTTGTACTCGGCCAAGCCTTCGTATTGAGCGCCGCGCTGAGGCATGGCGGACGCCTTCGGCGCGCCCTCGGAGATGTGCGTGACGCCGCAGTTCAGCGCGATCAGGTGCTGCATCGCGGCGATGACGTCCTCCAGGCACAGCGTGCGGCGCGTGAACGACGGCAGCGCGAAGTGCTTGTGCTTGCGGCTGTCGGGACGCGGCATCACGTCGCGGCGCGACGCCAGCTTCCAGAGATAATGATGCAGCTTGACGGCGATCTTATGACGGCCGACCTTGGACAGGTCGTACTTGCGCAGGTTCTTGAAGATCAGGTTGTCGAGATACGCCTCGGCCTGTCCGGGAACGATGAATTCCTGGCCGCGCAGCTTCTTGTAGATGTCCTGCTGGGCTTCCTTGACGGACTTGATCTTGTCCTTGCGCAGGGTCTCCAGGATGGTCGGGTCGTCCTTCTCCGGATCGCCGGTGAGGACCTTGATGTTCTCGACCTTCTTGTCGAGCATCCGCTTGATGGCCTCGTGCGTGACCTTCTTGCCGGCCTCGAGAAGCACCTCGCCGGTGGACTGGTCGACGACGTCTTCGCACGAGATGCGGTGCAGGAGGCTCTCCATCGTCTCGGGGCCGACCGCGAGCGTCTCGTAGGGGTAGAAAATCTTGAGGATGTCCGCGTCGGACTCGATGCCGCAGGCGCGCAGGAACGCCGTCGCCTCGAACTTCTTCTTGCGGTCGATGCGGACATAGAGAATGTTGTTGAGGTCGAATTCGAACTCGATCCACGCGCCGCGGTACGGGATCACCTTGGCCAAGAACAGTTTCTTGCCCAGCGCGGAGATCTTCTTCTCGTCGTCCTCTTCGAAGATGATTCCCGGCGAGCGGTGCAACTGGCTGACGACCACGCGCTCGGCGCCGTTGATGATGAAGGACGCCGTGCGCGTCATGATCGGGATTTCGCAGAGCACCACTTCCTGCTCGACGATCTGCTTCAGCTTTCCGGACGGCTGGCGCGACGAGAGGCGGAGAATGGCCTTCAGCGGGCGGTTCCAGGACGAGTCGTGGGCCTGCGCTTCCTCGGGCGACGCGTAGCGCGGCTCGGCGAATTCGTAGCGCACGAAATCAAGGACCATCGAGCCGTCGGCCGACTCGATCGGGAAGACGTCGAGGAACGCCGCCTGCAGGCCGTAGAGCTGGCGCTGCTCGGGCTCCACGCCCAATTGCATGAAATCGCGGAACGAATTCGTCTGCATCTCCAACAGGTCCGGAAGGGGCATCGCCTGCGGGATCTTGCCGAACTTGATCTGTTTCACGCGCATTCTCCGGTGGTCATCTGGCTTGCGACAAAAAAACGACGGGACCGCCCCCTCCCTGGGGAGGGGGCGGTCTTCGTCTCGCGGGTTACCTCGTGGACGGCATCCTTATTTCAGCTCGACAGTGGCGCCCGCTTCGGCGAGCTTCTTCTTCATCTCTTCGGCCTGCGCCTTGGCCACGCCTTCCTTGACGGCCTTCGGCGCGGCCTCGACCAGGTCCTTGGCTTCCTTCAAGCCGAGGCCGGTGAGCTCGCGGACGACCTTGATGACGTTGATCTTGTTTCCGCCCGCGTTCGCGAGGAACACGGTGAAATCGGTCTTCTCTTCGGCGGCGGCGCCGGCGGCGGGCGCGGCGTGGCCGGCGGCGGCGGCGGGCGCGGCGGCGGCGGCCTTCACGCCGAACTTCTCCTCGGCGAGCTTGACGAACTCCGCGGCCTCCAGGACGGTCAACTGGCCGACGGCGTCGACGAGCTGCGCGGGCGACAACTTGGTGGTGCTCATGTTATTCTCCTTTTTCTGACAGCTCCCTTTTGGGATTTATCCCGCCCCGCGAACGCGAGGCAGGACTGCCGACTGCGTTTTAGGCGGCAGCCGCGCCGGACTGAGATTTCAATTTTTCTTCCAACGCCTTGACGACCAGCACCGCGTCGCGCGTCGGCGCCTGCGCGATGGCGACGGGCTGGCTGACGAGGGCATACAGCAGGCCCACGACCTTGCCCATCAACTCCTGCTTCGACGGCAGCTTCGAAAGCTTGTCGCAGTCCGCGGGGGACATCCATTTCTGGGAGACGTAACCCGCGCGAACCTTCAACTGGGGGAACTTCTTGGCCAGCGCCGCGATGACCTTCGCGGGCGCTACGGGATCATCGTTGTCGGCGACGATAAGGCCGACCGGGCCCTTCAGCATCTTCGGGTCCACGCCGTCGATACCGGCGTTCTTCAAAGCGTAGCGAACCAGGGAGCTCTTGACGACCGCGTGCCGGCACTTGAGCGGGCGCAGCTGCGCGCGCAGTTCATCGAGCTCCACGAACTTCATGCCCTGAAATTCAGTGAAAAAAAGATGCGGCGCGGTCTTCAGCTTGTCCGCGAGAACTTTGGACGACTCGATCTTCTGCTGCTTCGTCAGTTTCATCCGAATTTTACCTCTATCGATTTTAGAGACGGCAAAACGGCGGCCGCCCGAACGAGGGAGCCACCGCACGAAAAATGAACACACGTCTCAAAGAGGCTCGAAAGGTTGATGAGACCGGCGACGACCTACTCTCCCAACGCCGAGTTGGGCGTTAGTACCATCGGCCCTGACAGGCTTAACGGCCGTGTTCGGAATGGGAACGGGTGTTTCCCTGCCGGGAATATCACCGATCTCATGAACCTTTCGAACCAGATCAGGCCCATTGGGCCAGGAGGGAGTGTGGTTGACTGCTGACGCACGCCATCGCCCCGTTCCTACGCGGAGCGAACTCCATCATCTGTATTCTAGCAATATTTTAAAGAACAAACAAGCGTCTTCCACGCGTCTCATAACAGAGACGGATCGAAGAATACGGCCAAGACTCACGGACGATTAGTACTGCTTCGCTCAATGCCTCGCGGCACTTACACTCGCAGCCTATCAAGCAGGTAGTCTTCCTGCGTCCTTCAGAGGTCTTGCGACCTAGGGAAGCCTTATCTTAAGGAGGGTTTCACGCTTAGATGCTTTCAGCGTTTATCCCGACCGAACACCGCTACCCAGCGATGCCACTGGCGTGACAACTGGCATACAGGAGGTTCGTCCATCCCGGTCCTCTCGTACTAGGGACAGCTCCCTTCAAGCTTCCTAACGCGCATGGTAGATAGAGACCGTACTGTCTCACGACGTACTGAACCCAGCTCACGTACCGCTTTAATGGGCGAACAGCCCAACCCTTCCCACCTGCTCCAGCGGGAGGATGCGATGAGCCGACATCGAGGTGCCAAACCTGGTCGTCGATGTGAACTCTTGGACCAGATCAGCCTGTTATCCCCGGGGTAGCTTTTATCCGTTGAGCGATGGCCCTCCCACGAGGTACCACCGGATCACTTTGTCCGACTTTCGTCCCTGCCCGGCTTGTAGGCCTTGCAGTCAAGCTCGCTTCTGCCAATGCACTCGATGGGCGATTACTATGCGCCCTGAGCGAACCTTGGAACGCCTCCGTTACCGTTTAGGAGGCGACCGCCCCAGTCAAACTGCCCGCCTGTCACGGTCCCTAGGCCAGATAATGGCCGTAGGTTAGTGTCACGGATTCGAAAGGCTGGTATTTCACATTGCGCCTCCACAAGGGCCACAACCCCTGTCTCAAAGGCTCCCAGCTATTCTACGCATTTAAATCCATAACACAATGACAAGTTACAGTAAAGCTCCACGGGGTCTTTTCGTCTAACCACGCGTAACGAGCGTCTTCACTCGTACCACAATTTCGCCGAGCACTTGGTTGAGACAGCGGCATCTTTGTTACTCCATTCGTGCAGGTCGGAACTTACCCGACAAGGAATTTCGCTACCTTAGGACGGTTATAGTTACCGCCGCCGTTTACTGGGGCTTGAGTTCGTAGCTTCGCCTTGCGGCTAACCACTCCCCTTGACCTTCCAGCACCGGGCAGGAGTCAGACCCTATACCTCATCTTGCGATTTCAGCAGAGTCCTGTGTTTTTGTTAAACAGTCACGATGCCCAATTCACTGCGACTCCCCTTGCGGGGAGCATCCCTTCTTCCGAAGTTACGGGATTATTTTGCCTAGTTCCTTAACCAAGTCTCACTCGCGCGCCTTAGGATTTTCACCCCACCCACCTGTGTCGGTTTACGGTACGGGTAGACTATGGGCAGTATGCGCGGTTTTTCTTGGCAGCGTGGTTGGTCGACTTCGCTCCGGTCGCCCGGAACTCGCCATCAGCTTTCAGCTTAACGCCCCTCCGGATTTTGCCTGGAAGAGCACGCCTACGGCTTTAGCCCGCCATCCTTCAGACGGGATCGATTACCCTTCTGCGTCACCACTCATCCTGACGCCCATAACCTAGTTCCGGAATATTAACCGGATGTCCATCACCTACGCCTTTCGGCCTCGGCTTAGGCCCGACTAACCCTGCACTGACGAACATTGTGCTAGGAAACCTTAGGTTTTCGGCGACAATGATTCTCACATTGTTTCTCGCTACTTATCCCG
>JAJXVH010000152.1 GCA_021782205.1 bacterium | reverse complement strand
CGCCAGCCAGAACAGCGGTCGACGCAGAACCATCAGGAGCATACGCGCCGCCCCCCCGAAAAGTTCCGTTTCGAGCCATGCCCGGGGCCCAAACCCATGGGCCCAAAGGCCCTGTCGTCGCGCACCGCGCCCGCTTACCCTTGCTCCATGAGAGCGCCGCCGTTTTGCGCCGGTCTGTTGATCTTTGCCGCGACGCTCGCGCGCGCGGCGGTGGTCGGACTGGAGGCGATCCCGGCCGATATCGCCCTGCCGCTGGCGCCGACCGCGCTTCCCGCCGCGGAGCCGCTCGCGGGCATCGCTTTGAGTCCGGCGCCGACCGCCCTGTCCGCGGCTGTTCCCGCGGCCGCGTTGGCGTCCGCGCCCAGCGCCGCCCCGGCCGCCGCTGCGGCTCAAGCGCCGGCGGCGCAAGCCGCGGCGGTCGAGGAGCCCACGGACGAGGATCTGCAGGCCGTGCAGAGAGCCCTCATCCTGCGCGATCCCGCCGTGCCGCCGCGCGTGGCCAAACTCATCGAGCGCGAGCTGGGCCTGACCGCCGATGCCGCGTTTTTCGACGGGATTAGCCGCCGCGGCGCCCAGCCGCGCAACTCCCACACCAACGAACCGCTCGGCGAGGAGTATCCGACCGTCAAGCCCAACAAGGTCATCGTCGGGCTCTTTCATTTGCGTCAAAACTCGCGCGCCTACTACGACAGCCTCAAGAACCCGGCAACCGGCGTCGTCGCCACCGGCGTGCGCGGCGGCGTGGACACCATGATCGAGGACCTGTTGGAAAAAGGCTCCATTCAACCGCGCTCCGCGGGACGCAACCTGCGCTTTCTCAACGGCGTCTACATGGACCTGCCCCACTACATCCATGAGGTGCGCAAATACGCCGCGGTCGACCCCGAGCGCGCGCAGGGCCGAGACCGCTACCCGATGGTTCTCGCCTTCCGCGCGTCGAACGTCCACAATCCCGGCGCCGACTACCAAGGCCGCATCGTGGGCGACGGCGGGACTCTGGGCCACGTCGCGCTCGACCCGGTCACGCCGCGGGACGTCGTCGCGGTCTACGTCGACTCCTCGCGCCTGGCGCAGACCGCGGCACGCCTGAAAGGCACCGCCCTGGCGCACGCGCAGATCCTGCCCCTCGACATTCTCCCCCGCCACTGAAACACGGGGCTCCGCTCCCCCCGCCGCCCGGATTTGATACAAAGTCGGGATGAGGATCGTCGTGGCGGGCGGATCGGGGTTCGTCGGGCGGGCGCTGGTCGCGGCGCTGGCCGCGCGCGGAGACTCCGTGCTGCTGCTCACGCGCGGCGGCGCGGGATCCGGCGCGGACAGGCGCGTGCGGACGTTGGCCTGGGACGGCAAATCCACCGGCGACTGGGTGCGCGAGCTGGACGGGGCCGACGCGGCGGTCAACCTGTGCGGCGAGAACGTGGCGGCGGGGCGCTGGACGCCGACGCGCAAGATCCAGCTCATCAAAAGCCGCGTGGACTCGACGCGCGCGCTGGTGGCCGCGATCTCGCAGGCCGCGCGGCGGCCGAAAGCCTTGATCAACGCCTCGGCCGTGGGCTACTACGGCACGTCCCCCGAGGGCGAGTGCGTGGAGGGCGCGCCGCAGGGCCGTGATTTTTTGGCCGCGCTGTGCGGGCAATGGGAGCGCGAGGCTTTGGCCGCCGAGCCGCTGGGCGTGCGCGTGGTGACGGCGCGGCTGGGCGTGGTGCTGGGCGACGGCGGCGGCGCGCTGGCGAAGATGTCCCTGCCCTTCAAGCTGTTCGCGGGCGGACCTCTCGGCTCCGGACGCCAGCCCGTGCCGTGGATTCACCGCGACGACGCGGTGGGCGCCCTGCTCTTCGCGCTGGAGCGCGACGCGCTGACCGGGCCCGTCAACGTCGTCGCACCCCAGGCGCTCGACAACCGGGCGTTCAGCGCCGCGCTGGGCCGCGCGCTGGGCCGGCCGTCGTGGCTGCCCGCGCTGGCCTTCGCGCTGAAGGCGGCGCTGGGCGAGATGTCTTCGATGGTGCTCGGCGGCCAGCGCGCCGCGCCTAAAAAACTGCAGGCCGCCGGTTTCAGCTTCAAATACCCGGACGCGGACGCCGCCCTCGCGGCGCTGTTCCCGCGATGACGCGCGCCCGGCTGGCGGTGGGGCTGATGTCGGGCACGTCCGCCGACGGCGTGACCGCGGCCCTCGTCGAGCTGCGCGAAGACGGCGTGCGCGTGCGGCGCTTCGCGACCTATCCCTACGCGCCCGCGCTCAAGCGCCAAGTGTTGGACGCGCCGGGCCTGCGCGCGCCGGAGCTGTCGCGCCTGAATTTCGCGCTGGGCGCGGCCTTCGCCGACGCCGCGCTTAAGATCTGCCGCGGCGCGCGGCCGGACGTGATCGGCTCCCACGGCCAGACGGTCTGGCACGGCCCCAATGCCGACCCGCCCAACACTTTGCAGATCGCCGAGCCCGCGGTGATCGCCGAGCGCCTGGGCGTTCCGGTGGTGGCCGACTTCCGGCCGCGCGACATGGCCGCGGGCGGCCAAGGCGCCCCGCTGGTGCCCGCTTTCGATCTGTTCCTCTTCGGCCGCGGGGCGCCGCGCGCGGTCGTCAACATCGGCGGCATCGCCAACGCCAGCCTGATCGCGCGCGGCCGCCTGGCCGTCGCGTTCGACACGGGACCCGGCAATGTTTTGATGGACGAAGCCGTCCGCCGCGCCACGCGCGGCCGCGCCGAGATGGACCGCGGCGGCCGTCTGGCCGCGCGCGGCCGCGTCGACGAACGCCTGCTCCGGCGTCTGCTGGCGCACCCGTATTTTAAAAAAGCCCCGCCCAAGTCCCTGGACCGCTCCACGTTCGGGCCGGCCTTGCTCGACCGGCATTTCCCGCGCCTGAACGCCGCGCGACTGCCCGACGCCCTGGCCACGCTGGCGGAACTCACCGCGCGCTCCCTCTGGTTCGCCGTGCTGGAAAACGCGCCCGTCCCCGTCCCCGTCGCCGAGGTCGTGGTCTCCGGCGGCGGCGCGCTCAACGCGCACCTGATGCGTCGTCTGTCCGCGCTGTTTGCGCCCGCGCGCGTGACCACGACCGCCGCTTACGGCCTGCCGGTCATGGCCAAGGAGGCCGCCTGCTTCGCCTGGCTGGCCGCGCGCGCCCGTGAGGGCCGCGCGAATTCCCTGGCCGCCGCCACGGGAGCGCGCGGGCCGCGCGTGTTGGGCAAGATCGTGCCGGCATGAGCCCGGAGCCGCGCTCCGCGCTTGAGTCCGCGGATTTCCGCACGCTGACCGCCGCGCGTTTTTTATTGGCCTTCGCGCGGCGCATGCAGACCTTGGTGATGGCCTGGCAGGTCTACGCGCTCACGCACGACCCTCTGGCGTTGGGCCTGATCGGGCTGGTGGAAGCCGTGCCCGCGCTGGCGCTGGCGCTGTGGGCCGGAGACGTCGTCGACCGCGGCGAGCCGCTTTCGATCTACCGCGGCGTGATCGTTGGCTCTTTGATCTCGGTCGGCCTCCTGCTGGCGGCGGGCCTCCCGGGGGCGGGTCTGAGCGAAGCCCGGCACCTCGCACTCATCTACGCGGCGGCGTTCATCGCCGGCGCCGCGCGCGGTTTTTCCCAGCCCGCGCTGTACGCGCTGGTGCCGCGCCTGGTGCCGCGCGCGGCGCTGGCGCGCTCCTCGGCGTGGATCACGACGGCCTTCCAGACCGCGTCGGTGATCGGTCCGGGCCTGGGCGGAGTCCTTTTCGCCTGGAAAGGCGCGCAGGTTCCCTACGGGCTGGGCGCGGCGCTGTTGTTGTGTTCGTTGCTGATGACCGCCGCCATCCGCCCGCCCGCGGCGCCCGCCCCCGAACCCGCCGCTCCGGGTCCAGCTGAAAGCGCCTGGCGCCGCATGACCTCCGGCCTGCGCTTCGTGTTCGCCGACGAGGTGCTCCTGCCCGCGCTCGCGCTCGACATGTTCGCCGTTCTCTTCGGCGGCGTGGAGGCGATCCTCCCCATTTTCGCCGCCGACATCCTGCGCGTCGGCGCGTCCGGCCTGGGGCTGCTGATGGCGGCCCCT
>JAJXVH010000045.1 GCA_021782205.1 bacterium | reverse complement strand
CCGCGGCATGACGTCCGCGGATTTCTCGGAGCTGACGACGAACGTCCCCGAGAAGAGCCTGGTGACCCATCTGACCAAGAAGGGCGGCCGCAACAACACCGGCACGATCATGGTCCGCCACCACGGCGGCGGCCACAAGCGCGCCTACCGGCAGATCGACTTTAAGCGCAACAAGACCGGCATTCCGGGCAAGATCACGACGATCGAGTACGATCCCAATCGCACCGCCCGCATCTGCCTGGTCCAGTATCCCGACGGCGAGAAGCGCTACATCCTGCATCCCGTCGGCCTGAAGGTCGGCGACGTGGTGTCCAGCGGTCCCGCGGCGGAGATCCGGCCCGGCAACGCGCTGCCGTTGATCAACATCCCCGAAGGTACGTTCGTCCACAACGTGGAGTTGAATCCCGGCAAGGGCGCCCAGATGATGCGCTCGGCGGGCTCCCAGGCCCAGTTGATGGCCAAGGACGCCGGCTACGCCCAGCTCAAGATGCCGTCGGGCGAAGTGCGCATGGTTCCCGATTCCTGCATGGCCACCATCGGCCAGGTCGGCAACACCGAGCACAACACCATTTCGTTGGGCAAGGCCGGACGCAGCCGCCATCGCGGCATCCGGCCGACCGTCCGCGGCGGCGCCATGAACGCGACCGACCATCCGCTCGGCGGAGGCCGCGGTAAGTCCAAGGGCAACAACCACCCGCGCTCGCCGTGGAACCAGCTTTCGAAGGGCTACAAGACCCGCAATAAAAAGAAGGTCTGGGGCTGGATGATCGTCTCCGACCGGCGCCGCTCGGCGTCGCACGCGGGCTGATAAAGAGGCAATGACATGAGCCGATCCACTAAGAAGGGACCGTTCGTCGACGCGAAGCTGCTGGCGAAGGTCCAGAAGATGGTCGCCGCCGGCGACCGCAAGCCGATCAAGACCTGGTCGCGCCACTGCACCATCGTTCCCGACTTCGTCGGGCAGACGTTCTCCGTTCACAACGGCCGCAAATTCCTGCCGGTCTCGGTGACCGAGCAGATGGTCGGCCACAAGCTCGGCGAGTTCTCGTTCACGCGCTTCTTCAAGGCGCACGGCGGGACGTCGAAGGACTCCACCGCCAAGACCTAAGGGTCGAACGGTCAACTCAAGGAATAGCCATGGAAGCCACCGCCCACGCCAGATTTCAGAGATTCGGAACCCGCAAGGTCACGCAGGTCTTGCGCGAAATCCGCGGCAAGACCGTGCTCGACGCCGAGCGCCTTCTGCCCATGATCCCGCGCATCTGCTCGACGATGATCTCGAAGACCGTCCGCTCCGCCGCCGCGAACCTGGTCACCCAGTCCGCGAAGGCCGGGCGCACCGTCGATCCTCAGAAAGTCTACATCAAGTCCTGCTGGTCCACGATGGGCCCGATGGGAAACATGAAGCGCATGCTGCCCGCGCCTCAGGGCCGCGCGTACACGTTCAAGCGCAAGGTCTGCCACCTGACCGTCGTCGTTTCCGACGAGCGCGCCACCGGCGCCAAGAACAAGGGAGTGAAGGGTTAATATGGGAAATAAAACAAACCCGAACGCGCTGCGCCTCGGCTACATCCATGACTGGCAGTCGAAGTGGTTCTCGATCAAGGACGCGCCCACGCTCATCGGCGAGGATTTCAAGATCCGCAACCTGGTGCGCAAGACGTTCAAGGCCGCGGCGGTCAGCTGGGTCGGCATCGAGCGCACCGGAACGTTCCTGCGCGTGTTCATCCACACCGCGCGCCCCGGCGTGGTGATCGGCAAGAAGGGCGCCGACATCGAGCTGCTGCGCAAGCAGGTGGAGGCGATCAGCCAGCGCCAGACCCGCGTCAACGTGGTGGAAATCAAGGATCCCGAGCTGGACAGCCGCCTGGTCGCGGAGTCGATCGCGGTGCAGCTGGAGAAGCGCATCGCCCATCGCCGCGCGATGCGCCGCGCGATGGAGCGCACGCTGCAGTCCGGCGCGCTGGGCATCAAGGTCATGGTTTCGGGCCGCATCAACGGCGCGGAAATTTCGCGCCGCGAGTGGAACCGCGAGGGCCGCGTGCCCCTGCACACCTACGCCGCGGACGTGGACTACGGCACCGCCGAGGCGATGACGTCGGCCGGCCTCATCGGCGTCAAGGTCTGGATCTTCAAGAAGCAGCATTTCGTGAAGTCCTTCAAGGAGCTTCAGCAGATGGCCAAGAAGGAGGCGGCCCTGGCCGCCGCCGCGATGGCCGTCGAGAGCGGCGCCGTTCCGGGTGCCGTTGCCGCCGCGCCCGACGCGCTCGTCGAGGGGGCCAAGTAGCCATGTTGATGCCCAAGCGCGTCAAGTATCGCAAGCCGCATAGCCATCCGCGCATCAAAGGCCCCGCGAAGCGCGGCGTGTCCCTCGCGTTCGGCGAGTTCGGCCTCAAGGCGCTGGAGCCCAAGTGGGTCACCGCGCGCCAGATCGAATCCTCGCGCGTGACGATCGGCCGCTACATGAAGAAGGGCGGCAAGCTGTGGGTCCGCATTTTCCCCGACAAGGCCATCACGAAGCATCCCGCCGAAACCCGCATGGGCAAGGGCAAGGGCGCGCCGGATCATTGGGCCGCGGTCGTTCGCCCCGGGCGCATGCTGTTCGAGGTGGAAGGCCTGACGCGGGAAGAGGCGCAGAAGGCGCTGAAGATGGCGGCGTACAAGCTGCCGATCAAGACCAAGTTCATCGCCCGGGAGCACATTTAAGATGGCCGACAAGAAGAAGGCTCCGGTTCAGGACAAATCCGCCATGACCGCCGCGGAGCTCGCCGTCGAGCTGCGCGCGGCCTTGGCCCAGCGCGCCCGCCTTGAGTTCACGCACAAGGTCGCGCCGCTCAAGAATCCGCTCGAACTGCGCCACGCGCGCCGTGAGATCGCGCGGCTCAAGACCTATCTCCAGAAGAAGGAGGCCGCGAAGTGACGAAAACCGCCCCCGCGCCCGCTCCCGTCGTCGAGGAGCGCGCCCAGCGCAAGACTCTTGAAGGCGTCGTCGTGTCCGACAAGATGGACAAGACGCGCGTCGTCCGCGTGACCCGCACGGTCCGCCACCCGTTCTATCAGAAGGTCATGACCAAGTCGAGCAAGTTCCACGTGCACGACGAGGGCAACCAGGCTCGGTCCGGCGACCTCGTGGAGATCGCCAGCACCCGCCCGCTGTCCAAGCTCAAGCGCTGGCGCCTGGTGCGCGTGGTCAAGGCGGCCCCGAAGGCCGCGGAGGCGAAGTAAGCCATGATCCAGCTTCGAACCATGCTCAACGTCGCCGATAACTCCGGCGCGCGCAAGCTGCAGTGCTTCCACGTGATGGGCGGCAGCTACCGCCGCTACGCCAGCCTCGGCGACATCATCGTCTGCACCGTCAAGGACGCGCTGCCCAACGGCGCGATCAAGAAGGGACAGGTCGTCAAGGCGGTCGTCGTGCGCGCCAAGCGCAACCTGCGCCGCCCCGACGGATCCTACATCAGCTTCGACGACAACGCCGCGTGCCTGATCGACGACAAGAACGAGCCGAAAGGCACGCGCGTGTTCGGGCCCGTGGCGCGCGAACTGCGCGACAAGGAATATTTGAAGATCGTTTCGCTGGCTCCGGAGGTCGTGTAACGTGAAGTTCAAGATCAAGAAGAAGGACCAGGTCGTCGTGATTTCCGGCAAGGACAAGGGCCGCACCGGTGAGGTGCTCGAGATCATCCCCGGCGACGCGTGGACGCCCGCGCGCGTGCTGGTGTCCAAGATCAACATCGTGACCAAGCACAAGAAGCCCACGCAGACGGACGCCGGCGGGATCGTGAAGCTGGAGGCGCCGCTGGCGCTGTCGAAAGTCATGCTCGCGGACCCCAAGACGGGCAAGCCGACGCGCGTGCGCATCAAGACGCAGCCGAACGGGGACAGGGTCCGCGTCGCGCTGAAGTCCGGCGAGACGATCGCTTAACAAGGACCGGTTCAAGAACATGGCAGAGAAAACCGTCGACGAGAAGGCGAAGGCGAAAGCCGCCGCCCAGAAGAAAGCCGGCCTGGAGAAGCAGCAGGCCGCCAAATCCGCCGGCCCCGCGTTCGAGGTGAACGCGGACGGCCGCGAGCTTCCGCATCCCGCGCCCCGGCTGAAGGCGCATTACGCGGACGCCGTCGTGCCCTCCTTGATGGAGAAGCACGGCCTCAAGAACCCGCACCAGGTGCCGCGCCTGAAGAAGGTCGTGGTCAACATCGGCGTCTCCGAGGCGCGCGACAACGTGCAGATGCTCGACCACGCGCGCGAAGAGCTGGCGCTGATCACCGGCCAGTGGCCGCAGGTGCGCAAGGCCACGAAGTCGATCTCCAACTTCAAGCTGCGCGAGGGCATGCCGATCGGCGTGCGCGTGACTCTGCGCGGCGACCGCATGTGGGAGTTCGTCGACCGACTCATCACGGTCGCCATCCCCCGCATCCGCGACTTCCGCGGCCTGGAGCCGAAGGGCTTCGACGGCTCCGGAAACTTCAACCTCGGCCTCAAGGAACAGCTGATTTTCCCCGAGGTCGACAGCGAGCGCGTGGCCAAGCAGCGCGGCATGAACATCTCGTTCGTGATCGACGGCGGCAAGGACGCGTTCAGCCTCGATCTCCTCAAGGAGCTCGGGATGCCGTTCAAGCAGGCCGCCGTCGCCGGCGGGAGGAACTAACGTGGCTACCACCGCATGGCGTGCGAAGATGTCGAAGGAGCCGAAATTCTCCACCCGGCAGCGCAACCGCTGCCAGATCTGCGGCCGGCCCCGCGCGTTCTACCGCGACTTCGGCCTGTGCCGCATGTGCTTCCGTAAAATGGCTCACGGCGGTCTCTTGCCGGGCGTCAAGAAATCTTCCTGGTAAGGTAAATCATGGACCCTATTTCCGACCTGCTCACCCGCATCCGCAACTCCAACGTCCGCCAGAAGGACCGCGTGGACGTGCCGATGTCGAAGCTGAAGATGGAGGTCGTCCGCGTCCTCAAGGACGAGGGCTTCATCGCGAACTTCAAGTCCCTCTACAACGGGACCAATAAGCGCGGCACGATCCGCGTGTTCCTCAAGTACTCCCCGACGAAGGAGTCGGTGATCCGCGGCATCAAGCGCGTCTCGAAGCCCGGTCTGCGCGTCTACCGGTCCTACTCGGACATCCCGCGCGTGCGCGGCGGCTTCGCGGTCACGATTCTGTCCACCTCGCAGGGCGTCATGACGGACCGCCAGGCGAAGGAAAAGAAAGTCGGCGGCGAAATTCTCTGCCAGGTCTGGTAAAAACAATGTCCCGAATTGGAAAACAGCCGGTCGTCATTCCGCAGGGCGTCACGGTCAAGCTTGACGGCGCCAGCGTGGTCGCGAAGGGCCCCAAAGGGGAACTGCGCGAAGCGGTGCATCCGTACGTGAAGGCCGAGATCAAGGACGGCCAGGTCCTCCTCACGGCCGACCCGGCCGCAGCCAAGGACGCGTCGGCGATCTGGGGCATGACGCGGGCGCGTCTCAACAATCTGGTGCACGGCGTGGCCGTGGGCTACGCGAAGAACCTGGAGATTCACGGCCTGGGCTTCCGCGCGGAAGTCGCCGGCCAGAAGCTGACGCTGGCGCTGGGCAAGTCCCACCCCGTCATTTTCGAGGCGCCGAAAGGGGTCACGGTGACCGTCGACGCAAAGAAGACGTTGATCACCGTCTCCGGCATCAACAAGGATTTGGTCGGCGAGGCGGCCGCGAAGATCCGCGAGCTGCGCAAGCCGGAGCCCTACAAGCAGACCGGCATCCGCTATCAGGGCGAGCACGTCCGCAAGAAGGCCGGTAAGACCGCCGCCGGCGCCAGCGCCGGCGCGGGAGGCAAGAAATAAGCCATGAAGAATAAATGGACCCGCTATAATCTCCGCCGCGAGGCGACGCGCAAGCGTTTGTTCGAGCATCGCGGAGAGCGGCCGCGCCTGTCGGTGCATCGCAGCCTGAAGTACATCTACGCGCAGGTCATCGACGACGCGAAGGGCGTGACGCTGGCCGCCGCGTCGTCGCTGGACAAGGAACTGAAGAAGGCCGCGAAGTCGGCGAAGTCCATCGACGCGGCCAAGAAGGTCGGCGAAGCGATCGCCGTGAAGGCGATCAAGGCCGGCGTCAAGAAGGTGGCCTTCGACCGCGGCGCCTACGTCTACCACGGCCGCGTCAAGGCTCTCGCCGAAGCGGCGCGCGCCGGCGGACTTGATTTTTAGGAGAAAAGCATTTTCATGAGCACCGAAACCCAGACGACCGTTCCCCAGCAGCCGGTTCCTCCGCAGCCCCAGCCTGGCGAGCACCGCGGCGAGCGCGGCGGAGATCGCGGCGGAGACCGCCGCGGCGGCGGTTCCCGCGGCCGGCGGCGCGACAACCCGCGCGAGGAGGGCGGCTTCAAGGAGACCGTCGTCGCGATCAACCGCGTGGCGAAGGTCGTCAAGGGCGGCAAGCGCTTCTCCTTCTCGGCGATCGTCGTGGTGGGCGACGGCTCCGGCTCGGTCGGCTTCGGCTTGGGCAAGGCCAAGGACGTCCAGGCCGCGATCCTGAAGGGCAACGCGTCGGCACGCCGCGCGATCATCAAGTTCCCGACGGTCGGCGACACGATCCCGCACGAGATCGTCGCGAAGTTCGGCTCGGGCAAGGTCTGGATGAAGCCGGCCGCGCCCGGAACGGGCGTCATCGCGGGCGGCGGCGTGCGCGCGGTGCTGGAGGCCGCGGGCATCAAGAACATCCTCACGAAGAGCCTCGGCTCCTCCAATCCGTTCAACACCGTCGGCGCCACGTTCGAGGCGCTCAAGCAGCTGCGCACGAAAGAAGACATCGCCAAGCTGCGCGGCAAGTAAACCTCATTCACCGGGACAACTTTATGACCACGACGAACATCGACCTTTCCAATCTGGCGCCGACGCCGGGCGCGCGCCGGCGGCGCCTGCGTTTGGGCATGGGCGAAGGCTCCGGCACCGGCCAGACCGCGACGCGCGGCCAGAAAGGCCAGCGCTCGCGCTCCGGCGACGGCAAGCTCGTCGGCTTTGAAGGCGGCCAGACGCCCCTGTTGCGGCGCATCCCGAAGCGCGGCTTCACCAACGGCATGTTCAAGGTCAGCTACCAGCTCGTCAGCCTGGAGACGCTGGAGCGCGTCTTCAAGAACAAGGCCGAAATTTCGCTTGAAGACCTGCGTGTGCACGGCTTGGTCAAGGGCCGCCGCCCGGTCAAGATCCTGGGCGACGGAGAGCTGGCACGCGCGCTGAAGGTCAGCGCGCACGCGTTCTCCGGTCCGGCGAAGGCCAAGATCGAGAAGGCCGGCGGCAAGGCCGAGGTCCTCAAGGCGTGAAGCGCTTGAGCGCGGCGGGCGGAGGGCGCTGACATGGCCGGCCTCGGCGACTTCTTCGACGTCCCGGACCTGCGCAAGCGCATCGGCTTCACGCTGGGCGCGATCGCGGTCTTTCGCGTGGGCGCGTCGATCCCCATCCCGGGCGTGAACTCGGCGGCCATCCGCGCGATCTTCAACGCGCAGTCCAACGGCCTGCTGGGCTTCCTGAACACGTTCTCCGGCGGCGCGCTGGGCCGCTTCTCGATCTTCTCGATGGGCGTGATGCCCTACATCAACGCCTCGATCATCGTCAGCCTCCTGCAGGGCGCGCACGTGTTTCCGGCGCTGGACCGTCTGGCCAAGGAAGGCGAACTGGGCCGGCGCAAGCTCAACAACTACACGCGCTATCTGACTTTGGGCTTGGCGTGCTTCCAGTCCTTCGGCCTCACCCTTGCGATCACCAAGATGCCGACGCCGGGCAACATTCCGGTGGTCACCAACCCCGGCGTGCCGTTCTACCTGGTCACCGTGCTGACCCTCGTCGCGGGCACGATCTTCGTGATGTGGCTGGGAGAGCAGATCACCGAGACGGGCATCGGCAACGGCGTGTCGCTGATCATCTTCGCGGGCATCGTCGAGCGCATCCCGGCGGCGGCGATGAGCCTCTTCGAACTGGTGCGCATCGAGGAGATGAACTTGCTGATGGCGGGCGCGATCGTCGCGGCCCTGCTGGCGGTCACGTTGCTTGTGGTGTGGCTGGAGACCGCGGTGCGCCGCATCCCCGTGCAATACGCCAAGCGCATGGTCGGCCGGCGCATGTACGGCGGGTCCCAGAGCTACCTGCCGCTGAAAGTGGACCAGTCCGGCGTGATCGCGGTGATCTTCGCGATCTCCCTGATTCAGGTGCCGCTGACGCTGTCCATGTTCTACGCGAACACCGCGTGGGGCCAGAAGATACAGGAAGTCATCAATCGCGGCAGCTGGATGTATGATATCACCTACGCGGCGCTGATCGTGTTCTTCTGCTACTTCTACAACTCGGTGTCGATCAACCCGCAGGACCTGGCCGACAATCTCAAGAAGTCCGGCGGCTTCATTCCCGGCATCCGCCCCGGCGAACCCACGGCGAAGTTCATCGAATGGGTGATGGAACGCATCACCTTGGGCGGCGCGCTGGCCGTGGCCGCGATCGCGGTCCTGCCCGACGTCCTGCGCCGAAACCTGAGCGTTCCGTTCTTCTTCGGCGGCACGTCCTTGCTGATCGTCGTTGGCGTGGCGCTCGACACGATGGGCCAGGTCGAAGCCCAGCTCATCATGCGCCATTATGAAGGCTTCATGAAGAAAGGCCGCATCCAGGGCCGCTGGTTCAACATCGGGGAGCAGACCCAGGCATGATCGTTCTCCTCCTTGGCGCGCCTGGCTCCGGAAAAGGCACGCAGTCCCAGCGTCTGATCAAGCGCTACGGGTTCAAATATCTGGCGACCGGCGATATCTTTCGCGCCGAGATCGCGCAGAAGACCCCGCTCGGCCTCAAGGCCGAAGGCTACGTGAAGGCCGGCAAGCTCGTGCCCGACGACGTGGTTCTGGAGATGGTGGCTGGTCGCATCGAGCCGGGCGGTCAGTATCTGCTGGACGGATTTCCGCGCACCGTCGATCAGGCGCATGGTCTGTCCGAGATACTGCGTCGCGCGGGTGCTGAGGTGAATCTCGTTCTCGCGCTGACCCTGCCCAACGCGGAGGCCATCCGCCGCATGAGCTCGCGGCGCCTCTGCGCCAACTGCGGCGAGGTCTTCAACGTCATCAGCCGCGCGCCGCGCGTCGAGAACGTCTGCGACAAGTGCGGCGGCGCGCTCATTCAGCGCGAGGACGACTCCGCGGCCACCGCGGAAAAGCGCCTGATGGTTTTCGAGCTCCAGACCCAACCTCTCGTCGCCTACTACAAGGGCGAGCAGTTGCTCAAAGAAATCGACGCCTCGGGAGCTCCGGACGCCATCGAAGCCGCCCTCGCCGCCGAGATCGACGCGCGCGGGAAGGCGCGCTGAGCATGTTCATGCAGAAGGCCGTCGAGATCAAGACGCGGGAGGAGGTTGCCGCGATGCGCCGCGCCGGCACCGTCGTCGCCGACATCCTCGTCCATCTGTGCGGCCTGGTCGCGCCCGGAATGACCACCGGAGAGATCGACCGCATCGCGCGCGAGGAGCTCAAGAAGCACGGGGCCAAGCCGGCGTTCCTGAACTACCACGGATTTCCCGGCGTGATCTGCGTCTCGATCAACCACGAGATCGTGCACGGCATTCCGAGCGACGCGCGGAAACTGAACGGCGGCGACATCGTCGGCCTGGACTTCGGCGCGGTCGTCGACCGTTTCTACGGAGACTCCGCGGTCACCGTCGGCGTCGGCGCGATCAGCCCCGCGGCCGAGCGTCTGGTCCGCGTCACGCGCGAGTCTCTGGAGCGCGGCATCGCGGCGGTCAAGGCCGGCGCGCGCATCGGCGACATCGGGGCGGCCGTGCAGGTTCACGCCGAGGCCGCGGGCTACGGCGTGGTGAGGGATTTCGTGGGCCACGGCATCGGCCGCGCGCTCCATGAGGAGCCGCCCGTTCCCAATTACGGCAAGGCCGGAACCGGCCCGCGTCTCAAGGCCGGAATGACGATCGCCATCGAGCCGATGGTCAACGCCGGCGGCCCCGAGGCGGAGACGCTCGACGACGGCTGGACGGCGGTCACCAAGGACCGCAGCCTCTCCGCGCACTTCGAGCACACGGTCCTGGTGACCGAGCAGGGCGCGGATATCCTGACGCTGCCTTCGGCTCCAGCCCGGAAGATTTCATGACGAAAGAAGAGAAGATCGAAGTCGAAGGAAGCATCCTGGAGGCGCTGCCGAACGCGATGTTCCGCGTCGAGATCGCCCCCGGGAAAGTCGTGCTGGCCCACATCTCCGGCAAGATGCGCATGCATTACATCAAGATCCTGCCCGGCGACAAGGTCCGCATCGAGCTGTCCCCTTACGATTTGAACCGGGGACGCATCACCTACCGGGAGTAAACGAGATGAAAGTCAGAGCGAGCGTGAAGCCAATCTGCCAGAAGTGCAAGATCGTCAAGCGCGACGGGGTCGTGCGCGTGCTGTGCTCGAATCCGAAGCACAAGCAGCGTCAGGGCTAGGCGGAACGATTTCGTAAGGAACACAGGAGAATACAAGTATGGCGCGTGTGGCCGGAGTGGACTTGCCGAAGAACAAGAGGATCGACGTGGCGTTGTGCTACCTGTACGGCGTGGGCCGCACCCGGGCGAAGGAAGTGATCGAGAAGCTCAGCGGCTCGATCAAGGCCGAGACCCGGGTCAAGGACCTCACCGAGGAGCAGGTCGGTCTGCTCAACACCATCCTGACCAAGGAGTACAAGGTCGAGGGAGAGCTGCGCCGCGAAGTCGTCGCGCACATGCAGCGCCTGACCGAGATCAACTCCTACCGCGGGCACCGGCATCGCCGCAGCCTGCCCGCGCGCGGTCAGCGCACGAAGACGAACGCGCGCACGCGCCGTGGCCGCCGCAAGACCGTGGGCGTGGGCAAGGCCGCGTCGGCGACGGGCAAGAATTGATTTCGCGGACAATCTGAGAGGATCGAATCATGGCTGACGAAAAGACGACCGCAGCGCCGAAGGCCGCTCCTTCGGCCGCGCCGAGAAAGAAGGCATGGAGGTCCGTGTCCTTCGCGAAGGTTCACATTCAGTGCTCCTTCAACAACACGATCGTGACGCTGACCGACGACCGCGGCGACGTGCTTGCCTGGGCGACGGCCGGCGGATCCGGCTTCCGCGGCACGAAGAAGGGCACGCCCTTCGCGGCTGGCGTGACCGCCGGCAAGGTGGCCAAGAAGGCCGCCGAGATGGGCGTCAAGCAGGTCGCGGTTTTCATCAAGGGACCCGGGCCGGGCCGTGAGACCGCGGTGCGCTCGCTGGGTTCGGCGGGCCTGCTCGTCGTCAGCTTGAAGGACGTGACGCCGCTGCCGCACAACGGCTGCCGGCCGCCGAAAGCCAGGAGGGTGTAACCGATGTCCCGCTATACCGACGCCGTCTGCCGTCTTTGCCGCCGCGAACAGCAGAAGCTGTTCCTCAAGGGCGACAAGTGCTACACCAAGTGCGTTCTCGAGAAGCGCGAGGGCGGACCTGGCGTGGCCAAGCCTCAGCGGGGCAAGCCTTCCGCGTACTCGATCCGCCTGCGCGAGAAGCAGAAGCTGCGCCGCATGATCCAGATGAACGAGCGCCCTTTCGAAAGGAAGGTCGCCGAGGCGTCGAAGGCCCGCGAGGCTTCCGGAGACCATCTGCTGCGCGCGCTGGAACTGCGCCTGGACAACGTCGTGCGCCGCTCGGGCCTGGCGACGTCTTTGAAGACGGCGCGCCAGCTCGTCAAGCACGGCCACGTCAAGATCGGCGGCAAGCCCGTCAACATCCCGTCCTACGCGGTCAAGGCCGGAGAGGTCATCTCCCTGACCCCGAAGCTCAAGGAGAACGTGGGCGTGAAGCTGAGCTTGGACACGGCCAAGAAGCTCAACAATCGGCCCGCGTTCATCGAGTTCAACGAGGCCGAGCTCTCCGCGAAGGTGCTCCGCATCCCCGAGCGCGGCGAGATGTCGTTCCCGATCAACGACCAGCTGATCATCGAGTATTATTCGCGCTAACGGCCGCGCGAATAAATTTCTTTCATACACGTCCCGAAGCCCGGGTGTCGGGCTGATACTGGAGATTAAGAGAACATGGCTTATAAAGAACTGATCCTGCCGCAGAAGCTGTCCGTCGACGAGAAGACGATGTCGGAGAGCTACGCGAAGTTCGTCGCGGAGCCCTATGAGCGCGGCTACGGCCACACCGTCGGCAACGCGCTGCGCCGCGTGCTCCTGTCGTCTCTGGAGGGTGCCGCGGTCACCGCGGTCCGCATCGAGAAGGCGACCCACGAGTACCAGGTGCTGCCGGGCGTGAAGGAGGATGTGATGAACATCCTGCTGAACCTCAAGAAGCTCCGGGTCAAGCTGTTCTCCAACGGCCCCGAGACCGTCTACCTCCAGGTCAGCAAGGAAGGAACGGTCACGGCCAAGGACATCTCCGGCAACGCGAACGTCGAGGTCGTCAACAAGGACCTGGAGATCGCGCATCTGGAAGCGGGCGGCAAGATCGACATGGAGATCGAAATCTCCAAGGGCCGCGGCTACGTTCCCGCCGAGGAACTGCGCGCTCAGAACCAGTGGGCCGCCGGCTTCCTGCCGGTCGACGCCTTGTTCTCGCCCGTGGTCAAGGTGCACTACGACGTGGAGAACGCGCGCGTCGGCCAGGTGACGGACTACGACCGCCTGATCCTCGAGATATGGACCGACGGTTCGTTGAACCCGGCGGAAGCCTTGATCCAGTCCTCGAAGCTTCTGCGCGAGTCGCTGAATATCTTCATCCCCGAGGAAGAGCAGCAGGCCGAGGCCGCGGCCGCCGGCTTCGACGAGAGCGCCTCGGACGCGCCCCTGACGGTGATCTCCGGCGAGGGTCTGGACCCGAAGCTGCGCGAGATCCTCAATCAGCCCATCGAGATGATCGAGCTGACCAGCCGCGCGTCGAACTGCCTGAAGGTCGCCCGCATCCGCACGATCGGCGAGCTTGTCGGCAAGCGCGACGAGGAGCTTCTGGCCGTGAAGAACTTCGGCAAGAAGTCCCTCGACGAGATCAAGGACCGCCTCAAGGACATGGGGCTGTCGCTCGGCATGCAGGTCGGCCAAGCCGCCTAAGCCGAGAGAGCTGAAAGGAGTCTTTTTATGGCATCAAAAGCATTGGGTCGGCGCCAGCTCGGCGTGACCAGTTCGCACCGCCGCGCGCTTCTGCGCAACATGGCCACCAGCCTGTTCAAGCACGAGCGCATCGAAACGACGATCGCGAAGGCCAAGGAGCTGCGGCCGTACGCCGAGAAGCTCATCACGCACGCGAAGAAAGGCGAGCGCTTCATGGTTCGCCGCCAGATTCACGACAAGCTGGTTTTCGAGAAGCTCTTCGACGTGCTGGCACCCCGCTACGCGCAGCGCCCGGGCGGCTACACGCGGATTTTGCGCTTGGCGCCGCGGTTGGGCGACAACGCGACGCGCGGCATGATCATGCTGGTGTCCTAATACGCCATGCTTGATTTCTTCTTCAGCCTGTTCTCCAACGACATGGGCATCGACCTGGGCACGGCCAATACGCTGGTCTTCGTCAAGGGTCAGGGGATCGTGCTGAGGGAGCCGTCGGTCGTCGCGATCAACAAGGACACGCGCGAGGTTCTCGCCATCGGCGCCGAGGCCAAAAGAATGCTCGGGCGCACTCCGGCGTCGATCATCGCGGTACGGCCCTTGAGGAACGGCGTCATCGCCGACTTCGAGGTCACGCAGGAGATGATCAAGTACTTCATCCGCAAAGTCCACAACCGGCGCTCGCTGCTGCATCCGCGCGTGGTCATCGGCATCCCGTCGGGCATCACCGAGGTGGAGCGCCGCGCGGTGCAGGAATCCGCGATCCAGGCGGGCGCGCGCAAGGTGCACCTCATCGAGGAGCCGATGGCCGCCGCGATCGGCGCCGACCTGCCCATTTCGGAGCCGCACGGCAGCTTCATCGTCGACATCGGCGGCGGCACGACGGAGACGGCGATCATCTCCTTGGGCGGCATGGTCGTCTCTAAATCGCTCGACATCGCGGGCGACGAGATGGACGAAGCCGTCATGGTCCATTTCCGGCGCAAATACAACCTGCTGATCGGCGAGACGACCGCCGAGGACGTCAAGATTCAAATCGGCTCGGTCTTTCCCCTCAAGGAAGAAAAAACGATGGAAGTCAAAGGCCGCGATCAGGCCACGGGACTTCCGAAGACGGTGCTGATCACCTCGGAGGAGGTGCGCCAGGCTCTGATGGAGCCCGTGCAGCTCATCCTCGACGTGATCAAGAACACGCTGGAGGAGACTCCGGCGGAATTGGCTGCGGATTTGGTGGACCGCGGAATCATGCTCGCGGGAGGCGGCTCCCTGCTTCGAGGTCTTCCGGACCTCATCCGGCAGGAAACCGAGCTTCCGGTGCAGCGTGCCGCGGATCCGTTGAGCTGCGTGGCGCTCGGGACGGGGAAATACCTCGACGAGCTCGACAACATACAGGATCGGCACTCGGACTACTTCGTGATGTCCGGCCGTTCCCGCTCATAAGCTCGGCGCTCTTTTAAGAGCCTCCGGCCGCCGTCGTTCCGCCGTCGTCGCGCTTAAACCCGGCACAAGCCGGAACGCATGCAACGCGAAACGCGGATCGCGCACTACGTCGCCGTGTGTCTGGCGGCGCTGTCGCTGGTCCTTTTGTCCCTGCCGCTCTCGTCTCCCGTTCGGGCCTTCAAGGCCTGCGCGGCCTACGTGTTCGACCCTCTGCCGTATGAGGGGGAGCAGGGCTATCAAAGGATCGCGCAGGCACCGGAGCGCGTGCGCGCCCTGCTGACGGCGGATGTGCAGAACCGCCGCCTCCAGGAGGAACTGCGCGGCGACGCCTGGCTGCGCGCGACGACCCAAAGCCTGACGGCCGAAAATGAACGCCTGCGCGCCGAGCTGGGTCTCAAGACGCCGGCCGCGCTGCATCCGCTCTGGGCGCACGTCATGGAGCGCGATCCTCTGCGCTGGTACAGCTCCTTCTCGGTCGACGCGGGCGAAGACCGCGGCGTCACGCTCAACGACGCGGTGCTGGGACGCAGCAGCGACACGGTGGTCGCGGTTGGGCGCGTGGTGGACGTGCGCCGCCGGGAGTCGACCGTCCTACTGCTGACCGATGAGCGCTCGGCGGTGGCCGCGTACCTGTCGTCGGGGACGCTCGAAGGCCTCGTCCAAGGACAAAGCCAGAACTCGGGCCTCCTGCTGATGAACTACATCAACTCCGAGGCCAAGATCGTTCCCGGCGACACGGTTTTCACATCGCCGACGAGCGTGACCTTCCCTCCGGACGTCCTGGTCGGGCGCGTCGCCGCGGTCAACCCGCGCGATCCGTTCCTGGCGTCCCAATCCGTCGAAATTTCGCCGGCGTCCAACGCGGCCGCGCTGCAGGAAGTCCTGATCCTGCGCGCGCGCGCGCCGATCGGGCGCGAATACGAGACCGAGCGGCCGGTCGCGGTCTCCAGCGACGCGGCGGCGTCGCAGGCGGAGCGATGAACGCGGTGCGCGCGGCCGTGCTGCTGGCGGCGGCCATGCTTCTGCAGTGGTGGTGGAGCGCGCACCTGGCCTATTGGGGCGCGGCCCCGCAATTCCTGTTCGCACTGACCATCCTGATCGCGGCGCGGCGCGGGCCCGTGCCCGCCATGCTGATCGGCTGGATGTGGGGACTCTACGCGGACGTTCTGCGCGCGGATCTGTTCGGCGCCGACGCGCTTTTGTACATGCTCGCGGGCTACGTCGCGGGCCAATTCCGAAGCCAGGTGGACCTGGAGGCGACGGGGCCGCTGGCGGCGGCGGTCTTCCTTCTGTCCTGGGTCTATTTTCTCCTGCGGGGAGCGCTGGGCTCGATTTTCGCGAAGTCCTTCCTCTGGGCCGGCTGGATTCCGGCCCTGGCGACCCCGCTGTTGAACGCGGTTGCCGCCGCCGTCGCGGCCGAACTTTGGGACACGAGACGCGCGCGATGAAGATCGATTCGCGCGAGCGCCTGAACGTGCTCTGGTGGGCCATCGCCGGGGCGGGAGTGGTTCTGGGCCTGCGTCTGGCCCAGCTGCAGATTCTCGACGTCGCGTTTTATCGCGAGGCGGCCGAACGTAACCGTTCGCAGATCATCTACCAAAGCGCACCGCGCGGCCGTTTCTACGACCGCCACGGCGACGTGATCGCCGAGAACCAAGGCGCGTTCACTTTGATCTTCCTGCCCGGCAAGAACCAGGCGCGGCGCGAACTGGAGCCTCTGGCGCGCGAGCTGGCGCGGCAGCTCGGGCGCGACCCCGATGAGATTCTCGAGACGCTGGAGCAGTCCGAGCGCGAACAGTCGGCCGCGCGCTTGGCCGAGAACCTGCCGCAGGTGACGGCGTTCCAGCTTTGGGAACTCAAGACGATCTATCCCGGCATCGCGCTCATCGAGGAGGCCCGCCGCTACTACCCGCACGGGCGCTTCGCCAGCCACTTGATCGGCTACATGGGCCGCATGAATCCGCGCGAATGGCGCGACCGAAAGGCGAAAGGCTACCGCGCGGATTCGCGCATCGGCAAGCTGGGGCTGGAGGCTCTGTTCGAGGACGAGCTGCGCGGCCGCGACGGCGGACGTCGCATGGAGGTTGACGCGCAGGGCCGCATCAAGCGTGAGTTGGAGAGCATTCCGTGGGAGGCCGGCAGCAACGTGCATCTGACGATCGATTCCTCGATCCAGCGCGCCGCCGATGACGGTCTGCGCGCGTCCGTCACCGGGAGGGGTGCCGCCGTCGCCATCGATCCGCGCAACGGCGATATCCTGGCGATGAGTTCCCAGCCGGATTTCGACCCCAACGCGCTCCTGGCCGCCGATCCTGGCGAAGCCCAGCGCAGTGTCGCCGCGCTTCCCGAGTTCAACAACGCGATCGCGGGCGCCTACCCGCCGGGCTCGACGTTCAAGCCGATCGTCGGCCTGGCCGCGTTCGCCGCGGGCGTATCCCCGCTGGAGTCCTTCTTTTGCCCCGGCTATTTCGACCTCGGCGGTCATACGTTTCACTGCTGGGATCGCAAGGGCCATGGGCGCGTTGATTGGTTCAAAGGCCTGGCGCAGTCATGCGACGTCTACTTCTACAACCTCGGCCTCAAGACCGGAGCCGCGGAGATTGAGCGCTACGAGAAGCTGTTCGGTCTGGGTGCCCGCACGAACGTCGCGTTGAGGGGCGAGAAATCCGGCCATCTTTTCGGCCCCGAGACGCGGCGCAAGGCCGGCCGCGGCTGGTATGACGGCGACACGCTGAACCTCTCGATCGGCCAGGGCGAGCTCACCGTCACGCCGCTACAGCTGGCCGTCGTCGCGGCCGCGCTGGCCAACCGCGGTACGGTTTGGCGGCCGCATTTCACGCGCAAAATCGTCTACGCCGACGGCCGCCCCGACTTCGTTCAGTCCCCGGAGAAGCTTTCTGAAATCCCGGCGACGGACGCCGCGTGGGACCTGGTGCAGCGGGGCCTGGAGATCGTGGTTTCCTCGGGCACGGGAATGTCCGCGCGCATCCCGGGACTGGTCGTCGCGGGCAAGACCGGCACGGCCCAGAACTCCGGGGTGGACCACGCGTGGTTCATCGCGTATGCCGGACGCCCCGGGGAGCCGGCCTCCATCGCGGTCGCGGTGCTGGTCGCCAACGGCGGCCACGGCGGCGTCACCGCCGCCCCGGTGGCGCGCAAAATGATCCTCGCCCGCTTCGGCATGGCCGATCCCGAGGTCGAGCGCGAAGCCCGGCTCGCGGCGCGAGCGGCGGCGCGGGCCGCAGCGCGCGCGGCCAAGGCGGCCGTCCCGGTTCCGGCGCTTCCGGCGGGAGCCGTGCGATGAATTCCACTCGGACGCCCCCCGGCCTGTCCAGCCGCGTGGACTGGACCTTCATCGCCGCGGTGGTCGGCCTGGTCGCGACCGGGACGGTGGCCATGCTGTCGGCGGCGAGCACCACCTTGTTCTACCAGTCGATTCTGCAGAAGCATTTCATCGCGCTGGCGCTGGGATCGAGCCTGTTCGTTTTGACTCTCGCGTTCAACTACCAGATTTTCCAGGACCAGGCGAAAATTCTTTACGGCGTGGCGATCGCGCTGATGGCGGCCGTTCTGGTGCTGGGCCGCAGCGCGCGCGGCCACCGCGCGTGGCTGAGGCTGGCGGGCTTCAGCTTCCAGCCGGCGGAGTTGGCGCGCGTGCTGGTGGTTCTGGTCCTGGCCGACTACCTCGACCGCCGCGCTCGCCGCGCGGGCGATTTTTCAACCGTGCTCACGGCCCTGGCGATCGCCACGCCCATCGTCCTGCTGATTCTTAAACAGCCGGATTTCTCCACCGCTTTGACCTTCCTGCCGACGATCACCGGAATGCTATTTTGCGCGGGCGCCGATATTTTTCAGCTGCTGTTCGTCTTCGGCTACGGCGCGCTCGCGCTTGCGGTGCCGCTGGTCATCACGCTCTGCCAGGTGCGCTATCCCGGCGCTCCGTCGGGAACCTTGCCCGGGTTCATCTTGGCGGCGTCGCGCCTGGGTTGGGCGACGCTGACGACCGTCGTCGCGTTCGCCGCCGTCTCGGCCGCGGTCTGGCGCGCGGCGACGTGGATGCGCCTGCAGATCAAGCCGCTGGCCTTCGTCGCCGCACCCGTGATCTTGTCGGGGGCCCTGCTGACCGGGATCGTCGTCAACCGTTCGATGAAGAGCTATCAGCGCAACCGCTTCGTCGCGTTCGTCGCCCCGCGCTCGGACACGCAGGGCGCGGCCTACAACGTGATCCAATCCAAGGTCGCCATCGGCTCGGGGGGGCTTTGGGGCCAGGGGCTGTTCTCCGGCACGCAGTCCCAGCTCGGCTTTCTGCCCGAACGCCACACCGACTTCATCTTCGCCAACGTCGGCGAGGAGATGGGCTTCTGGGGCGCCGGCCTCATCCTCGGGCTTTACTTCCTTCTGCTCTGGCGCGTCGTCACCGCGGCGCGGCTGGCGCGCGACCGCTACGGCTATCTCGTCTGCGCGGGACTGGCCTCCATGTTCGCCTTCGTCGTCACTCTCAACGTCGGGATGTGCGTGGGCCTTATGCCCGTCGCTGGCATCCCTCTGCCGCTGATTTCGTACGGCGGTTCGAGCTTGATCATCAACCTGTTCTCGCTCGGCATCGTCGCCAACGTCTACGCGCGCCGCTACGCGCTTCTATGATTCCTGGAGAAACCATGCCCAATGAAATCGATTCGACCCAGACCCCGCAAGAACCCGCGCGCGACGTCGCGGCCGTGACGTCCACCGAGGCCGCGCCCGCGGCACCCCCTCGCCTGGAGCGCGTGCACGACGGCTCGACTCCTGGCGTCGTCGAAAAGCGTCCAGAGCCCACCGCCGCTCCCGCGGCTGAGGCCGCGCCGCCCGTCGTGACTCCGGCTCCGGCGACGGCGGCCGCGGCCGTGCCTGTCTCCGACGATGAAGCGGAGGACGACGACGAGGGGGAGGATGAAGTCGGAATTCCACCGACCGCCTCCGCTCCTGCCGTCGCCGCGCCCGCGACGCCCGGTGCGCCGGGCGCGCCAACGGCACCCAACGGCGGGCAGAGCCGCCAGCCCGGCGAAGGCGGCCGCCGCCG
>JAJXVH010000044.1 GCA_021782205.1 bacterium | reverse complement strand
CGATCTCCTGCTTTTGTTCCGGACTGTCTTTCTCGGAGGCCGCGGCGACGGCTTTCTTCAGGGCCGCGATCGCCCCCGGATCCGCGTTCGGGTCCTTCTGCATCATCGCCAGCAGGTCGGCCGGCGTCTTCTTGGGCATCGTGTCGAAGCCGCGCACGTAGTCCGACCACATCACCGAACCGTCGGGCAAGGTGATGATCGCTCCTTTGCCGTCCGGCGTGCGGTCGATTTTTTTGTAGACGCCGCTTTTGAGCATCTGGTCTTCATCCTTCTTGACCGAGTCCATCATCTGCTGGCGGCCGACGTCGCCGAGCGCCTGCTCTGTGGCCGGATCCATGGCCGAGGCCGTCTTCTGGTCTGCGGCGGAGAGCGTCGGCGCGGCCGCCTGGCCGCGCGCCGACCGGGCCGCGAGGGCCAGGACCAGAACGGCAAGGGCGGGACGCGCATTCTTCATGGCGGGGTCTTCCTGCGTCCCCAGGAGGGTAGCGCGCCAAGGCGCTTGGCGCCATAGGTCGTAAGACCCAGAAGTCCATAGGCATTAATGCCCATCCAGCGTCGGTGGGGCGCGCGCATTCTGAAGATCATGAACGCGGCTCAAATTTTCGCGGCCACGATGTTGACGTTCGGGCTGATGTCCTCGGCCGCGCGGGCCGAGACCTCCGGCGTCGGCGCCGCCGCCTTGCGGCGCAGCGCCGCGAGCGCGGACGTATTTTCTCAAAACGCGGACGGAGCCATCGAGCGGACGCCTCTGCCCGAGACCGCGCCCATCGTTTCCGTCGCCGCGGGCGCGTACACGGGTTTGATTCCGTCGCCCGCCGAACGCCGCGATTTCGCCGTGCAGCCTCCGGCGGTCTTTGTCCCGCGCGTGGCGTCACGGACGGCTTCGCCTCTGCCTCGTTCCGCCCTGGCCGCCGCGGCGCTGGAAGGCGGGCTGGTGCTTGCTTTGGTCGCGGCGGGTCTTTGGCGCACGTTGCCGGCGACGGATGAGATTCTCGCGCGGACTGCGGAGACGATCGATCCTGTGGTTTCCACGCTGGCCATGCGGGGCGCGCGCGCTGTCTCGGCGCCCGCGGCCGTCCCCGTCCCTCCGGTGGCGCCGGCGTCCATTTCACGCGGAGCCGAACCGTTCATCGACGCGCGCATGCCGGTGGGCACGTGGCGCGCCATTTCCCAGCGCGAGCAGGCGCTCATTGAGAGCTGGGACCAGAGCCGCGAGAAGGCGCTGGGACGGGCCTCCTTGGAGCAGTGGCTGGACGCGCATCCGGTCGCGGGCGTGGACACCGCGGCCCTGAAGCTGAAGCTGGCCCGCGCCTGACGCGGCGGGGCTAGGCTTTCGCGGAGACGGCCGGGGCCGGGAGGTCCAGCTTGATGTGCAGTTCCTTGAGCTGTTTGTCCTTGACGGGACCCGGCGCCTCGGAGAGCGGATCGGTGCCTTTCTGGGTCTTCGGGAAGGCGATGACCTCGCGGATGGAGTCCTCGCCGCACAGGAGCGCGCAAAGACGGTCCAGTCCCAAGCCGAAGCCGCCGTGCGGGGGTGCCCCGAAGTCCAACGCGGACAGCAGGAGGCCGAACTGGCGCTGCTGTTCGGCCGCGTCAAAGCCCATCAGGCCCAAAATTTTGCGCTGCATCTCCCCGGAATGGTTGCGGATGGAACCGGAGGCCAGCTCCACGCCGTTGAGCACCAGGTCGTATTGGTGGCTGCGCACGGCGCCCGGGTCCGTGTCCAGTTTTGGGACATCCGCGTCCAGCGGGCGCGTGAACGGATTGTGCGCGAACGTCCAGCGCTTCTCCTCCGCCTCCCATTCCAAGAGCGGGAAGTGCGTGATCCAGGAGAAATGCCACGGCGTCGAGGGCTGGGGCTTCGTCTTGGCGATGATCTCCTTGCGGATCATGCCCAGGACGTTGGCGGCGGTCCCTTCCTTGTCGGCGGCGAAGAACGTGGTGCCGCCGGGCCGGGCGCCGGTCTTGGCCCGGATAGACTCGATTTCGGCGGGCGTCAGCGGCTTGGTGATGGGGCCCTCGGCGCCCGCGACCGTCCACTTGATGTAGGCCAGGCCTTTAGCGCCCTGCGCCTTGGCGGCGTCGGTCAGCTTGTCGATTTCGGAGCGGCTGTATTCCACCGGAGACTGGATGGCGCGCACCACTCCGCCCGCGGCCACGGCGCCGCTGAAGACCTTGAAGGCGGAGTCCTTGAAGTCCGCGGTCAGATCGACGATTTCAAAGCCATAGCGCTGGTCGGGCTTGTCGGAGCCGAAGCGGCGCATCGCGTCGAAGTAGTCCAAGCGCGGAAACGGCACAGCCAGCTCGACGCCCAGCGCGGTCTTGAAAATCGCCTGCATCATGCGCTCGCAGGCGGCATGGACGTCGGCCTCGGTCACGAAGCTCATCTCCACGTCGATCTGGGTGTGCTCGGGCTGGCGGTCGGCGCGCAGGTCCTCGTCGCGAAACGCGCGCGCCAGCTGCATGTACTTCTCGACGCCCGACGCCATCAGGATCTGCTTGAAGATTTGCGGCGACTGCGGCAAGGCGTAGAACGTGCCCGGGTTCAAGCGCGAAGGCACGAGGAAATCGCGCGCGCCCTCCGGCGTGGCCTTGGTCAGCATCGGCGTCTCGATTTCGAGGAAGCCTTCGGAGGAGAGCGCGTTGCGCGCGGCCATGGCCACGGTGTGGCGCAAAGTCAGGTTGGAGAGCATGCGGCGGCGGCGCAGGTCCAGAAAGCGATACTTCAGACGCGACTCCTCGCTGGCCGTGGAGTGCTCGTCGACCTCGAAGGGCAGGACCTTGCAGGTGTTGAGGACCTGGACCTCGTCGGCGGCCAGCTCCACCTCGCCGGTGGGCATCTTCGGGTTCTCGGTGCCTTTCGGGCGGCGTTGGAGCTTTCCGCGCACGGACACGACCCACTCCGAGCCCAGCTTGCCGGCGGCCAGGAAGGCGTCGACCGCCTCCGGATGAACCACGACCTGGAGCAGGCCGGAGCGGTCGCGCAGGTCGAAGAAGTAGACGCCGCCGTGGTCGCGCCGGGAGTGCACCCAGCCCGCGACGCGGGCCTCCTGGCCCACGTGGGCGGCGTTCAACGCGCCGGCGTTGTGCGTACGCATGGAGTTATTCATGGGAGAGTGTTCCTTGGCGAAAGTCAATCGTGGGAGCCCAGAGCGGCCAGCTTGACGGCGTCGGGCACCGCGTAGCGGCCGTCGGCCGTGACCGCGATGAGCCCGGCCCGGCGCAATGACGAGAGGGCGCGGGCCAGCGGCTCGCGCGTGGTGCCCACGTATTCGGCGAGCTCCTGCTGGGTGTAGCGCTGGGTGAGGGCGATGCCCCCTTTCCAAGGCTCGCCGCCGCGTCGCGCCAAGGCCATCATGGCCTTGGCCACGCGGCCCAGCACGTTGTAGAACAACAGCCCCTCGATCTCTTCATTGGCCCGGCGCAGGCGCGCGCAGACCGCCTGCAGAAGATAGAACGTCATCCCCGCGTCGCGCGCCAGAAGACGCCGGAAATCCTTCTTGCGGATCACCAGCAGGCGCGAGTCCTCGACCGCCTGCGCCGACGCGCTGCGCGGCGAGTCGTCGATCAGCGACATCTCGCCGAAGAAGTCCCCCGCCGTCAGGTAGGCGAACGTCTTCTTCTTGCGTCCCGCGGAGTCCGCGTAGATCTTCACGCGCCCCGACAGCACCACGAACATGGCGTCGGCATACTCGCGCTTGCCGAATAAAGCCTGGCGCGCGGGCACGTCCATCTCCCGGGCCAGCCGCGAGACGTCCCGCAGTTGCGGCCCGGACAACGATGAGAGCAAGCCGATCTTCTTGAGGGCTTTATCGCGCGTCATGGGGCGGTATTCTACCTCTCCCGAGGGAAGCCCTTCAAGGACACTGCTAATTAAGGCTCTGAGCGGTCATGATCCTGGTAAAAGATGTTGACGCGGGGCGCACAGGAGCTATACTCAACTGATGCGATACGTCAGAGAGAAGGATGCTTCGAATTCCTGGGCTGCATTAGTTGCTCCAGAAATCTATCTCTTTGCATTCATCATGGGAGTGGTCGTGCCAACGCGGGCCGCAGCCCATGCCATTCCCATTGTTGTCGTTCCAATTGGAGCGGCACCGCTACCTCTGTGCCCGACTTGCGACTCCATCTCGGATTGCCAGGAAAAAGTGGCATGGTCATCGGACTGGCATAACTACCGATGTAGAGCCGATCTCGTTCTGAAGCTTGGAAGCTTCTATCTGGACGGCGGACAACGCGCGAGTGCAATTGAAACTTACAGAGAGGATGTGCGCGATGGGAGCCTCGCGGCTGAGGAAAAGTTAAAGGAACTTGGCGAGCCATACGCGATGCCTTGGACTCCGCTAAAATTTACTCTCCTCTTCATTCCACCAGTGGAATTCCCCCGAGAGCCGAAGGTCTATGGACTGAGCATTTCTCCGCTCATGGCCGGCGACGCGGTGGTCGCCGGTTTGCAGATAGGCGACGGCGCATTGGCTCACAAAGCCTACGGAATGCAGATCGGCGCTGGTACGAATGCCGATATGATGCGCGGTTTACAACTGGGCGGGATTAATCTATCGAAGAATCTGAGAGGCGTACAAATCGGCGTGTTGAACGGAGCAGGTAAGGTCGTAGGCGCACAAATTGGACTTTACAACGACTGCAAATCGATCCGGGGGCTTCAACTGGGCTTGATCAATCACGAAACGGACGCGCGCCTAAAGTGGCTTCCGTTAATGCGACTGTCGCTATAACTTATGCCCTGCAACATATAGTTCTTTGCGCGCCTGCGGGTCCGTGTCGCGGTGTGTCGTGCACCTATTTACGGGCCGCGCGGAGTCTTGTCAGGTGAGGGCTTCCCCGCCGACTGCGGAGCGTCGAAAACGAGCAGGTCGGGGCGCTGCTCGAAGGCACCCAGCCGGTCCAGGGCGGCGCGGGCTTGCGCGGCGACGGCGGCGGAGGCGGGTTTCGGACGGCCCCAGTTGCCGTCGAGCGGCACGAAGGTCAGGCGCTTGACGCCGCCGCGGCCCAGTTCGACGCGGACGATGGCCTCGGAGCGCGTGGCGGTGCTGGGCGAGACAAATAGGAAGTTGCCCAGGCTGTAGACGATGGGCTTGCCTTGGTAGATCTCGATGGGCTGCAAAACGTGCGGATGATGCCCCAAAAACAGGTCCGCGCCGGAGCGGAGGGCGGCGTGGGCCACGGCTTTTTGGATGTCGTTGGGATATTCCGCCAACTCCGTGCCGCCGTGGAAGCTGACGATCAGCACGTCGCATTTTTTCTTGGCGCGGCGCACGATGCCCGGGATGCGGTCGAAGTCGCTGTAGGCCACGCCGGGCTTGCGCGGGCCGGCCCAGGCGGCCTCCGGATGCGTGCTGGTCAGGCCGACGATGCCGACGGCCAGGCCGCGCACCTTGAAGACGCGCACGGCCTCGGCCTCGCGGCGGTTCATTCCGCCGCCGACGAAGGTCCAATGCCCGCGCTTGAGCGCGCTCAAGGTGTCGAGAAAGCCGCGCTCGCCGTAGTCCCAGACGTGGTTGTTGGCGATGTTGAGCACGCGGACGCCCGCGGCGCGCGGGATCTTGAGGTCGGCGGGGCGCGCGCGGAAGTTCCAGGTCTTCGGGGTCTTGTCGCCGCGCGTCGTCACCGGCGTCTCCAGGTTGGCGAAGACGATGTCGGCGGCGAGTTCGCCCTTGATCGCGCGCGACGGCGCGCCGGGCCCCCCTCTGCGCGCGATCGCGGCGATAGGGCCGTCGAGGCGTATGTCGCCCGCGGCGCTGAGAGTCACCGTGGTCTCGTCGGGGCCTGTCGTGGACGAGACGCCGGCGGGCGCGGCGAAGGCCGAACCGGTCAGCAGAAGAAGCAGGGTTAGAGAGTCCACTCGGAGAGGGCGCGCAGGGCCGCGTGGTCGGTGCGGTCGATCTTGAGCGGCGTGACCGAGACGCCGCCGCGCGCGACGACGGCCACGTCGGTGCCCGGCTCGTCGACGCCGCGCACCGGACGTCCGGCCAGCCAGAAATACTCGTGGCCGCGCGTGTCCACGCGGCGCGAGATCGCCGTGCCGTAGATGCGCCGGCCCAGGCGCGCGGCTTGGCCGCCGCGGTAGCCGCCGCGCGGCGGCACGGGGAAGTTGACGTTGAGACAGACGCCCTCGGGCAGGCCGCGGCGCAGGACCTGTGCGGCGAGCGTGCGCGCGTAGGCGGCCGCGGGACGATAATCGCGCGCGTCGGGGTCCATCGAAAACGCGATCGCGGGCGCGCGTAGCAAGGTGGCCTCCATCGCGGCGGCGACGGTGCCGGAATAGATCACGTCCTCGCCCAGGTTGTAGCCGCGGTTGATGCCGCTGACCACCAGGTCCGCGCGCCCGGCCAGCACCTGGAGCAGGCCGAAACGCGCGCAGTCGGCGGGACTGCCGTTGAGCGCGTAGAAACGCGGACTCAACAGCCGCGCGCGCAGGGGCTTGTGCAAGGTCAGCGAGTGGCTGTCGGCGGAGCGTTCCTGATCGGGCACGCAGACGGTCACGCGGCCCAGGCGGCGCATGGCGGCCACCAGCGCGGGCAGGCCGGGGCCGTGCACGCCGTCGTCGTTGCAGACCAGGATCTGGGGTCGTTTCATGCGGTCGCCGCCCGCTCCAAAGCGTCCGCGAAGGCGTCCGCGGCGGCGTCGGCGGCGGGCAAGCCGAGCGCGTCGTAGGCCCGCGCCATTTCGGCTCGGCGCGCGCCCGCGTGCGGCGACTGTAGCAAATCGGCCAGCAGCGACCCCAGTCGTGCGCTCAACTCGCTTTCAGGCAGGCGCGCGCAGGCGCCGGCCAGCTCGAAGACGCGCGCGTTGGCCTCTTGATGGTCGGCGGCGGCGTGGGGATAGGGCACCAGCACGGCGGGCGCGCGCTGGGCGGTGAGTTCGGCCAAGGTGCTGGCGCCGGAGCGGCACAGCACCAGGTCGGCGGCGCCGTAGGCGGCGGCCATGTCCTCCAGATAATCGCGCACGTCTGCGCGCACGCCCGCTTCCCGGTAGGCGGCCGCGACCGTCTCGGATTTTCCGCGTCCGGCCAGGTGCAGGACTCGCACGCCGGGCAGGGCCTTGAGCGCCGCGGGCAGGGCCGCGTTGAGGCCCTGCGCGCCTTGACTGCCGCCGAAGGCCAGCAAGGTGGGCGCGGCGGCGTCCAGGCCCAGCGCGCGTCGTGATTCTTCACGGCCGCGCCGCGCGCGCAGTTCCGGCCGGATGGGCGTGCCGATCAAGGTCCCCCCGGCTTGGGCGTCGCACGGCGGCAGACCCCAGAACAGCTTCGCGCCCAGCTTGACGCACGCGGAGTTGGCCAGGCCCAGCACCGCGTTGGACTCGTGCACCGCGCGCGGCACGCCGCGGCGCCAGGCCGCGAAGGCCAGCGGAAAGCTCAGGTAGCCGCCCATGCCCAGGGCCAGGTCCGGCTGGAAGGAGCGCACGGCGCGCGAGAGCAGGCCCAGGCTTCCAGCCAGCTTGCCGGCGAAGACAAGCAGTTCCGGCCCCAGGCGGCGCGGCAGGCCGCGCAGGTCCACGGGCAGGGCCGGCAGGCCCGCGCGTTCCAGCACCGGCAGGGCGGGGTCGCCGGCGCGCACCACCATCAGCGGCTGCCAGCCGCGCGCCTTCAGCGTTTGCGCCGCGACCAGCCCGGGATAAAAATGTCCGCCGGTCCCGCCGGCGGCGATCATGACGCGCTTCATGCCGTCTCCGGGCGCTGTTGGCGCGAGATGCTGAGCAGGACGCCGACGCCGGTCAAGGTGGAGAGCAAGGACGAGCCGCCGAAGGACAGGAACGGCAAGGGAATTCCCTTGGTGGGCAGAAGGCCGATGGCCATGGCCACGTTGAAGAAGGCCTGGAGCGCGATGGTGAAGGTGATCCCGCAGGCCAGCAAGGTCCCGAACAGGTTCGGCGCGCGCCGCGCGATGCGTATTCCGCGCAGAAGAAGCGCGGCGAACAATCCCAGCACCACCAGCGCTCCGACCAGACCCAGTTCCTCGCAGATCACCGGAAAAATAAAGTCCGTGTAGGGCTTGGGCAGGTACATGAGCTTGAGCTGGGAGGCGCCCAGGCCCTTGCCGAACCAGCCGCCGGAACCCACCGCCAGTATCGCCTGCGCCAACTGGTAGCCGGTGCCCTTGATGTTCTTGAACGGGGTCAGGAAGGTCATCAGCCGCGCGCGGCGGTAGGGCTTGCGCCACAATTCCTCGGCGACCACGGGCACCGCGGCGCCGATCGACGCGAAGATCCAGCGCATCCGCGCGCCGGCCACGAACAGCACCAGCACCGCCACGCCGAACATCAGCGCGGGAGTGCCCAGGTCCGGTTCCTTGCCGATGAGCAGCAACAGCACCCCGACCACGCCCAGCGGCACCAGAAGTCCGCCCGTGGGCGAGGCGAGTTTGCTGTGGCGCTTGTCCAGGTAGGACGCCAGAAAAAGCACCGAGGTCAGCTTGGCGAACTCCGCCGGCTGGAGGCCGATGGGTCCCAGGCGTATCCAGCGGCGCGCGCCGGCGATGGGATGGAAGAACAGCGCGGCCAGCAGGAGGACGGCGGTGGCGCCGTAAATCGGGGCCAGCCACTCGCGCAGGCGGTTGTAGTCGAGCTTGGCCACCCAGGCCATCGCGGCCAGGGACACCACGGCCCAAGCCAACTGACGCTCGACGAAGTACAACGGCCGGCCCATGGTCTGCTCGGCGGAGATGGCGCTGGCGGAATAGACCATCACCACGCCTAGAGCGGTCAGCGAGAGCGCGAGCGCCAGCAGCACGACATCAAACGGCTCGCGGCGGCGCGGCGGAGCGCTCATCGCCGCGCCGCCGCGGCGCGCACCAGCGCCTTGAATTGACGGCCGCGGTCCTCGAAGTCCTTGAATTGGTCGAACGAAGCGCAGGCGGGCGAGAGCAGGAGCACGTCGCCCTTCTGCCCCACGCGCAGGGCGGCGTCCACCGCCGTGGCCAGGTCGCCGCACGGAAATATCGGCGCGAGCCCGCCCAAGTCTTCCTCCACGCGCCGCGCCGCCGCGCCGATGGTGAAGATGCCCTTGACCGTCTTCTCGATCCAAGGCTTGAGCGGCGTGTACGGCGAGCCTTTGTGCAGGCCGCCGAGAATGAGAAGAAGGCGCTTGCCCTGCGGCTCGAAGGCCTTGAGAGCGACGAAGGTGGAGTCCACGTTGGTGGCCTTGGAGTCGTTGACGCAGCGCACGCCGCGGACGGCGCCGCAATCCTCCAGACGGTGCTCGACTCCTTTGAAAGCCTTGTACGCTTTTTGCACCGCGGCGGGCTTTATGCCGCGCGCGAAAGCCAGCAGTCCCGCGGCCAGGGCGTTGTCGATGTTGTGGCGGCCGGGAAGCTTCGGCGGCGTCAGCGCCAGTTCCTTTTTCCAGCCGGGCAGGCGAAAGCGCAGCTTGCCGCCCTCCTCCCAGGCGTGCACGTGCGGCGCCTTCGCGCCGAAGTAGAGGCGCCGGGACGGGCACTCGCGCGACAATTTATAGACAAGCGGGTCGTCGGCGTTGAACACGCACGCGTCGCCGGGCCCCTGCTCGCGGAAGATCTTGGATTTGGCCGCCACATAGGCCGCCATGGAGCCGTGGTGGTCCAAGTGGTCGGCGGTGATGTTGAGGATGGCGGCCGCGCGCGGCTCGAAATGCGCGCTGTCCTCCAGCTGGTAGCTGGACGCCTCGATGATCAAGACGTCGGAGGCTTTCGCCGCCGGCGCGGACGCGGAGATCGGCACGCCGATGTTGCCGCCGAGGAGGGCCTTGCGCCCACGCGGCAGGCCGGCCTCAAAAATCTCCCACGTCAGCTGCGTGGTCGTCGACTTGCCGTTGGTGCCCGTGATCGCGACCACGCCCTTGGCCTTCGAGAACGCGAGTGCCACCTCCAACTCGCTGTAGACCGGCACGCCCTTCTCCCCCAGTTTTTTAAGAATCGGCAGATCGGGCTTGAGGCCGGGACTCTTGACTACGAACGCGCACTTCAGCAGGCGGTCGGAATGTCCTCCCCCCTCCCACTTGGCGCCCGCGGGAAATCCCTTCAGAGCCTTTTTAAGCTCCGCGCGCGGCCGCGCGTCGCTGCCCAATACCTTGAATCCCTTTTTGGCGAGCAGACGCGCGACGGCCCGCCCCGAGCGTCCCAGGCCCAGCACGCCGGCGAGCTTTTTGCGAAACGAGCGTGGATCAAACGGGCTATTATTCATTTGAGCTCACCCGGAAACCCGGTTGAATTCGACGTGCGCGCATGCCATATGAATGAGGCCGAAGCAAATGCACGAGGATCGCTAGCAAGGAGTGTGATCGCGCGATTTTTCCCAGGTCATCGCCGGAATTATAGGATAAGAATCTGAGGCAGATGGGAAAAATGCCGATCTGACGTCAGCAGCGGGAGATCGTGCTGGATCGCGAGGGCGGCGATCCACATGTCGTTGGTGGGAATGGGAGTCCCTTGCCGTCGGAGCTGCGCGAAAAGGACCGCGTACGCGTGCGTCGTCTGTTCATCCGCGAGCAAGACGCTGACGCGCGGGGAGCCCAGGAAATCGGTGAGTTGGGCCGCGTTTTTCTTGCCGGCATTTCCCGAGGCGAAGCCGGCGCGCAATTCCCCCAGCACGACAAACGGAACGTGGATCTCGTCGGCGCGGCGCAGGAGTTCGACGGTCCGGGGCTTGCCGTCGGCCGCTTCTCGGTAGGCGTTCGTGTCGAGGGCCAGGTTCATCGCCAGAGCTTCTTATCGATGCGGCGCTGCTCGGCCAAAGCCCGATCAACTTCGATGTCCGCCGTCCAAGAACCGAAGAACGAGTCGAGATCCTTGTAGGTGGAGGCGGTCTGCGCGACTCCGGCTGCGCGCTCCAGAAGCTCCACAAGAGTCCGATTTAAACTCCGATTCGTGCGCCGGGCGCCGTCTCGCAACCTGCGGTCCAGTTCGATCGGCACGTCACGAATCGTGTATTGAAGGTTGCGCCTTTTTCTCATGCCTACAGTGTAGGCGGGTATTGCAGGCATGTCAATAGCCGAACGAAATGCGCTGAGCGGGGATTGGTTGGGCTCAGCGCAGCTTGAGCGAGGCCAGCGCCGCCAGCATCAGCACGATGCTGACGATCCAGAAGCGGACGGTGACCTTCGGCTCGGCGATGCCGCTGAGCTCGAAATGGTGGTGGATGGGCGCCATTTTGAAAATGCGCTTGCCGCCGCGAAGCTTGAACGAAGCCATTTGCAGGATCACCGACAAAGTCTCGACGACGAACACGCCGCCCACGACGGGCAGCAGCAGCTCCTGCTTGACGCACAGCGCGGCCACCGCGATCACTCCGCCCAGGAACAGCGAGCCCGTGTCGCCCATGAAGATCTGGGCGGGATAGGAGTTGAACCACAGGAATCCCAGGCAGGCGCCGATCAGCGCGGACAGATACACCGCGATCTCGCCCGCGCCCTCCACGTGCACGATGCGCAGGTAGTAGGCGAACTTGACGTTGCCGGCCACGTAGGCGACCACGGCGAAGGCCAGCGCGCAGAAAATCACGGAGCCCGAGGCCAGCCCGTCCAGGCCGTCGGTCAGGTTCACCGCGTTCGAGGAGCCCACGATCATCAGCACCGCCAGCGCGTAGTACAACGGGCCCAGGTCTAAAAACAGCTCCTTGCCGTAAGGCACGTTGACGGAGGTCGGATACGCGCCGTTGGGCGGGCGCACGGCCAGATAGGCGGCGACCGCCAGGCCCACGCCCACCTGCACGATGAACTTCACGCGCGACGGCGCGCCCTTGGGATTTTTCTTGATCAGCTTCAGGTAGTCGTCCCAGAAGCCGATCGCCGTCAGGCACAAGGTCACGGAGAGCATCAGCCAGGTGAAGCGGTCGTCCAGGCGCATCCAGAGCAGAGCGGAGGCCACGACGGACAGGAAGATCAGCGCCCCGCCCATGGTCGGCGTGCCGTGCTTGGAGAGATGGGACTGCGGGCCGTCCGTGCGCTGGACCTGGCCGACCTTGCGCGCGCGCAGGGCCGCGATGAGTCCCGGACCCAGCAGAAGGCAGGTGGCCAGCGCGGTGATGGCCGCCCCCCCCGCGCGGAAGGTGATGTATTGAAAGACGTTGAGCGGTCGGAAGGTTCCGCGCAGGCCGAACAGGTAATAGAGCATCAGAGACGGCGCGCCAGGTCCTCAAGCCGCATCGCCCGGGACGCCTTGAACAGTATCGCGTCGGCGCCGGTCAGCTTACCGGTCAGGCTCGCGGCCAGCAGCGCGGGGTCGGCCGCGTACTCCACGGGGAACTTGGGCTTGGCCGCGCGTAGGGCCTCGGCCGCCGGGGCCATCTCCGGCCCCGCCAGCAGGACCGCCTTCAAGTCCAGGCTGGACAGCCACTCGCCCAGCTCGCGGTGCAGGCGCGCGCCCTCCGGGCCCAACTCCTTCATGTCGCCCAGCACCAAGGTTTTTTGGCGGCCGGCGAACTCCTCCACGAACGCGGAGACCGACGCGCGCATGGAGTCGGGGTTGGCGTTGTAGGCGTCGAGCACTAGTTCCGCGCCGCTGGCGTGCGCGCGCCGCTCCTGGCGCAGGCCGCCGGGGACGTGCGCCTCCAGGCCGCGCCGGATCGTGTCCGGGTCGATGCCCAGCGCCCACGCGGCCGCGGCGGCGGCGGCGGCGTTGTAGCGGCTGTAGGCCCCGTAGCTGCGCAGCTTCAGTTCGATGCGGTGGCGGTCCACCACCAGCGCCGACGCGCCGTCAAGCCGCACGCGGCAGCGGGGCGCGGCGCCGTAGGCGACCGCGCGCGCGCCCAGGCGCGGCTCCAACGCTGCCAGCCACGGGTCGTCGGCGTTGATCACCGCCAGGCCGTCCTCGGGCAAGTTTTCCACCAACTCGGAGTTGGCGTGGAAGGTGTTCTCGACCGTGCCGAACGTCTCCAGATGATCGGCGCCGATGTTGGTCAGCACGCCGATCGTCGGCTGGGCGATGCGCGCAAGCTCGGCCACGTCGCCGCGCCGGCAGGCCGCCAGTTCAAAGACGCCGTAGCGGTGCTCGGGCAAGAGTTCCAGCAAGGACAGCGGCAAGCCCAACTCGTTGTTCCAGTTGCCCGGGCTGGAACAGGTCGGCCCCACCAGGGCGCAGATGGAGCGCAGCATCTCCTTGGTGGTGGTCTTGCCGTTGGAGCCGGCCACGCCCACGATCGGAATCTCGAAGCGGCGGCGATGGTGGTGCGCCAGCGCCTGCAGGGCCTTTAAAGTGTCGGGCACCACGACCAGGTGCGCGGGCTTGGGCGCCTTGGCGCTCAGACGCCCGCGCGCCACGATCCAGCCGCCGGCCTTGAGCGCCAGAGTCTCGTTTAAAAGATCGTGCGCGTCGATGCGCGTCCCTTTGAGGGCCAGGAACGCCTCGCCCTCGCGCAGCGCGCGCGTGTCCAAAGACAGCGCGGCCACGGGGTCGGAGCCTTCCCCCCGCGTCAGCCGGCCGCCCGCCGCGCGGGAAAGCTCCCGCCACGTCATTTCAAGCTTCATCTCAAGGCCCGCAGGGCGGCGCGCGCCGCCTTTCGATCATCGAAGCTCACCGTGCGGTCGCGCAGGATCTGATAATCCTCGTGGCCCTTGCCGGCGATGAGCACCACGTCCCCGGTCCGGGCCTGCGCGATCGCGGCGGCAACGGCCTCCCCGCGGTCGGGGACGATCCTATAATTTTGCAGGCCCGCGGCGCGAATGCCGGACTCCACGTCCGCGATGATGGCCGCGGGGTCCTCGGAGCGCGGGTTATCGCTGGTCAGAAACGCCAAGTCCGAGCCGCGGCAGGCCGCCACGCCCATCGGGCCGCGCTTGGTGCGGTCGCGGTCGCCGCCGCAGCCGAAGACGGTCAGTGTGCGGCGGTGCGGCAGGGCGCCCAACGTGGCCAGCACGGTCTCCAGCGCGCTGTCGGTGTGCGCGAAATCCACCAGCACGCGGAAGTCCTGGCCCTCGTCGACGGGCTCAAGCCGTCCGGGCACCGCGGCCAGTCCCGCCAGGCCCGCGAGGACCTTGTCGGCGGGAACGCCGAGCGCCAGCAGGGGGGCGGCGGCGGCCAGGGCGTTCAAGACGTTGTAGACGCCGGGCAGGCGCAGGGAGCCTTCCAGCGCGCGGCCGCGCCAGTCCAGCGCGAAGCGCGAGCCGTTCAGGTCGGCCGACAGCACGCGTCCGCGCAGGTCCTTCGCCTCCGGGCCCAGCCCGAACGCCACCACGTCGCAGCCCACGGCGCGACGGCGCAGATGGTGCGCGCGCGGATCGTCGGCGTTGAACGCCGCGACCTTGGGACTTTTCTTGTTGTCCGCCCGCGCCAGCAGGTCGAAGAGGCGGGCCTTCGCCTCGAAATAGGCGTCGGCGGTCTTATGGAAATCCAGATGGTCGCGCGTCAGGTTCAGGAATACGGCCGCGTCGAACTCGACGGCCTCCACCCGCTTGAGCGCGAGCGCGTGCGAGGACACCTCCATCAGCGCGTGCGTCGCGCCCCCGTCGCGCATGCGCGAAAGCAGCCGCGTCAAGTCGAGAGCCAGCGGCGTGGTGTTGGACGCTTTCTCCAGGCGCGCGCCGCCGAGGCGGTGCTCGATGGTGCCGATCACGCCGGGCCGCCCTCCGGCGGCGGCGACGGCGGCTTCTAGTAAATACGTGGTGGTGGTTTTACCGTTGGTGCCGGTGACGCCGATCACGGTCAGCGCGGCCGAGGGGCGGGCGTAGAAGGCGTCCGCGGCCAGCGCGAGCGCCAACGGCGCGTCGTCGACCTGGATCCAGGTGCCGGACATCGTCGCGGGCGGCGGCGGCGCCGCCAGCTCGCTGATCACGGCCACGGCGCCGCGCGCCAGCGCTTGGCGCGCGTGGCGGTTGCCGTCGGTGCGCTGCCCCGGCAGGGCGAAGAACGCGTCGCCGGGCGCGGTCGTGCGCGAGTCGCAGCTGAGGCCGGCGACCACGGCCTCGATGGGACCGGCCGCGCGCGGCAGGGGCAGCGCGCGCAGGAGCTCGGCCAAGGTCATGGTCAGCGCCGCGCGGTCGCCAGAGCGGGATCGTCGGGCCGGTCCGGCGGAAGGCCGGCGAGAGCCAGCAGGCGCCGGCCGACGCGGGAAAAGAGCGGCGCGGCCGCTTCGCTGCCGTAGTAGGAGCCGCGCGGCTCGTTGATGACGACCAGGATGGTCCAGCGCGGCGCCGAGGCGGGCAGGAAGCCGACGAACGAGGCGTTGTAGGCGGTCGTCGAGTATTTTCGCGTCTTCGGATCGACGCGCCGGGCGGTGCCGGTCTTGCCGGCGACTCGGTAGCCGGGGATGGCCGCGTTCTTGCCGGTGCCGCGCTCGACGACGCCTTCCAGCATGGCGGCGAGCTGCCGCACCGCTTCGTCGGACGCGACGCGGCGCACGGAGGCGGGAGCCGTGCCGTCGAGGGTCAGCTTCGGTTCCCAGAGCGTGCCGCCGTTGGCGACGGCGGAGTAGGCGCCGAGCACCTGCAAGGGGCTGACCTGGACGCCGTAACCGAAGGACGACGAGGCGAGAGCGACCTTCGTCAGTTCCGCCACGGGGCGCACTTCTCCGGCCGTCTCGCCGGGCAGGGCCACTCCGGTGCGCGCGCTGAAACCCAGTTGTCGCGCCTGGCGGTAGAAGCGCGCGGCCCCCACTCGGTCGACGACCTTCGAGATGCCGATGTTCGAGGAGCGTTCCAGAATCTGGCCCAAAGTCATGTCGCCTTCGCCCTCATGATCGGTGATCGTCACGCCCGGAACGATTTGGTAGCGGCCGTGTTCGCCGAAAAAAGTCTCGGTCGTCGTGACCAGCCCGGCGTCCAGCGCCGCCAGCGCGGTCACCACCTTGAACGTGGAGCCCGGCTCGTAGGCGTCCTGCACCAGCGGATTATTGAGCGGCGTCGGCGGCCAGGACGCCAGGGCCAGAAGCTCGCCGTCGCGGGGGTCCTGAACGGCGATCACGCCGCTCTTGAAGGCGCCTTTTTGACCCCCCTCGCGCAGGGCTTCCTCGGCCAGATACTGCACGTCGCGGTCGAGCGTGAGACGCACCGGCTCGGGCGTGCTGCCGTCGTCGGCGACGCTTTTATAAATGGAACGGCCGGCGCCGTCGCGCATGATCTCTAAGCGCCGTGGCGCGCCGCGCAGCCGCGATTCCAGCGCCAGCTCCAGTCCGGCCAGCCCGCGCCCGTCCGCGCCGACCAGCCCCAGCGCACCGCGCGCCAGTTCGCCGTTCGGGTAGACCCTCTGCTGTGCCGGCGCCAGGCCCGCGCCCGACACGCGGGCCGCGCGCACGGCCTGGGCCTGCTCCTCGCTGAGCCCCGTCTTGAGACGGGCGAAGCGCTCGGCCGCGCGCACGCGCGCGGCGATCTCGCCTGCGGGCATACCGATGAGCGGGGCCAGCCGCGCGCCGAAGGCGGCGGGGTCCTTGACCATCGCCTTATCGGCGAAGATCGACCAGCAGGGCAAGGAGCGGGCCAGCACTCGGCCCTGGCGGTCGAGCAGATCCGCGCGCGGCGCGGCCTCCAGCGCCACGCGCTCGAACTCGCTTTGGGCGCGGGATTGGAGCGCGCCGTGGCGCAAGACCTGCAGGTCGGCCAGGCGCAGGCCCAAGGGCAAAACGGGCAGCAGGGCCGTCGAGGCCGCGATCGTCAGGCGTAGACCCAGTTCCATGGGGTCGTCTCAGCCTCGCGCGGGCGCGGGCGGAAGGGCCCGGCTCAGAAGGCTCCACAACGCGGAGGCGTCGCGGCGCTCCCGCGGGCGGTCTTCCAGGCGGCGCAACGCGCGCGGGTCCGCCGGGATCATGCCCAGGCGCGACGCGCGCGCCGCGACCTGCTCCGGCGAGAGCTTGCGTTCCAAGTCCAGACGCAGGGACTCCACGTGGCCGCGGCGCTCAGCAACTTCGCGGCGCGCGGATTCCACGCGGTAGCCCAGGCGCGTGGCCTGCACGTGCTGCCAGCACAGGAACAACACCAGCGCCGCCGCGCCCGCGAAGCGGGCCGCCCCCCCAATTCCCATGCGCGCGTCTATCATACCGATCGTTCACCCTTTCTTTCAAATAGTGGCGGCTCCCGCCGAGAGAGCCGCCGGAACGACGGCGGACGCCGCGCCGAACGGCGTCCGCCGGATCTGACGGGCGGGGGCCGCGCCGAGTGGCCCCCGCCCGAAAACGTCGACCGTCAAAACGGGCGGCTTTCCGCCGAGAGAAAGCCGCCACAACGACGGCGGACGCCGCGCCGAACGGCGTCCGCCGAAAACATCAAGCCCTGCGCTCCTTTCCCTTCAAGAATACGCGCCGCCACACGTAGGCCGAGCCCGCGCGGCGTCCGGCGGGGGCCACGCCCGTGGCCTGGCGCCGGTCCAGCAGGAAGGCGACCGTCGTGTCGAGCCTGGCCGCGGGAGCGCCCGCGTCGATCGAGAAGACGTTCTTCATGGTTTAGTCCCTCCTCACTTTTTTTCGACGACCCGGAGCTTGGCGCTGCGCGAGCGCGGATTGCGGCCGACCTCGTCGTCGCCGGGGGCGATCGCGGCGCGCGCGTCTCCCCGGCCCAGGAACGAGAATCCGCCCTGCGCGACGAACGACGCGAAGACGTTCTTGACGATGCGGTCCTCCAGCGAGTGGAAGGTGATCACGCACAGCCGCCCGCCGGACTTCAAATAAGGAGCGACGGCCTCCAGGCCGCGCGTCAGCGCTTCCAGTTCCTGATTGACCGCGATGCGCAGGGCCTGGAAGGTGCGCGTGGCGGGATGATGGCCGGTGCGCGGCACGACCGACTCCACCACCGCGGCCAACTCCGTGGTGGTCGACAGCGGGCCCTTGGCGCGGCGCGCGACGATGGCGCGCGCGATGCGCTCGGCCTCCGGCTCCTCGCCGAACTCGGCCAGAATCATGGCGATCTGCTCGGCGGGCCAGCGGTTGACGATCTGCTCCGCGGTCAGCGCCGCATCGGGTCCCAGGCGCATGTCGAGCGGGCCCTCGTGGCGGAAGGAGAATCCGCGCGCGGGCTTGTCGAGCTGGAGCGAACTGACGCCCAGATCGAAAAGCGCGCCGGAGAGTGGAAAGAAGCCCTCCGCTTCCAGCACCGCGCCTAGGCCGCGGAAGTTGGCGCGGACCGCGCGAAACCGGTCCCCGTAGGGCGCCAGCCGGTGGACGGCTTCGGCGAGCGCCTCGGGGTCCGCGTCCAGGCCCAAAACCTTTCCTTGGGCTGACATTCGCTTCAGCATCGCCTCGGAGTGGCCGCCCAGGCCGAGCGTGGCGTCGAGAAAGAGCCCGCCGCGGTCGGCGATCAGCCGCGAGAGAGTTTCCTCCAGCAGGACGGGCTCGTGGGTCCAATGCGGCTCGTCGGTCAAGATCATATCTCCAGGCTCTTTCCGATTTTCTTGTACATCGGCGACACCGTCGACTTCTCGTAGTCGCTCCAGCGCTTGGCGTCCCAAATCTCCGCGCGATTGCCCGCGCCCTGCACCAGAACGTCGAAGCGCAGGCCCGCATGATCCTTCAAGTAGTGCGGCACGAGGATGCGGCCCTGAGCGTCCGGCTCCACTTCCAGCGCCTCCGAGAAGAACTTGCGCTTGAAGGCGCGCTCGGCTTCCTTGTCCGGCAGGGAGAACATCTTCAAGTCTCCCTCGAGCAGCTTCTCCCACTGCGACGGCAGGAAGAGATAAAGACAGCCCTCCATGCCGCTCGTCAAGTAGAAGCTCCTCCCCTTTTCCTGCGCCAGCATCTCCCGGTACTTCGGCGGAACCGCGAGCCGGTTCTTCGGGTCGAGCGAGTAGTCGTAGCGTCCGATCAGCAGCGCCATGATCTCCCACTTTTTTCCACTCGCTTGTTATTTTCCACCACTTTTCCCCACCGGGAGCACGAGTATAGAGGACTCTCGTTTTTCTGTCAAGACCCAGCGGGACCTATTTCGCGCGCGCGGCGGGCCGCGAGATCTCGTGGCGCCACGCGATCTCGAGCGCGCGCAGGCGGGTGAAGGGCGCGCCGTAGGCGCGGTAGAGCGCCTCCGCCTGCGGCCGTCCCTCGCGCAGGTAGGAGGCGAACTGGTAGAACGACGAGCGGTACTGCGTGCGGATCAGGTAGCGCACGACGCTGTAGGCCTGGGCATACCAGAGCCGGACCTTCTCGTCGCTCCAGCCCGAGGTTCTAGTCGCGGACGTGAATTCGCCGAACGGGACGCCGCCGCCGGATTCCAGGATGGCCAGATTTTCCCGCAGCCACGTGGGTGCGGCCAAGCCGCGCTCCACCTGGGAAAGCGTGGCCATGCCTTCGGAGAGCCACAGCGGGTCCGTGGTTCCGCCCAAAAAGAAGCCGTCGAAGTAGATATGCGTGAGCTCGTGGGCGAGGATGCCGGGAAGTTCCTCGCTGTCGAACAGGTACACCTTGCGCTTAGCCACGGAGCTTGCGCCGCCGGACCAACCGGGACGTCCCGTCATCAGGCGGTAGGCGTCCTGCGTCTTGAAAAGAAAAACGGAGACGCGTTGATCGTCGGCCCACGGCGAGAAGGGTGCCAGGTCGAGCATCAGGTTGCCGTGGATGTTCTCGATGAGCGCGACCAGGTCTTCCGACGCCGGCGTGCCCTCGGAATAAATGTTGAAGTGACGCGTGACGGTCTTGCGGAAGCCCGGCGGCACGGGCGGATCGGGCAGGGGCTGCGTGCGGTCCTCGCGGCGCAGTTCGACGGGCTGGGATCGTTCCGCGATGCGGCGCGCGGCCGCGCGCGCGCGCTGCGTCGGCGGCGCCTCCGGCACGGGC
>JAJXVH010000151.1 GCA_021782205.1 bacterium | reverse complement strand
CAGCGCGGACAACGACGCGGACGGCGCGAGAGCCGCGCCGCCGAAAAGGGTCGGCGTCGGCGCCGATGCGATGGGGGCGACGCGCGCCGTTGACGCCGCGCCGAAGTCCGCCCCCGCCGCCGCGTTCGCGGCCTGCGCCCAGGCCCGGCTGCCCGGAGACAGCAAGACCAACGCCGCGGCCAACACCGACGCCAGCAACGTCCGGGCAACCTTCATGCGTCCATTATAGAGTCCGCCGCGCGCGAACCCTCGGGCCCTAGGTCCCAAGGCGGACCTGGCATTAGTCCCAAAATACCGAGGGACCTTGGCCTGGCGCGGGCAGTCCCTCGGACCGGACGGCTAGAAAGAAAACGCCAGGCCGATCTCGGGATACACCTGATCGCACGACGAGTAGACGTTCGTGTCGCAGGAGAAGTAATGCTCGAACACCAGTCCCCCCGTCGCGTACGCGCGGTCGTTGAGCGGGAACACCAAGCCGGCGCGCGCGCCGGATGAATTCAGCGCCGGATAGAGCTTGTCGTAGAACGTGCGTCGATAGAACGCGCCGACGTACGGCTTGAAGCGCCACGGCGAGCCGAGATACACGTAGCGCACCTGCGGGCTCACGTCCCCGATGGACGGAGAAGACCCAAGCCAAGCCTCGCCCATCAGCCCCGCGCTGAGGCCGTCCCGGAGATAATAGGCGCCGCCCAATTGGAGCAGGAGATACTCGTTGCTGTTGAACACGCCCAGTCCCCCGCCCGCGTCCAGCTCCACTCGCCCCTGCCGGAATAAATCGAGGACGTCCGCGCCGCCGACCGCGCCCGAGTCCGCGCGCGCCCACGATGCCGCCGACAACGCGCACGCCAGAATCATCGGCAAAATCGGCCAGCTCCGGTTCAATCGCGCCTCCGTTTGTCATCGGAGGATAAGCCGCGCGACCGCAGCTGTCAAGGCGCGGGCAAACAAGTCGCGACCGGCCTGTCGCGCGACCAGCCCGTGAACCGCCTGTCAACGGCTGTCAACGGCTTGCTGAGACGGGACCCGCGTGCTAAACTCTTGATGTCGAGCGGACGCTCGGCGGTGGGACTTTGAGGTTCAGCTTGGCCCCGGCCTAACGGGACCTAAAGCGAAGTGCGAGCCCTGGTTCCTTGCTGGAACCAGGGCTCCGCTTTTGGGGGCCAAGCGAGGGCTATAACGATGCCAGACGCGACGCGATTTTCCCTGGAGGCGAACCGATGCTCATCGTCGACCTAACCCGGACTTCACACTACCCGTACTTCGTTCGCTACCAAGGACCGGCGCCATGGCCGGTTTGGGAAATACTATTCCTCGATCCTGCGGCGCGCCGAATCCATTACGATCAGATGGCGCGAACGCAGGCGCTTTTCAAGCCGACAAAGCTCGTCGTGGGGCCGGACGAATGCATCAACTATGTCTCTGGGTCTGCGGAAAAAGCAGCCAGGCCGTGGGAGCCTCTCACGGGAACGTTTTTCCTCAGACCGGAGCCGTGGGATTGGACCCGCGGCTTCTCAACGGAGTCCGATAGACTTCTGGTTCCGCTCGCGAAAGCCGCGCCCGCATTTCGCAACTCCGAGCCGAAGTGCTTCTTCGCAGTCGAGTCGGAGGATTCGCAGCTTTACATCGGTTCTCTCGACTGCTGGCCCCTGCCGTCCCTGCGTTGTCTTCGTCAGGAGGCTAGAGGATACGCTGTCGCGGAGGGGCGGACTTGCTATCTTGCGCTGCATGACCACAGGTTCATTCGATTTTCACCGAACGGCTCGTTTTCAGCAACCGACCATCTGCCGGATTGGAAGCGGATCACGCACGCACCTCTTTGGGGCTGAAGTATTACCGCCGCCACGGGCTGGGCCGCTCGACGCGGACGAATCGGCGTCAGCGGCGGCCGACGATGGGGAAGGAACGCAGGGCCAGGATCACGGAGGACACCGCGCAGGCGCCCAAGACGGCGGCGGTGACGTAGAGCGCCGTCGGGGTGGCCAGCGCGGTCAGCATCCAGCCGAACAGCAGCGAGCCCGCCACCGAGCAGGCCAGCCAGTAGAAGCTCATCGCCGAGTAAATTTTTCCCTGGTCCTGGGGGTAGGAGCCCGCGATCACGCGCGTGCTGAGGCTCGACCACAGGATGCCCTGCGGTCCGGATAGAAGGGAAGACACCAGCATCAAACCGATGGACAACGGCATGGAGCCGGCAAAGAACATGCCCGCGTAGGCGATCCATGACGCCGCCAGCGCGTACGCGGCCCAGCGGCCCTGGCGCTGTAGGGAGTCCATCCCGGTTTTCGCGTCCGCGCGCGCGGTCTTCAGGAGCTTTTCTCCGCCGCGCGCCGCCCAGCGGCGCACGTCCACGGACGCGCCCGTGGAGTCGAGCAGGGCCGCGGCCTGCGCGGGCGAGATCTTCAGCACGGCCGCCACGTCCGCCGCGGCCTGGGAGTCCACGTCCGCGGCCAAGGTCTTGGCGTCGCGGGTCAATTCCGGGCTCTGGATCCAATCCGCCTTGTAGCGATCCAGCACCTCCGCGGGCGCTCCGCGCAAGGCGGCGGAGGCGTGATTGAGCGCGGACTCGCCCAGCTCCGGGCGCGCCTCGGCCAGCGCCGTGCGGAACTCGCGCGCGGCCGGCGCCAGGGCGGACTGCACGGGGTCCTTGACCAAGGTCATCGCCGCCGACGCCAGCGCCAGGCCCAGCGACGACGCGGCCAGGAACATGCCGAACGCTCCCGCCCCCGCGTGCAGGATGTCGTTGAGGTAGCGCGTCAACACCGCGAAGGAGAGCGCGTCGCCGGAGGCCGTCGAGATCGTCGTCGCGATCAGGTAGAGGCGCAGGAACGGATTGGAGAACGCCGCGCGAAAGCCGGTGATCAGCTCGCGCACCGCGCTGCGCGCGGCGACGGCGCGCACCGGGTAGCCCTGGAACTCCGCGGGAAGCCCGGAGACGTGCTCCGGATCGACGCCGGAAATTTCGACCGTCAAGACGGGCTTGCCGTCGGCCTGGCCCATGGACACGCCCTTGACCTTCGCGCCGCCCAGGTCCGCCTTCTTGAGCTGGGCCATCAGCGCGCGGCGCGCGTCCAGGCCCGCGTCGCGCGGGATGTCCAGCCAGCGCCAGTAGAGCAGGCCGGTCAGCAGCAAGGTGGCCGCGAAAATGCCGTAGGCCAGCGCGTTGCCCATCAGCGGCGTCTTGAACATCGTCGCGATCCAGGCGATGAAGCCGCCCGCCAAAAGCGGGGCGGCCACGCCGACCGCGTCGGTGACGATGGTGGAGATCGCGTTGGCGCGGTTGTAGTAGGCGTCGTCGTCGCCGAGGATGCGGTTGAAGGCGACCGAGGCCGCGTTCATGGTGGTGGCCTGCAGGAAGCCGGCCAGGCCGATGAGAAGGGAGAACGCGGCGAAGCCGAAGTGACCCGTCACGAACAGGATCGGCACCAACGCCATCATCGCGCCGCGGCCCAGGTAGGCCCAGACGATCGTGCGCTTGACCGGTTGGCGGTCGACGAGCGGCCCGGTCATCAGGCTCGACGCCGCCTGCGAGCCCCAGTTGACGGCGCGGTTCTCGCTGAGCTTGCTGGTGTCGGATTTATTGGTCGCGATCAGCCCCGGCAGCGCGGTGTAGTGGAAGTTGAAGCCCAGCGTCACGAGAGCCTGGCCCAGCGTGTAGTTCCAGAACGCGCGGTTGCGCGCCGGATCGGGCAGGACGTGGATGAAACCCTTGGCTTTCGCCCAGAGCCGGCCCACGAAGCCGGCCGGCGTCGACGCCGGAGCCGGAGCGGGCGCGGCGGCCGGGGGAACGGGCGCGGACGGCGTGGTCGAAACCGGCTTCGACAAGGACGCGGGCGAGGGGGCGGCTGGGTGCGCGGACTGAGGCGAGGGCAGGCCCGCCTCGGCGGCCGCGGCGGCGATCTGCAGGCCGCCCGCGCGGGAGCCGTTGAAAAGACGTTCCAGCGCCTGCGTGGGAGCTTCAATCTCGGACCCGAGGTCTTCCGCGGCCGAGCGCAAAGCGCCGACGGCTGAAGGCGCGCCGGCGCGGGCGCGCGAAGAGGACGCGGCGGCAGGCGCGGCGGCTGCTCCGGACTCGGGCGAAGCCGCCTCGGCGGACGCCGGCGCCGTCTGAGGCGCGGGCGTGTTCGCCGCGGGCGCGGCGGTGGCCGCGGCGGCGGCCGACG
>JAJXVH010000150.1 GCA_021782205.1 bacterium | reverse complement strand
GGCAAGCGCCGCCGCCGCTCTTGGCGCCGCCGCGACGAGCTTTCCCGCGCTCACCAAGACGTCCGCGTCCCCCGCCTCCGCGCGGGCCGCCGCCGCGCGGGCCTTCGACGGCTCCGCCGCGCGTGCCGCCGAAGAAGGCGGCGCGGTGCTCGGTTTTGCCGCGCCGGATTCGCCCGCCGCTTTGGCTCGCGCCGCCGCGACGGCCGGCTTTGCTGCGCGTCGCGCCCCCGCCGTCTCGCGCCTGGCGGTCCGCGCGAGGTCCTACCTGCCGGCGGTCCTTCTTGCCCTGGGCGCCGGCGCCGCCGACTGGGCCCTCCAGCACTTCGGCGTCGCGCCGGGTCACGCCGCGGCGACGTTCGCCCTGCTCTCCGGCGTGGTCGTGCCGTTCGGCCCCGTGCCGGGCCGGCCGACCCCCGAGGAAAAGAACAGCCTCGCCAAAATCCTGCTCGACGCCGAGCAGGCCGGCGAGCTGCTGACTCCGGAGATGCTGGCCCTCTTTGGCCGCGAACTAGGCTGGGACGAGGCCAAGACGGCGGCCGTCGCCGAGGCCTTGGCCGAGGACGACGGCCTGGCCCGACTTTCCGAAGGCCACTTTCTCTTCATCGACATCGAGCCGCGCGCGTCGGGAAAATTCGGCGACGAGCGCGTGGACCTGGCCAACGCGTCGGCGCGCGACGCCCTGCGCCTGCTCAATCACCCGCAAACCCCGCGCATGGCCCAGTTGGCGCGCTCACTGTCCGCCCTCAGCGTCGCCCTGCGCGTTCTTCCCGTCGATGCCGGCCAGTCACAATACCGAACCGAACTGCGCTCGCTGTTCCGCAACGTCGCGCTGGAGCTGGCGCGCGAAATCGCCCGGGAGCAGTGGCGGGTTCTGCGCGCCAGCCGCGGCGACGCCGACGAGGCGACCGAGCAGGCGCGCGTCCTCAACGACGCCCTCAAGGGCGTCTACTTCGACGGTGGCATGCCGTCGCGGCCGCTGGACGCCGCCGCCAAAAAAAATCTCATCACGACCTTGGACCAGATCATCGCGCGCCAGCCCGGTGTCGTAGCGCAGGACGCACTCCAGATGTTCGCAGGGCTGACCGATCTGAAAAATTTCCTAGCCGTCGGGAAGATACCAGAAAACCCGCCCGCGGCGGACGCATCCTCCCCAGCGCCGCGCCCGGCACCCGCTCTTCCGGCTCCGACGCCCGTCCAGCCCGAATCGGCCTCGGGCTTCAAGCCGCTGGACAAGAGCGCCTATAAGACGCTCTACGAATTTGGAACGGACCTGACCCAAAAGGCGGCGGACGGAAAACTGCGTCCGATGATCGGCCGCAAGACGGAGATCCGCCAGATGGTCAAGACGCTTCTGCGCGTGGAGAAGAACAACCCGCTGGTGATCGGCGAGAAGGGCGTGGGCAAGACCGCCATCGTCAACGGCCTGGCGCAGATGATCGTCGCGGGAGACATCCCGGAGCTCGCGGGCAAGAACGTGGTCAAGATCGATCTGACGAAGGTGGTCGCGGGCACGCAGTACCGCGGCCAGTTCGAGGAACGCCTGAAGAACATCATCGCCGAGGCCGCCAAGTCCGAGGGCCGCGTGATCCTCTTCATCGACGAGATCCACATGATCGTGGGCGCGGGCTCCGCGTCCGGCGCCCAGGACGCGGCTCAGATCCTCAAGGAGTCTCTGGCCGACGGCTCCATCGCGGTGATCGGCGCGACCACGCTCGACGAATACCGGCGCATCGAGAAGGACGGCGCCTTGATGCGCCGCTTCAACCCGGTCAAGCTGGCCGCGCCCACGCCCGCGCAGGCGGAGGCCATCCTGAACGGCGTCAAGGATATCTACGAGAAAAAGCACGGCGTGACCATCCCCGAAGAAACGATCAAGACGGCGGTGGGTTTGGCTTCGCGCTACATCACGGACCGGCAGCTGCCCGACTCGGCGCTAGACCTGATGGACGACGCCGCGGCGGAAGTGGAGTTGAAGGCGTCGGAGGCGAAAAAAGCGGGAGATGAAAATCCTCCGCGCACGGTCACGGAAGCCGACGTCGCGCGCGAGATCGAGTTGCGCACCGGCGTACCCGCCGGCAAGCTCAGCGCGGACAAGAAGACCTCGCTCAAGAGCCTGCCCGCGGAGCTCAAGGCGCAGGTGATCGGCCAGGACCACGCGGCCGACGCCGTCGCGCGCGCGGTGCAGCGCGGCGAACTGGGCTACCGCGACCCCAAGCAGCCCATCGGCGCGTTCGTGTTCCTGGGACCCACAGGCGTGGGCAAGACCGAACTGGCGCGGGCGCTGGCCAAGGCGAAATTCGGCTCGGAGAAGAACATGCTGCGCCTGGACATGTCGGAATACCAGGAGAAGCATTCCGTGAGCCGCCTGATCAGCGCCCCGCCCGGCTACGTGGGCCACGACGAAGGAGGCCAGCTCACCGAGCCGATCCGGCGCAACCCGTATCAGGTCATTTTGCTCGACGAGATCGAGAAGGCGCACCCGGACGTGTTCGACGTTCTTCTTCAAGTGCTTGAAGACGGGCGGCTGACGGACAGCTCCGGCCGCGTGGTGGATTTCTCGAACACGATCATCGTGATGACCTCGAACATCGGCGCGGGAGCGGCGGCGGCCGCCGCGAAGCGGCGGCCCATCGGTTTCACGCCCGCCCCCGAAGAACAGACCTCTCCGGCCGGGTCGCGTCGCGACGGCTACCTCGCGGAGTTCAAGGCGAAATATCGCCCCGAGTTCGTCAACCGCGTGGGCGAGGACGGCGTGATCGTCTTCAACGAGATCGGCGAGCGGCCGCAACTGGAAAAAATCCTGGACCTGCGGCTGGCCGCGCTCGGCCGCCAGCTGGCCGAGAAGCGCCTGACGGTGGCGCTGACGGCGGGAGCGCGCGAGGCCGCCCTGCGGCGCGCGCTGGAAGGCAAGGCCTACGGCGCGCGCCCGCTCAAGCAGCTGGTCGACCGCGAGATCAACGGGGCGCTGACGGACGCGGAGCTCGACGGACGCATCGCCGACGGCGACCGGGTGCTGGTGGACTGGGACGCGGCCGCCGGAGCCTTCCGCGCCGACAAAGCGCCCTGACATTGGCTAACATCATCGGCGCATGAGCGCGCCGAGCGTACGCGAACTCCGGGCGGGGCCCCTGCGCCTGCGCGACTGGGGCGGCGGCGGCGCGCCAATCCTGCTCCTGCACGGGATGGCCGCGCACGCGCACTGGTGGGACTTCGCCGCACCCCTGCTGATGCCGGCCCTGCGCCCGGTCGCGCTCGACTTCCGCGGCCACGGCGACAGCGCCTGGACCCCGGACGGCTCGTATTCCGGAGAGACCTGGGTCGACGACGTGGAGACCGCGCGCGCCGCGCTGGGCTGGGAGCGCTTCCTGCTCTGCGGCCACTCCATGGGCGCGCGCGTGGCGCTGGGCTACGCGGAGCGCCGCCCGGAGCGCCTGCGCGGCGTGGCCGCCGTGGACTTCCTGGCCGAGATGCCCGAGGGCCGGCCCAGCCGCTTCGCGCGACTGCTCAAGCGTCCTCAGCCGTTCTACGCTTCCGCAGAAGAAGCCGTCGCGCGCTTCCGCCTGGAGCCTGACGGGACGGCGCTGAGTCCGGAGCGCCTGCGCGCGCTGGGCCGCCGAGGCGTGCGTCCGGGTCCCGGCGGCTGGACTTGGAAGTTCGACTGGCGCTGCCTGAGCGTGCGGCCGCCGCCGGTCTGGGACCAATTGGCGCGCCTGCGCGTGCCCGCCCTGCTGGCGCGCGGCGCGCAGACGACCATCGTCTCGCGCGAGGACTTCGCGCGCATGGCGCGGACCTTGCCCGGCGCGCGCGCCGTGGAGATCGCCGGAGCGCACCACCACGTCCCGCTGGACGCGCCCGAGGCGCTGGCGCGCGCGCTGGCCGCCTTCGCGGCGGGCCTGCCGGCGTGAACGCCCGCGTGGCGGCGCTCTACTGCTACCCGGTCAAGTCCATGCAGGGCGCGGCGCTGGCGCGCGCGGCGCTCACGCCCGGCGGCGTGCCCGGCGACCGCGGCTGGGCCCTGCGCCTGCGCGCGACGGGCCGGCCCGCCAGCGCCAAGCGCTTCGCCGTACTGCTCTTGTGCCGGGCGCGCTACCTCGACGAGCCCGCGCCGGGCGCGCCGCCGCCGCCGGCCGAGGTGGAACTGCCCGACGGCGAGCGAACGCG
>JAJXVH010000149.1 GCA_021782205.1 bacterium | reverse complement strand
CCGCCGGCCGCGGCCCCGCCCGCGGCTCCGGCCTGCGCCGCGACGGCGGCGGCGGCCGCCGCGGCTTGAGGGTCATCGGACCGCGCGGGTGCCGCGAGCGCGGCGGCCAGAACGATCACGATGAAAAGCACGAAGCTTCGCTCGGACATGCCTCTAGTATAGCCCCGTCCGTAGCCGCTTTCAAGCGATCCTTCGAGCGCCGCGATCCGTCCCTCCCGTTAAAAGGCCACGCTCGCCTGGGCCCAATGCTCGGCGAAGAGTGGGACCTTGGACTCACAAACCTCCAAGGGCTTGCAACGTATCATTTGTACGTGAGCCCGAATCGCTTCGCCATTGCCGCCGCCCTGATCCTCGTCGCGCCCGTCCAAGCAGCCGTCGTCGCGCCCGAGGGAGGCGCCGAAGCGCGGGCCTGGGCCGTCCCCGTGGCGGCGATTTTCGCCTCCGTCGGGACCGAGCGCATCGCGACTTTGGGCTCCCCCTCGCTGACGGCGCTGTCCACACTCGATGGCGCCGCGCAATATCCATTCGCGGCCGCCCCGCAGGCGCTGAACCTCCTCGCCAAGAATCTTCAGGCTTACGCCGCGCCGACGGCTTTCGCCGCCATGCCGACGGAGGACAAGCTCACCGTCCTGAGCGCCGCCGCCAAAGGCGCCGAGACGGCGGCGGCGGAAGTCGCCGACAAGGCCCTCGCCGCGGCCGGGTCCCGCCCCTTCCATCCCAGCACCATGGACCAAGCCTCCGAGCAGATCGCCCAGGCCGAGGAGGTCTCGTTTTACCTCGACGCGTCCCGCCGGGAGAAGACGGCCCGAATGAGAATCAGCCTGGAACGCTTCCGGTCGAAATGGCGCGATCAAGTCAACGAGTTTGAGGCGGACCTTCCCGGAAAGATCGCGGCGGGAGCTTTCGACGCCTCGAATATCCTGGTCAAGACGCCGCACGGCTGGGTCGCCGCCGACGAATCCCCTGACCCGATCGGAACCGATCTGTCCAAGTTCTACGAGCGCCGGACCCAGGCCCTCAGCCGCGCGCCCAAGGGTCCTTGGTCCATCCAGGAGGCCACTCTGCTCATGGGGGCCCTCGAACGGCCCGACGTCGGCCGCGGCAAACCGTGGAGCTCGCCCGCGCGCGAGAAGCTCCAGAACATCGTCTATTCCGCGCAGATGACCGACGGCACCGACCTGCGTCTGGGAAAGGCCCTCGAGGCCTTCGGCCTGCAGAGCCGCTACTACCGCCTCATCCCGGTCCGCCAGATCCTGTTCATCGAACAGCGTTACGCGGACCTTGTGGTTTCCGCGGCGCGTCAGCCGCTTCCCATTCGACTGCGGATGCTGGCCATGATCCTCAACGGGTCGGAAGGCATCCCGTCCTGGGACCGCTTCCAAAAAATGCAGCGGACCACCCTCAGTTGGACTCGCCGAGACGCGATGGTCGCGGCCGGATTCGTCATCACGGGAATGACCGCGCTGGGCCTTCTGTCGACGGTGATCGCCGGTTGGCCGCTGGCCGCCAAGCTGTCCGCGCTCACGATCGCGTGGCTGACCCCGATGATCCTGTACGTGCGCGGAATCATTCTGTCCGCGAGGCTGGAATCCGATCAGAATCGCTCCTCCGTCCAGTCAGCGCTCTACCGGGCCTTCCGCAAGAGCTGAAGGCCGCATTGATCCGGAGGATCGCCGCGCTTGTCCGCGGCGGCCGCGATATGGGAAAATGCGCGCCTGATGAAATCGCTTGATTTGTGCGTGGTCGGCGCCGGCTACGTGGGCCTGGTGACCGGGGCGTGCTTGGCGGAGATCGGACACCGCGTCGTGTGCGTGGACTCCGATCCGAAGAAGCTCAAGTCGCTGAAGGCCGGCCGGGTGCCCATCCACGAGCCGGGGCTCGACGCGCTTTTTGGCAAGCACGTGCGCTCCGGCCGGCTGGCGTTCGTCGCCTCGGTGGAGGAGGGCCTCAAGTTCAAGGGCCGTCGCGCGGCCGTGGTGTTCATCGCCGTGGGCACGCCGCCGCGCCACGACGGCTCGGCGGACCTCTCCGCGGTGGAGGCCGTGGCCGAGACGGTGGCCAAGCACATGGACTCCTACACGGTGATCGTCGACAAGTCGACGGTGCCGGTGGAGACCGGAGAGTGGGTCTCGCGCACGGTGCAGCGCTTCAATAAGTCCGGCACCGCCTACGACGTGGTGTCCAACCCGGAGTTCCTCAGCGAGGGCTCCGCGGTCAAGGACTTTCTGCATCCGGACCGCGTGGTGCTGGGCACGTCCTCCAAGCGCGCGGAGGCGGTGATGCGCGCCGTCTACGCGCCGCTCAAGACCACCATCCTGGCCACCGACGTCAAAAGCGCGGAGCTCATCAAGCACGCGTCGAACTCCTTCCTGGCCACGAAGATTTCCTACATCAACGCGGTGTCGGCGCTGTGCGAGAAGGTGGGCGCGGACGTGAAGCTCGTCGCGCAGGGCATGGGCCTGGACCGCCGCATCGGCCCGATGTTCCTCAACGCCGGCATCGGCTTCGGCGGGTTCTGCTTTCCGAAGGACCTTGAGGCTTTTTATTGGATCAGCAAGCAGAAGGGCTACGACTTCCAACTGCTGAAAGCCGTCAAGGAGATCAACGAGCACCAGAAAGGCTGGGTCGCGCGCAAGATCGAGGAGAAGCTCTGGAACCTGGAGGGCAAGACGGTCGCGCTTCTGGGTCTGGCCTTCAAGCCGGACACCGACGACATGCGCTTTGCCCCGTCGCTGGACGTGGCCGCCCAGCTGCGCGGCCGCGGGGTGCGCCTGCGCGCCTTCGATCCCGTGGCCGCCGCGCGCGCCAAGTCCCTGCCGGAGTTCAAGGGCGCCTATTTCGCCAAGGACGAATACGACGCCGCCAAGGGCGCCGACGCCCTGGCCGTCGTCACCGAGTGGCCGCGCTTCAAGGCGCTGGACCTCAAGCGCCTCAAGCGCGCCATGCGCACCCCGGTCCTGCTCGACGGCCGCAACGTCTTCGATCCCCCGACGGCGCGCGCCGCCGGTTTCGAATACGCGGGCGTGGGCCGTCCGTGAAGCGCGTCCTCATCACCGGGGGCGCGGGCTTTCTGGGAAGCCACCTCTGCGAGAACTTCCTCAATAAGGGCTCCGAGGTCATCGCCGTCGACAACCTGCTGACCGGCCGACTGGCGAACATCGAGCATCTGCTCGACCATCCCCGCTTCAAGTTCATCAAGCTCGACGTCACCAACTACCTGCACGTGCCCGGCAAGCTCGACTTGGTCATGCACTTCGCCTCGCCGGCCTCTCCCGCGGACTACCAGCGCTGGCCGATTCCCACGCTGAAGGTCGGGGCTCTCGGCACGCACAAGGCGCTGGGCCTGGCGAAGGAAAAGAAGGCCGTGTTCGCCCTCGCCTCCACCTCCGAAGTCTACGGTGACCCGCAGGTCTCCCCCCAGCCGGAGTCCTACTGGGGCAACGTCAATCCCATCGGGCCGCGCGGGGTTTACGACGAGGCCAAGCGCTTCGCGGAGGCCATGACCATGGCCTACCATCGATCGCACGGAATTCCCGTGCGGATCGTGCGCATCTTCAACACCTATGGCCCGCGCATGCGTCAGAACGACGGCCGCGCCGTGCCCAATTTCGTGGCCCAGGCCCTGCGCGGCAAACCCATCACCGTCTACGGCGACGGCTCGCAGACGCGCAGCCTGACCTACGTGACGGACTTGGTCGACGGCATCGACCGCCTGGTCCGCTCCGACCTGAACACCCCCGTCAACATCGGCAACCCGCGAGAGCTGACCCTGCTGGAAATCGCCGAGACCGTCAAGCGCCTGACCAAGTCCCAGTCGCGCATCGTCTTCAAACCCCTGCCCGAGGACGACCCCAAGGTGCGCCGCCCCGACATCACGCTGGCGCGCGCGAAGCTGCATTGGGAGCCGAAGGTGCCGCTTGAAAAAGGCCTGCCGCTGACCATCGCGGACTTCCGCAAGTCCCTCTGAACCCGGAACTGTCCGTCGTCGTCGCCTGCTACAACGAAGAGGACAATCTGCCGCGCTTCCCGCGCGAGCTGTTCGCCGCGCTCGACCGGCTGGACGTTTCATGGGAAGCGCTGCTCGTCGACGACGGCTCCACCGACGGCACCGCGGCCGCGGCCGACGCCCTGGCCGCCGCGCGCGCGGACGTGCGCGCCCTGCGCCTGCCGCGCCG
>JAJXVH010000043.1 GCA_021782205.1 bacterium | reverse complement strand
CGCCGTCAGGCCCGGACGAGGTCGTGGATGCGGCTTTTCAGCCGCGCGTCGTCCAGGCCGTGCTCCGAAAGGGCGAACTGGTAGGAGCCGCAGAGCTTGGAGAACTTTTCATCCAGCGACAGCGCGCGTAGACGGGGAAGCGCGACGGCGTTCTCCGGTCGAACGGACGCATCCATGATCGCGGACGCCAGGCCGCCGACGGCGCTGTGCTCCTCGACGACGACCGCTTGCCGAAAGGAGCGCAGCGACGCGAAAAGGGATGCGTCGAACGGCTTCAGCCGCGGCACCGAGAGGCACGCCAGGCCCAATTCAGCGGCGATTCTCGCGCAGGGCTCGACCATGGAGCCGTGCGCGATCAGGCAGTGCTCGGCGTCCGAGGGGCGGCGCACGAAGTGGGGGGCGGTGTCGGCCAGCGGGCGCTCATGAACCGGCGGCCGATCGCTTTTTCCGATGCGGATATAGCAGGGAGCGCCGGACGCGCGCGCCTCTTGGTAGCAGGCGGCGAGCTCCGGGGCGTCGCACGGCGAGTAGATCCTGATGCCGGGCAGCGGACGCAGGCAGGCCAAGTCCTCGGCGCACTGGTGGGAGGCGCCCAGCGTCGAGTAGACCAGGCCCGCGCCGTCACCCAGAAAGATGACCGGCAGATGCGAGAAGCAGACGTCCAGCTTGATCTGCTCCAGCACGCGGACGGGCACGAACGCGGCCAGGCCGTAGACCACGGGCTTGAAGCCGACCCGCGCCAATCCGGCCGCGGTTCCCACCATCGCCTGCTCGGCCACGCCGACGTTGATGAATTGAGCCGGCCTCTCGCGGCGCAGCGCGTCGAAGAGGGCGTAACCGTGGTCGCCCGACAAGACGACGAAGTCGGGATCTTCCGCGGCGGAGCGGACCAGGAGCTGCGAAAGGACCTCGCGCATCAGGCCAGCTCCGAGAGCGCCCGGCGCAGAGTCTCGTCGGAGATGCGCGTGTAGTGCCACGTGTTGTCGGCTTCCATGAAGGAGACGCCCTTGCCCTTCACCGTGCGCGCGACGAGCGCCTGCGGGGCGCCGGAAGCCTTGACCAGCATTTTCAGCGCCGCTTCCAGGGCCTTGACGTCGTGCCCGTCGCACACTTCCGCGGTCAAGCCGAACGCGCGGAATTTATCCGGCAGCGGCTCCATGTTCAGCACGTCCCGCGTCGGGCCCATGGCCTGGAATTCGTTGGCGTCGACGATCACGGTCAGGTTGTCCAGACGATGATGGGCGGCGAACATCAGCGCCTCCCACATCGAGCCTTCGTTGAGCTCGCCGTCGCCGACGACGCAGTAGACGCGCCGCGGCGACGCGCGGCGCTTCAAGCCCAGCGCGATGCCCGCCGCGATCGGCAGACCGTGGCCGAGGGAGCCCGCGGTGGCCTCGAAGCCGGGGATGTCCGCCTCGCCCAATCCGCGCAGAAGAGAGCCGTCCTTGAAGTAATCGTCGAGCTGCTTCTGGCTCAGCCAGCCGATTTCCTGAAAGCACGCGTAAGCGGTCATCACGCCGTGGCCTTTCGACAAAACCAGGTAATCCCGGTCCGGCGCGGCCGGGTCTTTCGGGTCGAATTTCAGGAATTGAGAGTACAGCACCGAATAAATTTCGATCAAGGAGAACGCGCACGGCACGTGCACGGACTGGCCTTTGTGGGCCATGCCGAGGACCTGCCGGCGCAGGCGCGTGGGATTGAACCGGTCGCCTGCGGCCGCGGGGCGCGGCATCAAAGCAGGCTCGACTCAATTGAGATTTTTTTCACGGGCTCGTTGCGTCGACTTTATTTTAGCAGTTGGCGGGCAATCGCATGGCGCCGTCTCGGGCATGAGTCAAATGGAGCGCGCTCTATTTGACTCATGCGGCAGAGGTCAGAGGCCGCGGAAGAACTCGGCGAAGGCCGCGGCCATGTAGCCCGTCATCTCCGGCGTGAGGCCGGGGTAGACGCCGATCCAGAAGGCGTCGCGCATCACGGCGTCGGAGCCGGACAGGTCGCCGACGACGCGGTGGGCGACGTCCTTGAAGTAGGGCTGGCGCGTGATGTTGCCGGCAAACAGCAGGCGGGTGCCGATCTTGCGGCTTTCCAGGAAGGCGGTGAGACCATCGCGGGTGAACGGCGCGCCGGGGCGCACGCTGATGGGGAAGCCGAACCAGGACGGCTCGGAGTTGGGCGTGGGCTCGGGCAGGATCAGGTGCTCCTCGAAGGGCTTGAGGCCGGCTTTGAGCGCGTCGAAATTCCGGCGGCGCGCGGCGATGAAGCCGTCGAGCTTGGGCAGTTGGGCCACGCCCACGGCGGCCTGCATGTCGGTGGCCTTCAGGTTGTAGCCCAGGTGGGAGTAGGTGTATTTGTGGTCGTAGCCCTCCGGCAGGCCGCCCAGCTGCCAGCGGAAGCGCTTGCCGCAGGTGTCGTCCTTGCCGGGGGCGCACCAGCAGTCGCGGCCCCAGTCGCGGAAGGACTCCAGGAGTTTTTTGAGGCGGCCGTTGCGCGTGGCCACCGCACCCCCTTCGCCCATGGTGATGTGGTGGGCGGGGTAGAAGCTGAAGGTGGCCAGGTCGCCGGCCGAGGAGACCAGCTCTCCGGCGTGGCGAGAGCCCAACGCGTCGCAGCAGTCCTCCACCAGCCACAGATCGTGACGGTCGGCGATTTCGCGCACGGCCTTCAGGTCGAACGGGTTGCCCAACGTGTGGGCCAGGACGATGGCGCGCGTCTTGGGCGTGACCGCGGCGGCGATGTGCTCCGGCAGCGCGTCGTAGGTGGGGGCGGCAGCGTCCACCAGCACGGGCACCGCGCCGCATTGGATGATGGGGTTGATCGTGGTGGGAAATGAAACCGCGGTGGAAATCACCTCGTCGCCGGGCTTCAGGCGGCGGTGGCCCAGCTCCGGCGCGGTCAGGGCGGTCACGGCCAGCAGATTTGCCGAGGAGCCGGAGTTGACCAGCAGGGCGTGCGGTAGTCCCAGGCGGCGGGCGAAGTCCGTCTCGAATTTTTCGGCGAAGCGGCCGGTGGTGAGCCAGAAGTCCAGGCCGGAGTCGACCAGGCTCACCATCTCCTCGGCGTCGAAGACTTTTCCCGACGGCGGGATGGGCGTCTGGCCGGGGACGAACGGCCGCGGGGCGAACTTGACCTTCTGGAATTCGCGCACGGCGGCCAGCACGGCTTCGCGCAGGGAAGCTTCGTTTGCCGCGGGCAAATGGGGAGCCGTCATTGTATGATTCCTCCGGACCAGAGCTCGGTGAAAAATTCCTCGACGGGGAGGACCTCGACGCCGTCGTCGTTTCGGCGGCGACGGCGTTCCTCGTCGCCGACGACGAAGTCCACTTCCAGCCCGGACGGGAGCGTGCGCCAGAACGTAAGCGGCGCATCGATGCGCCGGCAGTCCATGTAGGCGCTGAGCTCGCGGAAGGCGTCGGCTTCCAGCAAGTCCACGTAGTGCGCGTCGGGAAAGGCGGATTTGAGCAGCGTGCTCTTGCCGGTTTGGCGCGGGCCCAGGAGGAAGAACGACTTGCGGCGCAGGAGCGCGGGCAAGTTTAGGACTCTTTTATACAACCGCATGTATTATGCCAAAAACATCACTTTTTCGGCATACATATGCCGAAAAATAATCAGGCGCCCGCTGGTTGCGCGCGATGATCATCTTGCCCGCCGGCAGCGCGCGCGCTCGACAAGGAGGCTGCGGGGGCGAAGAGTCAGGCCTTGCGGCGACACCAGGCTCCAGTCCGCCGCCAGCGGCTGGGGCATTGTCGACCCGCTCAGGGAGACGACTTGACCCGGTTCCCACGTGGGATCGGCGACGGACGACAGGCGAACCAGCGCTCCGGGGTTCGGGCGGCCCAGTTTGACTTCGATCGGAAAACAGCGGCCTTCGGATTCGACCAGAAAGTCGATTTCCTGTCCGTCGCGCGTACGCCAGAAATGAATCTCGGCGTCTTTGAGGCGGTGGCGCAGTCCGCGCAGGATTTCTCCAAAAATGTGCGTCTCGAAAGCCGCTCCCCCCATCGGTCCCAAACGGAGGGCTTCGCCGTCCCGCCACCCCGCCAGATGGGCGCAAAGCCCCATGTCCAAGAAATACAGCTTCGGGCTTTTGATGAGGCGCTTGGTCCTGTTCGTGTGATAGGGCGCGATCAATTTGACGAGAAAGCTGTCTTCCAAAAGGCTCAGCCAATCCTTGGCCGTGACCGGGGAGATGCCCGCGTCGCGGGCCAGTTCGTCGTAGTTGACGACCTGGGCGGTGCGCAGGGCGCACATCTTCAGGAATATCTCGAACTCGCGGCGTTTTTCGACGCGCAGGAGTTCGCGTACGTCGCGCTCGACGTAGGTCTGCACGTAGCTGGACAAGTAGAGGCCGCGCGCGTCCGCGGCCGTCGTCGCGGCAAGCTTGGGAAAGGTCGATTGCAGGATGTTCTTGAAATAGCCGGAGGGCGTGACGGAGCGCTGGATTTTTTCTTCATCGGACAGTCCGAAGAGGTTGATGATGGCGATGCGTCCGGCCAAGGTTTCCCGGACGCCCTCCATGACGGAAAAATTCTGGGATCCCGTAAGCCAGATCGCTCCGGGACGCGCCGCACGGTCGGCCAGGCGTTTGATGGGACTGAGCAACTGCGGCGCGTATTGGATCTCGTCAATGAGCAGCGGCGCTTGCAGGTCGCGCATGAACAACTCGGGATCCTGATTGGCCCGCGCCCGGACGTCGAGGTCGTCGAGATCCACGAAGCGGCGGTTTCCGGCGCAGCGCTTGAGAAGCGAGCTCTTGCCGACCTGCCGCGGTCCCAATAGGAGCCACACGGGAAACAGCCGCAACGGCGCCGCGGGCGCGGCCAGCAGGCTTTCCAGCGTGCGCGTCCTCCAGCGGTTTGGCATATCTACAGTATAGCTCAGATTTGCCAAAACTCGCGCCCTCGCGAGTCAGCTATGCATCCGCCGATGGATTGCGGGCCGTGCCAGCGTACTCCTCGATCTGGCGGCGCGTGAAGGCGAGCGCGTCGAAGCCCGGGGCGGCCGCCGCGAGGTGCCAGGCCACGGTCTTGGCGACGGCCTGGTCGGCGCCGTAGGCCGGCGTCCAAGAAAGCCGGGCGCGCGCTTTGGAACTGTCGAGCTTGAGCAGGCCGGCCTCGTGCGGGGCGGACGGGTCCGCGTCGGCGGACGACCAGCGGCCGGAGCCCCAGCCGCGCACCGCCAGCTCCGCGATCTGGGCCGTGGTGCGCGCGTCCTGAGGCGCGGGGCCGAAGTTCCAGGCTTCGGCGAATTTTTCCGGCTCGACGAGTTGGCGCGCCGCCAAGGTCAGATAGCCCGACAGCGGCTCTAAAACGTGCTGCCACGGCCGCACCGAGCGCGGGTTGCGCACCGTCACGGGCTTGCCCGCCGCCAGCGCGCGCATGCAGTCCGGCAGGAGGCGGTCCTTGGCCCAGTCCCCGCCGCCGATCACGTTGCCCGCGCGCGCGGAAGACAGGGAGACCCGTGAGTCCTTCTTAAAAAATGAGTCACGATAGGACGCCACCACCAGCTCCGCGCAGGCTTTGCTGGCGCTGTAGGGATCGCGGCCGCCCAGGCGGTCGTCCTCCCGGTAGGCGTAGTCCGCCTCGCGGTTTTCGTAGCACTTGTCGGTGGTGATCACGACGACCACCCGCACCGACGGCGCGCGGCGCACGGCGTCAAGAAGGTTCGCGGTGCCTTGGACGTTGACGGCGAACGTTTCGGCGGGCTGATCGTAGGACAGGCGCACCAGGGGCTGGGCCGCGAGATGGAAAATAATCTCGGGCTTGGTTTCGCTCAGTATTTTCTCGACGAGCGCGGCGTCGCGCACGTCGGCCAGGCGGGAGTCGATCAGGCGCGCAAGGCCCAACTGCTCGAAAAGGCTCGGCTGGGTGTCCGGCGCCAGCGCCAGACCGGACACCCGCGCGCCCAGGTCGTGCAACCACAAGGACAACCAGGAACCCTTGAAGCCGGTGTGTCCGGTGACCAGTACGTTCTTGCCCGCGAACGCCTCGCGCAAGGCGGTGGTCACTTCCAGACCTTCCACGGGGCGTTACCCGACGCCCAGAGCTCCTCAAGATGAGTCTTGTCGCGCAGCGTGTCCATCGGGTGCCAGAAGCCGGTGTGCTTGTAGGCCGACAGCCGGCCGTCGCGCGCCAGCGACTGCAGCGGCGCCTGCTCCAGCACCGTGGCGTCGCCCTCCACGCGGTCGATCAAACCGGGTTCCGCGACGAAAAATCCGCCGTTGATCCAGCCCTCGTCGCCGGGGACCTTCTCGCGGAAGCTGTCCACGTGATCGCCCGACAGCTCCAGGATGCCGTAGCGGCTGGGCGCGTGCACGGCCGTCAGCGTCGCCAGCGCCTTGCTTTTGCGGTGGAAGGCGAGCGATGCGGCCACGTTCACGTCGCCCACGCCGTCGCCGTAGGTCAGGCAGAAGGTGCCGCCGTTGAGGTAGGGGCGCACGCGCTTGAGGCGGCCGCCGGTCATCGTGGCGTCGCCGGTGTCCACCAAGGTCACGCGCCAGGGCTCGGAGCGGTTGTCGTGGACGGTCATTTTGTTTTTCCTCATGTCGAAGGTGACGTTCGACGTGTGCAGGAAATAGTTGGCGAAGTATTCCTTGATCAGGTAGCCCTTGTAGCCCAGGCAGATCACGAAGTCATGGACGCCGTGGGCGGAGTAGATCTTCATGATGTGCCACAAGATGGGCTTGCCGCCGATCTCGATCATGGGCTTGGGGCGCAGGGCGGTCTCCTCGCTGATGCGCGTGCCGAGGCCGCCGGCCAGGATGACGGCTTGTAGGGGAGTGGAGCGTGCCAAGCGCCGGATTATAACTCTTTCATTCCGGGCTTGCCGGGGCCGCGCGCCTCGATGACGCGCAGACGCTTCTCATGGTCGCGCAGCGTGACTCCCGTCTCCGTCAGGGACTGTCCATGAAGGACGGCGGCCCGATCATAGACCTGAGCTTTCCCCGCAAAGGATTCGACGGCGGCCAGGACGCGGTCGACGTCGGTCTTCGTCGCCATCGTCGCCTTGATCTCGCGCACGTCGGCTTGCGGCGCGACGATCTCCTTGGCCAGCCGCGCCGTCGTGGAGTCCACCTTCAAGTCCAAGCGGCGTATGTCGGCTCGGGTGGCCGGTGCGCTTTCGAAATCGCCCATGATTGATGCTACCTCCTTGGAGGACCGTCCGCCAGGGTCCAAAGTCCCAGGCGAACGCTCACTCTGTGTATACGATTTGCCCCTCGTAAAAGTTCCATATCGGAATCATCTGTCGACCATCTGTCGACCATTGCAATCGTACCGCTCGCAGGCTACCATCTCGGGGCTTATGACACGTCCCTGCCGCAGGTCCGCGCCCGTGTCTTTGCTGTTGCTGCCCGCCGCCCTGCTCATGGGCGGCTGGCGCGACCCGATGCTGTTCGCCGCGGGCGGCGCGGCGGTGTGGGCGGCGGTCTGGATGGAAGGGCCGCAACTGGGGCCCGCGGCGGCGTGGCTGCCGTGGCTGGGGTGGGCGGCGCTGGCGGGACTTGCCGGCGCACAGCCGGCGGCGGCGCTGGCGCCGCTGGCTCGGTGGGCGGCGGCGCTGGCGTTCTTTTCGCTGGCGGCGGCGTGGGACGAGCGAGCGCGCGAGCTGTGGGTCAAATCCGTGCTGGCAGCGGCCGTGGTGCTGGCGGCGGCGGCGCTGATCAGCGGCGTGGGGCAGGGCTACGCGCAGTTCATGCTGGGGCTGCTGCCGCCCTACTACAACTACACGGCCTTCGCTCTGGCAGCGGCGGCGGCCGCCGCCGCCGCGTGGGCCCTGCATCCGCGCGGGCCCCGCGGGGCCTGGCGCGCGGCGGCGCTGGCGGTCTCGGCGCTCAGCGCCTTCTGCGTGGTCTTGTCCACCTCGCGCGGCGGCACGTTGGGGCTGGCCGTCGCGGCGGCGGTCTGGTCCCTGCGACGATGGGGGCGGCGCGCGGCGGCGGTAGGGGCTCTTGCCGCGCTGGCGGCGTTCGGCGCGTGGCGCGCGGCGGCGATGTTGCCTGCGGTGCGCGCGCGTGTGGAGGCTCGGGCGCTGAAGACCTACCGCCCTTACTCGGAGGTGCGTCCGCAGATTTGGCGCGCCTCGGTACTCATCGCAGACGAGCGTCCGTGGTTCGGCGAGGGGCCGGGAGCCTATGTGGTCGGCTTCCGGCGTCATCCCGCGCGGGCCCAAGGCGGAGCGTCGCTGTGGGGAAATTGGACGGAGTACGCGCACTCGGAATTCCTGCAGGCCGCGGCGGAGACGGGCTGGGCGGGGGCGGCGCTGTGGCTGGTGGGCTTCGGCGCTCTGCTGTCCGTGCTGGCGGCACCCGCGGACACTGAGCCCGCGCGCGAGGCGGCGGCGGCGGCACTGGCCGCGATGTCCGTGCAGGTCTGCGTCGACAGCATGCTCCAGCTCCCGGCGCTGGCGTTCCTGTTTTTCTCCGCGGGCGCGCTGGCGGGCGCGCGTCCGCGCGGAGGACGGCGCCTGCCGCGCGCGGCGGCGGTCTTGGGCGCGGCGCTGGCCTTGGGCGCGGGTCTTCCCCGCGCTCTGGCGCGCGACCCGGCGCGGGCGGCGGTCTTGTTTCCGGCGGACCCGCTGGCGCGCGAGGATCTGGCCTACCGCGCCGAGAAGCAAGGACGGCTTGCCGAGGCGGACGCGCTGTGGACCCAGGCGGCCGCGCGAGCGCCGTTCGACGCGATTTATCCTTGGCGTCGCGCGCAGATCGCGGCGGCCGAAGGGCGCTGGACGGACGCGGAGCGGCTGGCCGCGCAGGCGACGGCCTTGGAGCCGGGATTTTTGAACGCGCGCGTTCTGCGCGCGCGGGCGTTGATCGGGCTGGGCCGCCGCGCGTCGGCGCGCGTCGAATTGAACGAGGTGCGCCGCCTGCGCGCCCAGCCGCTGGGCTACGTCTATACCGGTTACGACGTGGCCGTTTCCACGCTGGACGCGGCTGAGTTCTCGCGCGTGCAGGCTCTGTCCGGCGCGGCGCGATAAACTACAATGCGCGTATGAAAACGCGCCGCGCGGCCCTGGCCGCGCTGGTCTTTCTGTCCGCGTGCTCCGCGCGCACGCGCCGCTTCATCGGCTACCAGTTCGCGGGCCCGGTTCCGGCGGCGTCCTGCCGCGCCGACGGCCCCGCGCGCGTGTGCGTCTACGCGCCCGAGGGCGAGGAGAATCGGGACTTGGTTTATTTTTTCCACTATGCGACCGGCGACGAGCGCAGTTGGAACCGGCTGGGGCTGTCGCGCGCGTTCTATTCGGAGTATCGCCGCCGCGGCCGCCCCGCGCCGCGCGTGGTGACCGTGTCCTACGGCCCGTATTGGCTTTTGACGGACGCGCCGGGACTGCGCCAGACCGTGACGCTGAAAGACTTCGACGCCCTGCGCGCGCGGGTGGAGCGGGGTCTGGCTCCGGTCGGACGCCGCTATTTGTGGGGCATGTCGCAGGGCGGTTACGACGCGGCCGTCGCCGCGCTCTGCGCGCCGCGGGATTGGGCCGCGGTCGCGCTGTCCTGCCCGGCGCTGGAGGCGGACACGCCGTATGAAACGCCCGCACGGGAGCCGGCCGCGCGCTCCGCGGAGGGACGGTTGCTTTTCACCTATCGCTTGTCCGGCGACGGAGCCTGGCGCGCGGGCAATCCCCTGGCGCTGGTCGCGGCGGCGCGCCGCCTGCCGCCGTTCTGGATCGAAGCCAACGCCGGAGATGAATTCGGCTACCTGCCCGGCGCGCGCGCCTTGGCCGAAGAGCTGCGCGCTGCGGGCGACGCGGTGACGCTGACGGTTTCTCCGGGAGGTCACTGCACCATCGACGCGCGCGCGGCGGCGCGCTTCTTGGCCGCGCGCGAGGACGCGGACGGCGCAGCGGCGCTCTCGTCTGCGGCGGCGGAGCCCCGATGAGGCGCGCGGCGGCGGCGGCGGCGCTGACGTTTCTGCTGGCCGCGGTCGCGGCGCGCGCCGCGGGCTGGACGGCCGTCGGCGCGGTGACGGGCGTGGACGTCCTGCCCGACGGCGTGGAGTTGAGCGCGGGCGAGGCGAAAGTGCGCGTGACTGCGTTCGCGGACGGGGTGTTTCGCGTGCGGGTGGCGCCCCACGGCGGCTTTCCGCCGGACGCGTCCTGGGCGGTGACACAGAAGGAGCAGCCCCTGCGGCGCGCCGTGGTGGACGGCCCCGCGGAGGTGCGAGTGAGCGCGGGCGGCGTCACGGCGGCGGTGAGCAAGTCCACGCTTTCCATCCGCTTTGAGGATGCGGCGGGCCGCGTGATTTCGGCCGACGCGCCGGCACTGCCGATGGCTTGGAACGGCGCGCGCGTGCGCGTCTGGAAGACCATGCCCTCGGACGAGGCGTATTTCGGCCTGGGCGACAAAGCCGGGCCGATGAACCGCCGCGGCCGCGCCTTCGTGCTGTGGAACACCGACGCCTACGGCTGGCAGGAGTCCACCGACCCGCTTTATAAATCCATCCCGTTCTTCATGGGCCTGCGCGGCGGCGCCGCGTACGGCGTGTTTTTCGACAACGCCTACCGCAGCAGCTTCGACTTCGGCGCGCAGACCGCGGACACGCTGTCCTTCGGCGCGGACGGCGGCGACATCGACTACTACTTCCTGGCCGGGCCGGAACCCAAGACGGTGGTGCGGGAGTTCGCCGCGCTGACGGGCCGGCCGCCCCTGCCGCCGCTGTGGGCGCTGGGCTATCAGCAGTGCCGCTACAGCTACTACCCGGAGTCGCGCGTGCGCGAGCTGGCGAGGACCTTCCGGGAGAAAAAAATACCCGCCGATGCGATCTACCTGGACATCGACTACCAGGACCGCTATCGGCCCTTCACCGTGAGCCGTTCCTCGTTCCCGGATTTTTCGGGAATGGTCGCGGACCTGCGCGCGCAGGGTTTTCACACCATCGCCATCACCGACCTGCACGTCGCTCGCGCGCCCGGCCAGGGCTACGCGCCCTACGACTCGGGCGTGAAGGAGGACGTCTTCGTCAAGAATCCCGACGGCAGCACGTACGTGGGCCCGGTCTGGCCGGGCGACAGCGTGTTTCCGGATTTTTCGTTGTCGCGGGTGCGCGCCTGGTGGGGCGGACTCTACAAGGACTTCGTCGCGGCGGGCGTGGCCGGTTTCTGGAACGACATGAACGAGCCGGCGGTGTTCGACGCGACGAAGACCATGCCGCTGTCCACGGTGCACCGCGTGGACGGCGGCGGCGCGGTCGATCACCGCGCCATCCATAATGTCTTCGGCATGCTCAACGCGCGCGCCACCTACGAGGGGCTGCGCCGCCTGCGCCCCGACGAGCGGCCCTTCGTGCTCACGCGCGCCGCCTTCGCCGGTGCCCAGCGCTGGGCCGCCAGTTGGACCGGCGATAATTCCGCGACCTGGAACCATCTGGCGCTGAGCACGCCCATGCTGCTGAGCCTGGGGCTGTCCGGCTACGGCCTGATCGGCGACGACATCGGCGGCTTCGTGGGCTCCCCGCCGCCGGACCTGCTCACGCGCTGGACGGAACTGGGCGCGTACAATCCGATTTTCCGCAACCACGCCGCCAAGGGCACGCGCGACCGCGAGCCCTGGGTGGACGGGCCGGAGCATGAGCGCATCCGCCGCCGCGCCATCGAGCGCCGCTACGAGCTGATGCCCTACATGTACACCGCGGCCGAGGTGTTGTCGCGTACGGGCGTGCCGATCATGCGGCCGTTGTTCCTGGAATACCCCCAATCGCCGGAACTGGTCGGCGACGATCGCGACTTCTTGTTCGGCGGGGACCTGTTGATCGCGCCGGCGTTCTCGGAAAAAATAGAAGAGGTGACCGTGGTCCTGCCGCCCGGCGGCTGGTACGAGGACCGTTCTTCCATCATTCACGAAAGCTCCGTGACGGTGAGGCCTGCGCTCGACGAACTGCCGGTGTTCGTGCGCGCGGGCGCGATCGTGCCGGAGCAGGCGGTCGTGCAGGACGCGCAGGAGCCGCCGCGCGGCCCGCTGCAACTGCGCGTCTACCTGGGGCCGGACTGCCGCGGCGCGCTGTATCAAGACGACGGGCATACCTTCGCCTATGAAAAAGGAAAATATTTGCGCGTGCGCTATGCCTGCGCGGTGGAGAAGGACGGGTTGAGCGTGGACGCGCATACGGAGGCTGACGGCTTCCGGCCGTGGTGGCGCGGCGCGCGACTGACCATTTACGGGGTGAATTTCGCGCCGCGCCAAGCACTCGTGCGCGGCCAGGCCGCCGGGGGTTTGCGCTACGACGCGGCCGCGAGGACGGCGCAGGTAGACGTGAGCGACGCGCGCGGTGATTGGCGCGTGGAACTGCGGCGCTGAAGTTTTTTAGTCCCCGCGCCGCGGCGCGGGGACGCCTTGCGGGTGCCGGAGCGCGGCCGCGCGCAGTTGGCGATACGTGTCCAGGAAACCCGAGGAGAGATCCAGCGGCGCGCCGGACGCCGCGAAGTCCCGGTGCGCTTCGGGCAGGCGGAACCAAGCCACGCCCGCGCGCGCGTGGTGCGCGGCGTGCAGGCCGTTGTTGTGCCACAGCCAGTTGCCCAGCCGCCCGGTCACGGAGCGCGTCCCGGAGTGGGTGGCGAAATGATCCTGGATCTCCGACCAGTAGAGAAAAGCCACGTGCGCGGTCCACAGCGGGACCAGCCAGTACAGCGCCAGGAGCTTCAACGCTCCCAGGCGCGCCGCCAGAAGAGTGACGAGGGTCCAGAAACCGACGATCTTCGCGCCGCAGCGCCACGGCGTGAGCGAGAGCTTGGTCAGGTAGAACCAGGCGGGAAAGCCGGTCAGCGGCTTGAGAAACCAGATCCAGAACGCGTTCAGGCGCGGACGGAATAGCCCGGCCCGGCGGTAGTCGGCCAACAGGGCGTCGTCCGGGGTGCCCACGTCGCGGTGGTGGGCCAGGTGCTCCTCGCGGAACTGCGCGACGGTCATGAAGAACGGCAAAGCGTAGAGAAACTCGAAGCGGTCGTTCCAGGAGCGGGTGCGGAACAGGTGGTAGTGGGAGGCCTCGTGGATCAGGGCCTCGCCCAGGGCAAATTGGAAAGCGCCGATCAGGGCGACGGCCGCGGCATAGGCGGCCGCGCCGCCGACGCGGCGCGAGGCGGCGGCGATCAGCAGGATGGCGCCCCAGTCCCGGGCCAGCGCCAGCCAGCCCCGGGTGTTGCTCCAGGTGTCGGCGATGGAGCCGTCGCGCGGGCGCGGGCGGTCGGTCGCGGGCAGGGCGAAAATGTCGTCGGCCGTTTTCAAGGGAGGGTTATTTTAACAGAAACGACGGGCGGCGCGGCGCGCTTAAGCGGCGCGCTTGGCCTTGGCGGGGGCGCCGAAGGCGCGCGCGATGTCGGTGCCGCGCAGGCGCACGCCGTCCCGGCCGGATTTCATGGCGTACATCGCGGCGTCGGCGCGGCGCACCAAGGCCGTCACGTCGCCGGAGCGCGGCAGTTCGGCCACGCCCCAGCTGGTCGACACGCCGTCGCGGGCCAGCGTCTTCTTGGCCGCCGCGGCCACGCGGCGGGCCACGCGTGCGGCGCCGGCGCCGCCGGTTTCGGGCAGAAGGAGGACGAACTCGTCGCCGCCGTAGCGGAAGGCGGTGTCCACCTCCGCGCGGATGTTGCCGTTGAGCGAGGCGGCGAACGCGCGCAGGATGCGGTCGCCCTCCTGGTGGCCCAGGCGGTCGTTGACCTGCTTGAAGCCGTCCAAGTCGAAAAGGATCATCGCGAGCTTGCGCTTCTGGCGCAGGGCGCGCGCCGCTTCCACGCGCAAGCGGTCGTGGAAGTAGCGCTGGTTGTAGATGCCGGTCAGGTCGTCGGTGCGCGTCATCTCGCGCAGTTTGGCCTCCAGCGCGACGCGCGCGGAGATGTCCTGCGCGATGCCCAAGGTGCCGATCACGCGTCCGCGGCCGTCCTTGAGAAAAGAGGCCGACATGTTCACGTGCTTGACCGCGCCGCCGGCGGCCAGCAGGCGCATCTCGTGGTTGCGCAGGCGGCCGTCGGGGCTTTCGCGCAGAAGGCGCATCAAGGTCTCGGCGGCGGGGCGTCCGCCTTCATAGAAATCGTAGGCCGGATGGCCGATGACGTCCTGGGCGCGGCGGTTCAGCATGGACTCGGCGCCGGGAGAAAAATACATCACGCGGCCGTGCACGTCGGTGGTGCAGATCAGGTCGCCGGAGGAGGCGACGATGGCCTCGAAATACTCCTTGGCGCGGATGAAATCCGTGGACAGGGCGATGAGCGGGGCGTTGGGACGGGCGAGCGCGAGGGGCATGGCGTCACTATAGCCCTTGACCCGTCGACGCAACAGGGGCCCCGGGCCCGGAAACGGGGGGGCCCAAAGGCCCAGGCGGTGAATAGGGGTCCTCTTGGTTGAGTAGGCGGGAAAAAGGATGCACGGGACGCGGTGGGAGGCATTCAGCGGCCGCAGTCGGCTTTTGGGGCTGGTCGTTGACTTACGCCGGGAACCTGCTACGCTTCTTTAATGGTGGACCGACGCGCGGCGATGAAGATCATCAAATTGACGGTATTCGGCATGTTTGCCATTGCCGCAATTCTGGTCAAGAGCGCCTGGGATACTTATGATCTGGCGCGTCGTCATCCGGCGCCCCACCTTGGGATCAAGAGCGATCCCGAGGCGCTCCGTTTGAAGGCGAGCGTCCGCCAGCTTTCGGCGGTGATCGGCCGACGCAACTATCGTTATCCACGCGGCCTGGCATCGACCGCCGCTTATATTCGCGGCGAGTTTCGAAACGCGGGCTATAACGTTCGCGCGCAGTCCTACTTCGTCCACCCTCCCGGCTTCGGTGAACTCAGAATGGAGAATTTCATCGCGACCATTCCGGCGGCGTCTTCGGGCGCGCCGGTGCTGGTGATCGGGGCGCATTATGACACCGCTTTTGAAACGCCCGGGGCCGACGACAACGCTTCCGGGGTCGCCGTACTGCTCGATCTGGCCCGACGATTGAAGGACTGCAGCAGTCGTGTTGAGATACGCTTCGTTGCGTATTCCACGGAGGAGCCGCCGTTCTTCGGTGGCCCGGAGATGGGCAGTGCGGTTCATGCTCAGGCGCTCAAAGCCGAGGGACGGACCGTCTTAGGAATGGTCGGCCTGGAGATGCTGGGTTATTATGACGACGCGAAAGGCTCGCAAAAATATCCCATGTTGTTGTCGCTTTTTTTGCCGAACACGGCGGATTATATCGGGGTCGTCTCAAATTTGCCTTCGCGTTCTTTCATGAAGGAGTTTGTGAACGGATTCCGGCCGCCGCAGGGCACGCGCTTGATTGCGGCAAGCCTGCCCGAATGGGTCGGAGAGATCACGCTTTCCGACCACAGGAATTATTGGGATGAAGGTTTTCCTGCCGTGATGGTCACGGACACGGCATTCCTGCGTAACGTGCATTACCATCAGACGAGCGACACTCCGGAGAAACTGGACTACCGTCGGATGGCCGACGTGACGGCCGGTCTGGAGCATGCCATCCGCTCGCTCGTTGAATAGAGGCCGTAGGCTCACGTCGAAAACGGTGACTCCAGCGTCAGTCGACTTTTTTAGTCGGGATTCGCGCGCGGCGCGGCGGGACTGATTTAAACGCCGCCGTCGGCCCAGGCATCCAGGCTGAAGGCGTCGGCGCCGAAGCGCCAGATGAAGGCGCACAACACGGCCAAGGTCGTGTCGAAGAGCATGGCGTGGCCGGGGGTCAAGTGGGCGGCGTCGCCGAAGCAGCCGCAATTGGGCAGCGGGATGCCGACGAAGACCGCGTGGCCCAGCGCGAAGACGAACAGCGCGAACATGGCCGCGGCGGCGGCGGAGGCCGCGCGGGCGTTGACGCCCAGCACCAGCGCCCAGCCCACCGCCAGTTCGAGCAGGGGCAGGAACGCGGCCAGCGGCAGCGCCAGGTCCGGTCCGACCAGGCCGTAGCTGACGATCACGTTGGCGAACTCCTCGGCGGGGGCGGAGGCCTTCGCGGCGCCCGCGTAGACCAGCACCGCGCCCACGGCCAGGCGCGCGGCTAGGACGGCGAGTTCGCGCGGCTTCATTTCTTGAGCTCCTTGTCGATGAACAGAGGCGCCAGCTCCGCGAGCTGGCGCGCGCCGACGAAGCGTTTTCCGTCGACGAAGAAGGTGGGGGTGGCGCTCACCCAGGCGTCGTTGCCGTCTTTCTGGTCGGCCTCGATCGCGGACGCGACGGACGGGTCGGCCAGGCAGGCCCGCCAGGCGGGCAGGTCGAGCTTCAACTCGCGCGCGTAGCCTTCCAGGAAGGAGTCGGCCTTGTCGTTGGTCCACTGGTCCTGGCGGTCGTAGAGCGCGTCGTGGTAGGGCCAAAATTCCCCCTGGCGTCCGGCGCACTCGGCGGCGAAGGCGCCGGCGCGGGCCCATTGGTGCATGCGCAGGGGGAAGTTCTTGAAGACGAAGCGCACCTTGCCGTCGTAGAGCGACAGGAGTTGGCGGCGCGGCGGCTCGGCCACGCGGCAGGCGGGGCACTGGAAATCGGAGAACTCGACGATGAGCACGGGCGCCGAGGCCGGCCCCAGCTTGCGAAAATCCGGCGCGTCCGGGGAGAAGGGCTTGCGGTTGCGGCGTCCGATCATGACCGACGCGGCGGACAAAACCGCGACCAGTACGAAGCCGACGAGGCGGCGCGAGAGCTTGGTGCGCATGGCGGCCCCAATCATAGAATATTGTCCGGCGCGCGGCAGAGTTGCTTCAGCCGGGACCGGAACGAAACAGCGCCAGGAAGCGGTCCTCGTATTCGGCGAACAAGCCGTAGCCGCGCAGTTTGCGGTCCAGCGCGTCGGACAGAGAGCGGTCGGCGCGCGCGGCTTCGAACAGGGCCTCGATCTCGCGCCGGCGGCGCGCGTCCTCGCCGCGGTCGGCGTCGAACAGCCCGCGGCGCTCCAGGTCGCGCACGTGGCCGGGAAAGGAGCGCGCGGCCTCGTCGAGCGAAAGCTTGATCAGCGCCAGCGGCCAGGCGGCATCGGGGCAGGTGAGGACGGCGCCGTGGGCTTCCTCGGCCAGGAGACTTTCAGTCAGCTCGCGCGGGTCGCGCGTGAGCACGCGGGTGCGCAGGTCCTGATTGCGGAAGTTGTATTCCAGCGCGCGCAGCAGGTCGCGGTAGCTGGACTCGGCCCAGCGCGCGTAGGGCGCGGCGTCGTCGCCGAAGCCGGTGAAGCGCTGGCGAAACGCGTCCGGCGTGAGGATCTTCGGCCGCTCGGAGAGCACCGTGCCCTCGCGCAGGCGCGCGCGTCCGGGCATGCCGTCGGCGTCGGAAACCAGCTGGTAGTCCACGCGGGTGGCGCCGAACGTGGCCAGTTCGCGGCGGGGCACGCGGCGGACCTCGATGCGCGCCAACAGCCCGGGGATGGGGTCTTCCACCCCGTTATTGTAGCAGGTGCCGCGGACGCGAGCCGCGGCCTAGCGGCTGCCGTCGACGAAGACCAGCACGCGCACCGGCCCGGTGCCGGCGTCGGCGGTCACGTAGCCGTTGAGCGCCGCGGCCGAGGCGGACTGCGCCGTCACCGCCACCGCCAGGCCGCCGGCGGACTTCAAAGCGGCGATGCCCAGCGCGGAGTCGCCGGTCAGGCAGCGGCCGTAGATGCTCAGGAAGTCCCGGGCGTCGCGGATGGGGCGGACCACGTCGACGGTCACGCAGCGTTCCACGGACGCCTGCGCGGCGCTGACCGGCGCCAAGGCCATCTCGCCGCGCGTCAGCACGCGCACCGGCTGGCCCATCAGGCGTCCGCCGCGGCGCGCGATGGAGACGGAGAGCGCGCGGTCGGCCATGCCGCCGGGAACCAGGCCGGTTTCCAAGAGCAGGCCGGCCTTCGCCGGGCCGCCCTGCGCGTCGGCCACGAAGCCGATGACGACGGCCACGCGGGACTGGTAGCGCTGGGCGACGGCGTCGAAGCAGGGCGCCAGGCGCTCGCGCGCCTCGGAGAGCGTCCACGCGCGGAAGGCCGGGGCGTCGATGATCGCGCACTCCGGCACGCCGCCGAAGGAATCGCGCAGGAAGAAGCCGTCGGTCATGGCGGCGCCGGCGGCCTCGAAGCCGCGCGCCTGGAGGGCGAGGGTCTCGGACTGCGCGGAGGAGGACGACGCGAGCGCTGCGGCGGCGGCGAAAGCGAGAAGGATCTTGTTCATGGGTCTAGAATAGCCGAAGGACCCAGGACCGGGTTAGGACTTTCATCAACGCGACGACTTGACCTAAGTCAAGCCGTCAAAACTTGACGGCGGGCGCCGTCTGGGCGGCCGCGTCGGCCGCGAAATAGGGGCGTTCGCGAAAACCCCCGAACCCGGCCACGACGGAGCCGGGGAACATCTTGATGGCGGTGTTGTAGTCCTGGGCGGCGTCGTTGAAGTCGCGGCGCGCGACGGCGATGCGGTTTTCGGTGCCTTCGAGCTGGACCTGGAGGTCGCGGTAGCCCTGCGTGGCGGTCAACTGCGGGTAGCGCTCGCTGACGACCAGCAGGCGCGACAGCGCGGAGCCGAGCGCGCCCTGGGACGCCTCGAACTTCTTGAACGCGGCGGGATCCTCCAGCAGGCTCTTGTCCATGACGATGGAGCCCGCGCGGGCGCGCGCGTCGGTCACGGCGGTCAAGGTGTCCTTCTCGAACTTGGCCGCGCCTTTGACGGTGGCCACCAAATTAGGAACCAGGTCCATGCGCCGCTGGTATTGATTTTCGACCTGAGCCCAGGCGCTGCCCACGGCCTCGCGCCGCGCCACCAGGCCGTTGTAGGAGCCGACGGCCCACAGACCCAGGATCGCGGCGAGCGCGACGACGGCCAGGACGGCGGCACCCAGTATTTTCATGGAGAGCAGTTCACCAATTCGCGCGGGCCGCGTCAAGGCGGCGGACGCTCCGCGCGAATATGATTGAATCGAGTCCATGGCTGCACCGAGGGCCCAGGAGGCCATGGACGTTCTGACCGCCCTGGAGGAACTGGCCGCCGCCGATCCACTGGCCGTGCGCGGCGCGTTGGCCACTTTGGCGACGCTCGACGGCTTCCCGCATGAGCATTCCGGCGCGTCGTGTCTGCTGGCCGACGACGCGGCCGGCGGCGCGCGCGCGACAGCGACGTTGCCGGAGGAGTTGCGCGCCGCCGTGGAGCGGGCCGTGGAGAGCGGGCGTCCGCTCGCGGCGGAGTTCGAATTAAGGGAAGATGAAACCTTGTTCGGTCCGGGCGGCCTCTCGGGCCGCGCGGAGGTCTGGATCGAACCCGTCACCGCGGAACTGCGCGAGTTGGCCCGCGGCGCGCGCGAAACCTTGCAGCGCGGCGAGGGCCTGGTCGTGGAGCTGGCGCTGGCGGGGCCGGACGCGGGGCGCCGCCGCCACCTGGCGCCGGAGGATCCCGCCGCGCAGGCGCTCTACGCCGACGGCGAGCCCGAGTTGGACGAAGAGGCGGTGCGCGGCGACGTGCGCCGTGTCTTGCGCTTCCCTTATATACCGATGGGCAAGGCCCTGCTGATCGGCTCCGGGGAAGACGCGCGGCGCCTGGCGCGGCGTCTGGACCGTCTGGGCTTCGTCGTCACCGTCGCCGATCCTCGGCCCGGACGTCTGCACGGCGCGGGCTGGGACCGGTCGCGTTGGCGCTTGGTCGCCGGCGGCTGGGAGGAGGCGCGCGCGGCCGCGCGGCCCGACACGGACACGTTCGTGGTCGTCGCCGCTCACAACCTGTCCCTGGACGCGGCGGCGCTTAAAGGCGCCCTGCAAAGCCCCGCGCGCTACGTCGGACTCCTGGGCCCCGCCGCGCGCGCGGCGGGACTGCTGGCCGAGCTCAAGGCGGCGGGCGTGGAACCCGCGCCCGGCGTGTTCTCGGCGCCCGCCGGGTTGGACGTGGGCGCACGCACGCCGGAGGAGACGGCGCTGGCGGTCGCGGCCGAGATTTTGGCCGCGCGCTTCGCGCGCAAGGGCGGCCGGCCCGCGCGCGTGCGGCCGGCGGGCGCCGCGCCTTCGTCGCGGAGGG
>JAJXVH010000148.1 GCA_021782205.1 bacterium | reverse complement strand
TCCGATCTCGCGCGGGAGGACGCGCGGATGGCGGCCGCGGCCCTGCGCGCGGCGGCCGCCCTGGCCGAGCGCCAGTCGCGGCTGCTGGAAACGCGCGAGCGCCTGCAGGGCGGTCTGACCGCGGCCATGGAGGAACTGACTCACACGCACGACCGCCTGATCCGGAAGTCGAAGGAGGTGCGCACCCTCCACGACGTGGCGGTGGCCCTGGTCAGCCGCGCGGAACGCGGCGGGGCGCTGGCCGCGATCGGCGCGATCGTGGCGCGCGCGGTGGAGGCGGATCTGGTCGCGTTCCTGACCATCGACGAGGCGACCGGGGAACTGGCGACCCAGCCCGGCGCCTTCGGCCTCGATGAGCAGGAGATGTTCTACCGTCTGCCGCTGAACGAGGAGCGCGCGTCCTCGGTGCGCGTGTTCAAGACCCGCCGGCCGTTCGTCACCGGCGACGCGCAGAACGATCCGGGCGTGATCGCGCGGCTGGTACAGCTCTGGCGCGTGCATTCGCTGATGGTGGTGCCGCTCGTCGTGGAGGACCGCGTGCTGGGCGTCATGCGCGTGGGCAGCCGCCGGCGCAACGCGTTCAATTCCGAGGCGCTGGCGCTGGTGAGCGTGGTCGCCGAGGAGGCGGCGATCCTGGTGGAAACCGCGATTTTGAACCGAAGATTGTCGGAGACGATGGAACAATTAGCGGCCCTCAATCGTATGAAAGATGAGTTCGTCTCGACCGTGAGCCATGAATTCAAGACGCCGCTGACCACGATCACCGGCTTCCTGAGCGTCATGATCGACGGCGAGACCGGGCCCGTCACCGAGCAACAGATGAAATTCCTGCAAATCGCCAAAGCCGCCGCCAAGCGCCTGGCGGGTCTCGTCAGCGACCTGCTGGACCTGTCGCGCCTGGAGGGCGGCGCGCGGATGGAACTCCGTCCGTTGGATCTCGTCGAGCTTGTCGCCCAAAGCGTGGAGAACCATCAGCCCGCCGCCGCCGAGGGCGGCAAGACGCTTTCCTGGGACCCGCCCGCGCGGGCGCCGAAGGTGCTGGGCGACGCGCGCTGGCTGGGCCTGGTCATCGACAACCTTTTGTCCAACGCGGTCAAGTTCACGCGCCGCGGCGGCCGGATCGCGGTTTCGGCCCGGGCCAAAGGAGAGTTCTTTATGGTCTCCGTGTCCGACGACGGCATCGGCATCCCGGAGTCCGACCGCGAGAAGCTTTTCGAGCGCTTCTACCGCGCGTCGAACCGCGGCGAGGTCAACGCGCCGGGCACGGGCCTGGGCCTGGCGATCGCGCGCGAGGTCGCGTCCAAGCACGGCGGAAAAATTTGGTTCGAGTCCGAGGTCGGGCGCGGCACCACGTTCCGCTTCGTCGTCCCGGTCGCCCGAGAGGAGGGTTCCGCGTCATGAAACGATCCCGCGTGATTCTTTTGGCCGCGCTGTTCCTGCCCGGCTGCGCGTCGTGGCATCGGCTTCAGCCGGGGCAGACCGACACGGGCCTGGCCCTGGACGTGCGCGCGACGGCACCCGAGGCCGCGCGCCGCGAGGCGGTCGACGCGGTGCTCCCGCTTCTGCTGGTCGACGGCGCCGGCAGCCGCCGAAAGGAAGTTCTCGACAAGCTGATCTACGCGCACCTCAAGCGCTACGTCGGCCGCCTGCGCGCGGTCCGCGGCCGCGGCTGCGTCGTCGAGGTTTTGCCCGACGCGCTGGCGCCGGTCCTGCTGGAGGCGGGACTCTCCCGGCCGCGCGGCTACTCGTCCGGTCAGGAAAAAGTCCTGGTCGCGCTGGGAGTTCCCGGGCGTGTGTACGGCCCGATGGATTTCACGTCGGGCGACGCGCTGCGCCTGGCGCTGTTCGGCGCGGGCGTCTTCGTGCGCGACCTGCGCGACCCGTTCGATCCGGCCAACAAGGACAAGGACCGTCAGGTCATCCTTTCCGACACGCAGACGGTCGTCGCCGCGGCGCTCGGCGGCTGGGGCTGGGTCGTCGCCGGCCACACCGTGGCCGCGGCCGGACGCGATGGTTCGTCGGGCATGTATCGCGCGGCGGCGCGCCTGGACGCGCGGCTCTACGACGTCGAAGCCGCCGGCACGCCCACGCTCTTCTCAGCCTATGACGAGGCCGTGGACGTGTCGACGAGCGCGGCCGTCGGCCGGGCGCTGGAGGGGGCGGGCCAGAAAGCCGCGACCGAGGTGCAGGCGCAGATCAAGAGCCGCCGCGCCGGCCGCAGCAACGTGGCGTTCATGCTGGCCGGCCCGAAGGATCCCAGCCGCCTGCGCTCCCTGCTGACCATGCTGCGCGGCGTGCCGGGCGTGGACGGAGCGGCGTTGTATAAATGGAACGGCCCCTACGACTCCATCGACGTTTGGGCCTACGTTCAAGGGCTCTCGCCCGAGGACCTGGTGGCGCGCGTGATCAAGGCCGACCCGTCCTTGACCGTGGTCGGCATCGACTCGGAACTGCGCGAGGTCTTCCTCCAGCCGCCGATGCCGGGGATCGACAATTAAAATGCTGTCCCGCGTGCACAGCCTGGGCCTGCGCGGCGTCGAGGGCTTCCCGGTCCTCGTCGAGCTGGACCTGGCCGGCGGCCTGCCGTCCTTCGCGACGGTCGGCCTGCCCGACCACGCGGTCAAGGAAGCGCGCGAGCGCGTGGCCGCGGCGGTGCGCAACTCGGGCTTCAAGTTTCCGTCGCGCAAGGTCACGGTGAATCTGGCGCCGGCGCGCCCGCGCAAGGAAGGCAGCCATTATGATCTGCCCATCGCCGTAGCTTTGCTGGCGGCCTCCGGCCAGGCGCCGGCCGGAACTTGGGAAAAGTCCTGGTGCTTTGTCGGGGAACTGTCCCTGGACGGCCGCGTGCGTCCGGTGCCCGGCGTGCTGGCGATGGCCCAGCGCGCGCGCGCCGAGGGCTACGCCGCCATCGTCGTTCCATGCGAGAACGCGGCGGAGGCCGCCGCGGCGGGTCTGCGCGCGCTGCCGGTCGGCGATCTGCGCGAGGCCGTGGACCTTCTGGGCGGCCGCGCGCGCGCCGCGGCCGAACCCGCGGCCTCCGGCGCGCCGGCGTCCCAGAGCCGCGACGCCGCGCCGCTGCTCGACTTGGCCGACGTGCGCGGCCAGTCCTTTGCCAAGCGCGCGCTGGAAATCTCGGCGGCAGGCGGGCACAATCTCCTGCTGATCGGCCCTCCCGGCGCGGGCAAGTCCATGCTTGCGCGCCGCCTGCCGGGGCTCCTGCCGCCGCCGAGCGAGGCCGAGGCGGTGGAGATCACCAAGGTCCAGTCCGCGTGCGGCAAGCCGCCGCTCGGCGGCCTTCTGCGCGAGCGGCCTCTGCGCGCCCCTCACCACGCCACCTCCGCGTCGGCGCTGGTGGGCGGCGGACCGTCCGCGCGTCCCGGGGAGATCTGCCTGGCGCACGGCGGCGTGCTGTTCCTGGACGAACTGGCCGAGTTTCCGCGCCCGGCGCTGGAGGCCTTGCGCCAGCCGTTGGAAGAGCGCGCGGTGCGCGTGGCGCGCGCCAAGGACGCGCTCGAATACCCGGCGCGGGTCCTGCTGGTCGCGGCCACCAATCCGTGCCCGTGCGGCTGGCGCGGGCATCCGCGCCGCGCGTGCGCGTGCTCGGCGACGAAGGTCGCGCGCTACCTGGGGCGCTTGTCGGGGCCGCTGCTCGACCGCATCGACCTGCAAGTCGAGGTCGCGGCCGTCGCCTTCGACGACTGGGCCGCGCCCGACGCGCCGGCGGAGGGCACGCGCGAGGTCGCGGCGGGCAACCTCAAGTACAAGGTGCAGGTCCGGGCCGACGACGAACACGGCCGCCCCGGGCAGGTGGGCGGCGACCGCCCGCAGCCGCTCCTCGCTGGCCCGGACGGCCTCGTCGGCCCGCTTCCGGTCGGTGGTGTCGACGAACGTCACCACCACCCCGTCGATCCGCCGGTCGGCCGTCCGGTACGGCAGCACCCGCCGGGCGTACCACCGCCCGCTGTCGCTCTTGACCACCCGCTCGACCGGGACGAGGCTGTCCAGCACCGCCCGGGCGTCGGCCAGCAGGTCCGGGTCGGTGAACTTCCGGCGGAGGTCGGTCAGCGGCCGGCCGGCGTCCGACGGGATCAGGTCGAACAGGTCGCTGACGGCCGGGGTGAACCGGCGGATGCGGAACCGGGCGTCGAGGAAGACGACCGCGATGTCGGTGCTGGTGAGCAGGCTGGCCAGGTCG
>JAJXVH010000006.1 GCA_021782205.1 bacterium | reverse complement strand
CCGCGCCGGCGCGCGTCGCGCCGCAGCCCGCCGCGCCGATTTCACGGCCGGCGGAAAAGCGGACCGCGTTCGCGCCGCCGTCGGCCGCGCCCGCGTCCGCGCCCGCGCCGGCCGCGCAGGCGCACGCGACCTTCCTGAAGCTGGCGGAGAATTTCACGGCGCTTCAGTCGCGCAATCTGCAGAACCAGCTCAAGCTGGCCTCCGGTCAGGCGCTGATCGTCGCCCCGGCTCGCGGCGTGCCGGCCCCCGTCGCGTCGCCCGCCGCGCCGCCCGTGTTCATGGACCGCGCGGCGTGCCTGGAGTTCGCCGTGGGCCGCATCGGCGCGGTGCTGGGACCGGCGTTCGCCCACGTCGACGCCTATCCCACGCGCGTGCGCCTGCCTGACGAGCCGCTGATGCTGGTCGACCGCATCGTCAGCGTGAGCGGCGCGCCCAACTCCATGAAGTCCGGCGCCTGCGTGACCGAGCACGACGTCAAAAGCGGCGCGTGGTATCTGGACAACGAGCGCATCCCCACCTGCGTGGCCGTCGAGGCCGGCCAAGCCGACCTCTTCCTTTCGGGCTACCTCGGCATCGACTCGCAGACCAAGGGTCTTGCCGTCTACCGCCTGCTCGACGCGGTGGTCACGTTCCAGGATCATCTGCCCCGGCCCGGCGACGTGATCCGCTACGACATCGCCATCGACGGCTTCGGCCGCCACGACGACATCTGGCTGTTCTTCTTCCGCTTCGACGCGACCGTCCACGGCCGCCCGCTGATGACGATGCGAAAAGGCTGCGCGGGCTTTTTTACCCAGGCGGAACTGGCGAAGGGCAAAGGCATCGTCTTGACGGACGCCGAAAAGGCGCTCGTTCCGGGAAAGATTCCGGCCGACTGGAAGCCGTTGGCTCCGTTCCGCGAGAAAGTTTCGTTGTCGGACGCGCAGTTCTCCGGTCTGCGTTCCGGTCACCTGGCCGCGGCCTTCGGTGATGCATTCAAAGCCGTTCCGTTTTTACCTGAAACATTGCCTCCGGGGAAGATGAAGCTGGTCGATCGCATCTTGGAACTGGATCCGAAGGGCGGACGCTACAAGCTGGGGTTGGCCGTCGGGGAGGCCGACATCCATCCCGACGACTGGCATCTGGTCTGCCACTTCAAGGGCGACAACGTGATGCCGGGCACCTTGATGTATGAGTGCTGTCTGCACACGCTGCGCGTGTATTTGATGAGAATGGGCTGGGTGGGGGAAAAAGGCCGCGTCCATCACGAACCCGTGCCCGGCGTGGCGTCCCGGCTTAAGTGCCGCGGCCAGGTCCTGGCGTCCACGCGGAAAGCGCGCTACGAACTGCACATCAAGGAACTGGGCTACGCGCCCGACGGCACGCCGTTCTGCCTGGCCGACGCGTTCATGTACTCCGACGGCAAGAACATCGTCTCGATCACCGACATGTCGGTCCGCCTGACGGGCTTGACGCGCCGGGACGTGGAATCTCTTTGGTCCGGCCCGCGTCCCGCGCTCTACGGACCGGACAAAATTCTGGCGTACTCCAACGGCAAGCCGTCCCAGGCCTTCGGCGACAAATATCTTCCGTTCGATCGGGACCGCGTCATCGCGCGCCTGCCCGGGCCGCCGTATCAGTTCCTCGACCGGATCGTGGAGACGAAGGGCGAGCCGTGGGTCTTGAAGGCGGGCGCGGCCGCGACGGCCGAATACGACGTGCCGCGCGACGCGTGGTACTTCGCGGAGAACGGCCAGCCGACCATGCCCTTCGCCGTTCTGCTGGAAGTGGCGCTTCAGCCCTGCGGCTGGCTGGCCGCCTACTGCGGCTCCGCGCTGACCAGCCCGATCGACTTGTCCTTCCGCAACCTAGGCGGCGACGCCGTCCAGCATATCGAAGTGACGCCCGCGGTCGGAACGCTGATCACCAAAGTGGTGATGACCAAGGTCTCTCAATCCGGCGGCATGATCATCCAGGGCTATCGTCTGGAGATGACCGACGCCGCCGGCCGCCTGGTTTATGAAGGCACCACCGAGTTCGGCTTCTTCACGAAGGCCTCCTTGGCCGACCAAGTGGGGCTGCGCGGCGCAAAACCCTTCGTGCCGCCTCCGGGTTGCGCGCCCCGCCGGCTGCCGCTGACCGGCGGCGTGCCCGCGTTGCCGGGCCCCAAGCTTCTGCTGCTGGACTCCGTCGATCAATATGACGCCCAAGGCCCCCGGGGCCTGGGCGCCTTGATCGGCCGCCGCGCGGTCAATCCGAAGGAGTGGTTCTTCGACGCGCACTTCTATCAGGATCCCGTCTGCCCCGGCTCGCTGGGCCTGGAGTCCTTCATCGAGCTGATGAAATGCCACGCCCGCGACCGCTGGCCGGACCTGGGCGCGTCCGCGCGCTTCGAGAGCATGGTCCCGGGCCGTCGGCACCGGTGGCTCTACCGCGGCCAATACACGCCCGCCAACAAGAACGTCGAGATTCAGTGCTGGATCACGGGTGTCGACGAGGTGGCCCAGACGATCACCGCCGACGGCCTGCTCTCGCGCGACGGGCTCTGCGTCTACGAGATGCGCGACTTCACGCTTCAGGTCCGTCCTTAGAAGACATTGAACGCGCGCGTCCGACGTGCATGCGCTAAGTTGAGCGTTCTGGCGGCTTCCTGCGCCGCGAGTTTGGTTCTGGCCGAGGCGGTTCTGGCGGCGAGAGGCGTGCATCCTGACTGGAGGGTGCAGAGCGCCGATAGCTGGGCACAGGACGATTTTTACGCACGCTACACTCTGAAGCCAGGAAAATATCCGGATCTCTTCGGATGTTCCGCGCGCATCGACAGCCTGGGCGCGCGCGGGCCGGAGCCCCGGCGGCCGGAGGTGCTCAGTCTCGGGGATTCCTGCACCTTCGGCGTCGGTCTGCGCGAACCGGAGAGCTACCCCGGCTGGCTGTCCGCCAACGGAGTCGAGACGGTCAATGCCGGGGTTCCGGGCTATAACACCGAAACGGCCTTGGCGCGTCTGCGTCATTCGTCGTTGCTGGCGCTCCGCCCCAAGATGGTCGCGATCTACTTTGGTTGGAACGATCTGGCCCGCGAAGCGGCCGACGAAAGAACATTTGCGGTCTTGCGGCGGCTGGCGCGATACAGCCGCTGCGCGTCCGTATTGCTGCGCCTGCAGCGTTGCTACTGGGAGGACGGCTGGCGAAATTTCCGCTGGGTTCCACAAGTGTCGCTGGCGGAGTTCCGGCGGAATCTGACGGAGATGGTGTCGTTGTCCCGCCGCGTCGGCGCCGAGGCGGTGCTGATCACCCCGCCGTCTGAGCCGAGATTGCTCGCCGAAGATCGGCGCTGGGCCGCGGAGCATTCTCCGGCGGAATTCGATGATCATGAGCGCTACGCGCAAGCGGTGCGCGAGGTGGCCGTTCAGACGGGGGCCGGGCTGATCGACCTCGATCGCGAGATGAGAAGCCGAGCGGGCAAAGACCCGCGCCGCTACTTCATCGATCCGATCCATCTCAATCATCGCGGCTCGCGAGTGCTCGCTCAGATGCTGCTCGCACGCCTGGCCGCGCGGAAATAAACGACGGTTTTTACTGGTGAGCCGCGGCCGGCGTCGCGGCGCGATTCAGGATGACCGCGCGCGCTTTCATCAGCGCCTGAAAGATTTCGATGCACGCGCGCGGGGCATCGGCGGCGTCGTGCGCGCTGACGCAGGCCATCATCGCGTCCCAGCCTTGAGCGTCGGGACAGGCGGCTTTCAGAGCGCTGCGGCATTCGAGCTTGGCTTTCTTCTTGGCGCGATCGTAGCGATGGACCCACCGGCGGCATTCCTTGGAAAGAGACGGAGCGTTTTCGGACAGGCAGCGGGGAACGCCGTTCGGCAGGTCGGCGCAAAACTTTCGGGTGTCCGCGTCGCAGGGACCGGGCTTGGCGGCGTCGGCGGAGGCCGGGGCGGCATATGCGGGCCTCACTCCCGTCGCCGAGAGGAGCGCCGCGAAAGTCAGCGTAGCCCGCGTTAGAGTCGATTCCATGCCGCTTTTTTTCGATTATACTCGATTTTCCCGCCGCCGAGGCCCGAGGGCGCGCCATGCGGCGACCGCGACGATGAAATAACTATAATCGGCCCATGACGCGCGCGATATTACGATTTCTGTTCGTCGCGTCTTGCGTCGCTTCCGCGTCTTGCGGCGCCCGCTCGACCGTTTCGATGACGGCGGCCTGCCCGGGGTGCAACGTCGTTCTCGTTTCGATCGACACTTTGCGCGCGGACGAATTGGGCGCGTACGGTTCCCGTCGCGGGGCGACTCCGAACTTGGACGCCCTCGCGCGGCGCGGAGCTGTTTTTCTCGACGCGTTTTCCCATGTCCCCGATACCCTGCCAAGCGACGTCTCTCTTTTTACGTCCCAATATCCATGGACGCACGGCGTGTCGGAGTCCGGGCGCGACGGGCTGAAGCGAGGTACGCGCACGCTGGCCTCGGTGCTGCGCGAATACGGCTACCGGACCGTTTGGGCTGGAACGACGGACCCCTACAACGGGTATCGCGCTCTTCATGACGGCTTCGACGAGGCCGTCGCGCCCCGATACTGGAAGCACGATTGGAGCGGCGCATTTTCATGGCTCGAGGAAAGGCATGATGCTCCATTCTTCATGTTCCTGCACACCTGGTCCGCGCAGTCGCCCTACACTCCCGCGGATGCCGCGGCCCGCCGTTTCCTGCCCGCGCTGGACCCGGAAAAGAGCATTTCCTTCGAAGCTCTTGAACGCGAGGCGGCCGCGCGCGTGAGCCGCTCGCCGCAGAGAGTGTTCTCGCCCGCGGTCATCGCCGCTCATCCCGAGATATTCGCGGACGCCTCGCGGCCGCCGAACTGGAGCGCGTTGGCCGCGCTGTTGGACGCGGGAGGGAGCGGCGGAGCCAAACATCTCAGTTCTTGGAAAGTCTTGGACAAGATCTATTGGGATCGCTTCGATCTGGACCGGGCGCGTGACCGCGCGTACGTGCGGGCGCTCTACGACGCGTCCGTCTACGAGGCCGACGAAGCCCTCGGGGAACTCCTGCGCCAGTTGGGGCGTCGCGGCCTCTTGGAGCGCACCTTGATTGTGGTGACCTCGGATCATGGCGAGGCGTTCGGCGAGCACGGGACCTGGCGTCACGGTCATGGGGGCAACGTTCATGTCGAGGCGCTGAAAGTCCCGTTGATTTTTGCGTTTCCGGGCGCGCGCTTGAGCGTGCGCTCAAGCGCCGTCGTGCAGAGCATCGACGTCATGCCGACCGTTCTTCAGGCCGTGGGGGCCGCGCCGCCGGCTTCGATGCAGGGCGTGTCGCTGATGCCGATCATCGCGGGAGGCCGCATGGATTCGGGCGGCGCGGCGTTCGCCGCCTGGCGGGGAAATTACGCGGTGCGCGACAGGCACTACGCCTGTCTTCTGCGCGAGGAGTGCCCGTCATCGGCCGCCGCTCCAGAGAAGCGCTGCCTGTCGCTCTTGCTCTATGATCGCCGCGCCGACCCCGGCGAAACGCGCGACATCCGGCGCCGCTCTCCTCAGACCGCCGAGAAATACGAGGACATCCTGTTGCGCCGTCTGGCGGAGTAAGGCGCGTGGAAAGGTAAGATATCGGCGGTGAGCGAGGAGCCCCGCCGACGTTCCGGTTTTCAAAAGCGCGCGGAGCTTTCGCGGCGCGGACTTTGGCCGCGGCTGGCCCTGGTTTGCGGCGCGCTGCTCGTCTTGCTGGCGGCCGACGCCGCGCTCTGGCGGCGCTACGTCGGGCGGCTGGAGCAAAGGCGTCCGGCCGTTTCCTTCGCCGCCGTCGCCCTCCGATCGGGAGTTCCGGAGGACGTTCTCAATTCCATCGGCAGCGTCGCGGAGCCGCGCGCCGGGCGCTTCACCGAGGCGTCGCGCCGCAAGCCCGCGGGAGTCGTCCGCATCGGCGCCTTTGGAGATTCGTTTACCGACGGCTACAACGTGGCGCCGGGGCTGGATTTCCCGTCTCTGCTGGCCCGGCGCCTGCGCGCGGCGGGCCGGCACGACGTGGAGGTTATCAATTTCGGTAATCCCTGGCACGGATTGCACCAGATTTACCGCTTTTGGGAAACCTTTGGGCGAGGCTACGATCTGGACTACGTTCTGGTCGGGCCGGCCGCCCTGCGCGTCGAGCGCGACGCGACGTTCAACCACGGCGAGGATGCGGAGCCTTATTATTTGCACGGGCGCTATGTGCTGAATGGCGGAGACGCGGCCTTCGTCGACGTGAGCGGCGGCCGCGATTTCGACGCCCGCTTTCGCGACTATTTCCGCTTTCTGCCGCGCTGGGACTACCTGCGCTACGACCTGAGGCCGCCGGCCTTTCTGCAGTGCCTTCTGCCTCGGCGCCGGACCTTGCGCAATCCGTTCTATTATTCGCGCAAGTCTGTCCGGCGCGAGTTGACGCGAATCGCCGGACTTCTGCTGGGAAAAATGTCCGATTCCTCTCGTCAGGTCGTCGTTTTCGACCTGGACCACGAACTCTCACCGCTGGCTGTGAAACTGTCCTCCAAGTTGGTGCTGGAGACGATCCCTCTGCCCAGAAGCTTCCCATATTGGGCGCGTAAGCATCCAACGGCCATGGGCAATGCTCTGATCGCGAAAGCTTACGCCGACGTCCTGAGAGGGCGTGATCCGGCCGCGTGGAATGAGCTTGAATTCTCGTTGCCGCGCATTGCCGCGGGCCGTGGCGAGCCCGTGCCGTTGGACCGTTTTGCGAGCGCCGACTTGTCGCTTGGAGGCGCCGACATCGGGACCTTTGCCGACGTCGCGGCCTTCGGCGTCGCTCCGCGCATCGTGGACTTTCGCGCTCGCGGCATCCGCGCCCTGCTTGCGCTGTCCGTTCCGGGGGGCAACACGCTCGACGCGCTTTATTTTCCACTAGATTTCGATTTGCGGCCGGGCATGCGCTTGGAGCTCTTGCCGGACGCGACGGCTCCGCAACGGCGAATACCCTTGGGGGAAGCGTCTTTGTTCGATCCGCGCGTCGCGATCGGGCAGGCGGGATTCTCGGCGGCGGCGGAGGACCGCTCGCGGCGCCCGAACCGTGATCGCGCGCGCCGACTCGTCGCCGCGCCGGACTGGCCGGCCCGCCTCGGGATCGCGGCCGGCGCGCTGCGCTCCCCCGAACTGCTGCTCGATGGTCGCGCCATCGGCAGGATCGTTCGCTCCAGCGACGGCCGCTGGGAACTGGCGCCGATCAAGGCTCCTCTAATCGAGGCGGCGCCGCGGCCGACTTCGTTCGCCGACGCGGATCGGCTGGGCCGCGCCGGCTCGGTCACGATCACGCTGCGCGGGAGGGGAGAACTGCGCGCGGAATTCGCGTCTTGGGCGAAGCGCGAGGTCCGCTTTCGCTGGCCCGAGTCGGGCTTGCACCGCCGCCTATGATCATGCGACACGGGTCGTTTGCCGCGCTCCTCGCCGCGGCGGCGTTCGTCGCGCTCGCCGCCGCGTCGGGCGCGGAGGAGATCGATCAGACCCTCGGTCCGTTGCGCCTGAAGGGCCGGCATCCCACGATGATGGGCCCTTACATCACGACCACGATCCAGTTCGACCGGCCCGGTTGGATTCGGAGCTTCGGCGTGCATCTGCTGGACGCCGATCAGCGGCCGAGCCCCGACAACACCGTCTTCTGCCACGCGGTTTTTCGCGCCCCGCCGACGGCGATCAATCTGAGCGGGGAAGACTATCAGTTCGGCAATAATCTGCCGCTGACCGCGGGCCAGGACACGATCTCTTTTCCGGCCGGCTTCGGCTTTCACGTCGACACGACCAGCCTCTACGTCGTCGAGGCGATGCTCCAGAGCCCGTATGATTCCATCGATGCGCGGTATTATTTCAAGGTCGCCTTCAACTTCGTCGCGGACGCGGAGCGCGTTTCGGTTCGTCCGCTCTATCACGTCAGCGTGCGCATCGGACCGGGGGAAGGCTTCTCTCGGCGCGGGCGGTCGCGTCGCGACGCCAAGCAGATGGCGTCGTCGGCGCGCGAGGATCTCATGCACATGTGGTGGGTTCCGCCGGGACGCCATGAATACACGGTCCGGTTCACCCTGCCCGCCTCCGGTCGCGTGCATTTCGCGACCGTGCACATCCATCGCTACGGCGTCGGTTACGCCCTGCGCGCCGTCGCGACGGGTCACGTCCTGTTATCGGGCCATCCCGCCGAAGGCTCTCGCCGGGAGATGCTTGAAGTTCCCGTCTATTCCGATAAAACGGGCCTGCTCTTGGAAAAGAACGTGGAATATGAGTTCTCCGTGACCTACGACAACCCGCTTCAGGAGAACGTCTCGGCGATGGGCACGCTCCATCTTTTTTTCGACTCGATCGACGGCGCGTCGCTTAAAAACTGAAGTAGATGAACGAGGCGGCGTCGCCCTGGCGGAAGAAAATCGCGGCAAGAGCGCTCGCGGCCACGGCGGCGCCAAGTACGAGGCCCGCAGGCCACGCGACGACGCGCGCTTCCAGCGCTCGGACGGCGGAGTCGAGCGCGTTTGCTCCGGAGCACGCGCCGAACGGCCGCCACTCCCGATTTTGCAGTCGCCGATAAAACAGCGCTTCGAAAAAAAGAGCGAGAGCGGCGGCCGGATAAAAATGTTCCAGCATGACCGTCGTGCCGAACGCCGTCGACGCCGCGCCGTTCAGCGGTCCGCCGAAAAGCGCGGCGATGTATTCAAGAAGCTTGGAAAGGCTTTCCGAGCGAAAGATCACGATGCCGGCGATGTTGGCTGTCAGGGTCAGCGGGATGAGCGCTGCGTGCCGAAGGGCGTCGGGCAGTCGGCTCCAGAGACGTCCGACCGGGCTGGCGCAAACGGCGTCCTCTGCGACGAAGAGCGCGCGCAAATAGAAGCCCCAGAGCAGGAACGTCCAATTGCTTCCGTGCCACAGGCCGAGGAGTAGCGCCGTCGCGAAAGGGGCGAGCGCCCATTGCCTCAGCGGCCAGAAGACGTAGTCGCGCGCCCAATGGCTGAGGGTGATGTGCCAGCGCTCCCAGAATTCGGAGGGCTTTCGGCAGAGAAACGGGCTCATGAAATTTTCCGGCAGGCGCAAGCCCAGCATCCGCGCCGTGCCTCGCCCCATGTCCGTGTAGCCGCTGAAGTCTCCCCAGAGTTGCACGGCGAAGCCGATCGCGCTCCAGACCAGCGCCTCTCGGCCCCATTTTCCGGGCGAGACGAAGACCATGTCGACGAACGGCGCAACGCGGTCGGCGATCAGCATTTTTTTGACGAGCCCGCGCGCGAACAGAGCGGCGCCTACGCCCAAGTCCTCCGGCGTCGGCCCCGTCAGTTCCCGCAGCTGCGGGAGCAGTTGGCGCGCCCTCACGATCGGCCCCGCGATCATGTGCGAGAACAACGAATGGTAGAGCAGATACTCCGCGAAGCCCATCATGACGATAGTCTCTCTCCAATAGTCGACGAGATAGGCGATGCCCTGGAACGTGAAGAAGCTGATGCCGAGCGGCAGGCGCAGCGCGATGCTCCGGCCGCCCATGAAGGCGGGGTCGAGCGTCTGCCAACCGCTGGCGATCCACGGGAGGTACTTCCAGAACACGAGGTGCGCCGTCAGCGCGGCGACCGCCGTGAAAAGAAAGAATCCGCGCCGGCGCGGGTGCGCCTGCGCCAGCCGCGCGGCGCAATACGAGAAGACGACGACCGCTAAAAAGATGAGAAGGTCGAAAAGACCGGCGCAGGCGTAGTAGGCGAGGCTGGCGGCGATCAGCAGCGCCGTGCGCGGGCTCCGGCCGCGGACCACGAGATAGACTCCGAGCACGAAGGCAAAAAAAAGAAAAAACTCGGGGCGTATGTAGCTCATCGGCGTTCGCCTTGGAGTATGTCCGCGGCGAGGCGCCGCGTGAGCTTTTCGGCGCCGCGCTTGTTGACGTGCGTGGTGTTGAGCCAATAACGCCGCGAGCCGGGCGGGGATTCGTAGATGAAGTCCGTCGGATCAAGACCCATTTCCGCGGCATCCGCGGCGTCGACAAGCGTGGCCCGGGCGCGGGCGACCATCGCCCTCTCCGTGCGGGCGTAGCAGGCCGGCGCGGTCGACAGTTCCAATCCCGTGGTGGGATCGACGAAGAGAAGCGTGGCGGCGCCGAGCCCGTGCATCGCCAACAGCGCGTCCGCCAAGCGCGGGGCCGAGTCCGAGAATTCCCCGCAGCCCGCGTCGGCGAGGTCATGAAGAAATGGATGGGGCAGCTTCAGGCCGCGCGTGAACGCGGCGAGCGTCGACGAAGACCGGGCGACCTCGTCCGGAATCCGCAGGTCGAATTTCACCGCCCGCCTCCTCGACCGCTCCGCGTGATCCTCCTGCAGCAGGTTCAGCATGACCTGCGAGTCATCGGCGCGCAAGGGCAGCAGTTCGTTCCAGGACCAAGGAAAGGCGACGGGGCGGTCCCAGGCCGCCAGCGGACCCAGCGTCAGGTTTTCTCGATAGTCGCGCAGGGCCGCCCGCTTATCGGCCAGAATTTCGTCGTATTCAGGGGCGCGCGTGTCGCTGTTGCCTGGAGAATAACCGTAGACGACCCACCGGGCGCGCCGCCCGGTGCCGGCCAGCATCGCGGCCGTGTCTCGCGCGACTTCCGGGAGCATCGTCGGCGTCTCACACGAAAGAACCCGCGCGTTCGCCAGCGCGGGAACGCCGCTTTCGCGCAGGAGCCTCGCCAGAAGGTCGGGAGCCACTCCTTGCGCCGTGTCGGACGCGCCCAGGAGGACGACGTCGGCCCCATAGCGGCGGAACACGTCGATGCAGCCGGTCCAGGAATAGAAAGCGGTCGCGCCGTCCGGCGACGCGGCGCCGAGGCGGCCCGAGGAGACCTTCGTGCCGAATTCTCGAGAGAAGTAGTCCCGCCACAGGCCGGAGTCGTTCCTCATGGTCTCCGGGTAGCCCGGGAAAAGCGCCGCGAAAAGTCCCGGAGAAGCGAGCGGATCGATGGCCGCTCCGGACTTGAGGCCGAGCGGCTTGGCGACGAACAGCCGCAGGCTCTTGGCCAAGCGCGGGCTCTCGACGCCGGGCACGGCGTCTCCAGGCGGAAGGGCCGCGATGAACTGATTCAACGCCGCGCGGTCTTGGCGGGCGCGGCCCGCGCGCGGCCTGGAGGCCGCCCGGAGACCCCAGGCGCCCGCCAGCAGCGCGGCGGCGCCGCCGAGCAGGAACGCGGTCCAGAAGGACGCCAGGCCGGGTCCGCGTCCTTCGTGCACGGCGGGCCGCGCGCCGTCGTTCATGCGTCGCCGCCTTCCAGGAGGCGCGCGAGCGCCCGCGCGTTCTGACATTCGGTCAGAAGATACGGGTCCAGGCGCCGCCCCGTCCGCTTCTCGAGTTCGCCGAACATGCCGGCCAGCGCGACGGAGTTGATCCCCAGGGTCGTGAAATCGGCGCCGGGGTCGAATTCCTCTATGGGAATGCCCAATTCGCGCGACAGGCGGGCGGCGATCCAGCGTTCGAATTCTCCTTCGCTCGGCCGTCGCGGCGGATTGAGACTCATGCCGTCGGCGCCTGGCGCGCGGCGAAGCGGCCCCCCAGATAAAGCCGGCGGCATTCGCGACGGCGAATCTTGCCGCTGGTCGTCCGCGGAAGCTCGCCGCGGCGAACCGCGACGGCGTCGTGCAGCTCGACGTCGCAGCGCTCGGCGACAGAGCGGCGCGCCGCCGCGATCACCTCGGCCTGCGTGGCGCCGCCGCTTTCGAGCTCGATGACGAGAGCCAGCTTTTCAACGCCGCCGACCTCGATGCCGAAGGCCGCGCAGCCGCCCCGCCGGACGGCGCGATGGGCGGATTCGGCCGCCAGTTCGATGTCCTCCGGGTAATACTTGCGCCCGCGCAGAACGATCATGTCCTTGAGACGGCCCGTGATGAACAGCTCCGAGTCGCGCAAAAAGCCCAAGTCGCCCGTCCGCAGGAAGGGACCTTCACCGTCGGCGGTGCGCGCCTGGAAGACGGCGCGCGTTTGGCGCGCGTTTCCCCAATAGCCTTTCGCCACGCTCGCGCCGGAAACCCAGATTTCTCCGACGCGGCCCGGAGCGCAGACGCGCCGGGTCCGCGGCGAGACGACGCGGACTTTCTCTCCCGCGAAAACGCGGCCGCCGCTCACAATGGCGCGGCCGCCGATCTGCGCCTGCGACGCGGGCGGCGCGCCGCTGACGATCAAAGTCGCTTCCGCCAATCCGTAGCAGGGTCGAAGAGCCTCGGGCCGGAAACCGCAGCGTTCGAAGCGGCGCGCGAATTCCCGCAGGGTGTCCGAGCGCACCGGCTCGGCGCTGTTCCAGGCCAGGCTCCACCGGCTCAAATCCAGCTCCGCCAGTTCGGAATCCGAAATGGATCTCAAGCATAGGTCATAGGCGAAATTCGGGGCGCCGGAGATGACGCGGTTCTCGACGCGGGAGATGGCGCGCAGCCAGCGGCCGGGGTGCTTGATAAAATCGATGGGATTCATCGCGTGAACCGACATGCCCGCGTCGAGGCAGTGCAGCGCGCTCACCAAACCCATGTCATGGTAGTGCGGCAGCCAGGTGACCAGGCTGCGGTCCGCAGCGGACTCCAGAAATTCGCTCAGGTAGCGGGAGTTCTGCAGAAAATTCCGATGGGTGATCATCACTCCGCGGGGAGCGTGGGTCGATCCGGAGGTGTACTGCAGGCAGAGGAGATCCTCGGCCTGCGCGCGGCGGGGCCGGAATCCAGATGAGTTTTCGCCGTCAAGCGCGTCGGTCGCCACGATGACCGCCGCGGCCGGCAGCGCGGAGGCGGCGGCGCTGAGCGCGGCGAATTCGCGCGCCAGTGTGGAGGTCGTCAGAACGAGCGAGGCCGAGCAATCCTCTCCCACGGCCCGAAGCCGCGGGGCGGCTCTCTTGAGGAGGGCCGGATGCGGCGCCGGCGCGGGAATGGGAACGCACCCGGCGTAAAGACAGCCGAAGAACGCCGGCACGAACTGCTCCCAGCGCGGATAGACCATCAGCGCGCGCCGCCCGGGCGCTCCGTCGCGCGCCAAGCGCGCGGCGATTTTCCGGGCATTCGCGTCAAGCTGCCGCCAGGTCAGCGCGGCGCCGGTTTTCTCCCCGTCCGTATAAAACGAAAAAGCGAGGCGCTCGGGTTCGGAGTCCGCCCGCCATAAAAGCAGATCGACGAGGGTCTTTATGTCCTGTCCGGCGCGGCCGACCGGAGCTTTGATCTTCATGTGCGCGTGAACGCCGTCGCGGCGCTTGCGACCGTAGTGTAGCAGGCGTTGCGCCCGACCTCAATCCCGCCGCCGCGCGGTCGAGCGTCCGTCCGTAAGCACCCAGATCTGCGCGAATTGTGCGTCGTCGGAACGGACGTGGCGAAGATGATCTCTCACCCGTCGAGATTGGTCTATTACCCCTCGCGCCGTCGGCGGCGCTGGAAGGCCGCGTGGCGGCGCGCGCTTCGAGAGCATGGTTCCGGGGGCCGTCGGCACCGGTGGCTCTACCGCGGCCAATACTCGCCCGCCAACAAGAACGTCGAGATTCAGTGCTGGATCACGGGCGTCGACGAGGCGGCCCAGACGATCACCGCCGACGGCCTGCTCTCGCGCGACGGGCTCTGCGTCTACGAGATGCGCGACTTCACGCTGCGGGTGCGGGAGCCCGGCTCCGCGATTTAGCAAGCCGTTGCGCGAGATCAGAACGCGTCCGGCGTCACGATCTCGTCTGGGATATCCAGGTTCAGCCGCGCTTGGATGGACGGAAAATATTGATCGTAGCCCGCGTAATACGACGCGTGCCAGAGGGAAAAGTCGTCGAGCGTGACCAAATCCTTCGCCGCCTGCGCCTTTCGGCCCGGCGCCAGCAGGGCCAGCCCCAGTCGGGCGTTGAAGGCGGCGGCGGCGTCGTCGACGCGGTGTTCGGCGCCGGCCGCCGGTATCGTGTTGGAGAAGATGTCGCGCGCGCCCCAGAAATTAATCCAGGCGGCCACGTTGGCCGGTTTGGCGGACTGGACGCCGAAATCCTGGGGCGGCAATTCCAGGCCGTCGAAGAGCTTGATCAGCGCGTCGGACGGCACCAGCGGCGAGCCGAGGGTGATGAATCGATCGACGCGGACCGCAGACCCCCGCGCCGCCAGAGAGACGAGCACATGGTGCATCATCACCGTGCCCCAGCTGTGGCCGACCACGTAGAGAGGCTTGTGCGCCGCGGAGGTCGCGGCGTAAATCCGGGGTAGCCAGGCCATGAAATCCGCCTCGGCCGCGTCGGTGTTCGCCACATTTCGGTCCCAGGGCAGCGGCACCACCAGGTCATGCTTGCCGGCGGTCGCCAGCATGCCGGTCAAGGCTTCCTCCAAATAGGCGTTGTTCGTTGTGGACGGCACCGAGGCGCCCAGGCGGCTTTCATTCAGCCGCGAGGCCGCGGCGGCCATCTGGCGCGTGTCATGCTGGAAAAGACGGTCAAGGATGGCCTGCTTGAGATCCGCGAACTCCAGGCCGCACACCGAGACGACCACCGCGTCGTAGCGCGGCACGTCCCGGGGATTGAAATGGAAGGAGACGGGCGGGCCGGCCTGGGCGGCCGCGGCCGGACCGTGTCCGACGGACAGCAGCGCGGCGGCCACCAGGAGCGCATGCGGCGCGTGCGTGCGTCGGTTCAGGGGGGCCGCCATCGTCATAAATATAGGTCATGCGGGCCTAAATGCCTGGGCCAAAGGACCTGCTCGTGTCTGGGACCTCGCGCCAGCGCGGATGTCGACGCGACACCGGCGCGAGGCATTGCACCCGTCGAGATTGGTATATTACCCCTCGCGCCGTCGGCGGCGCGCCTTCATCCATGCGCTATCAAAAAGTCACGCTGGGCGCCCTGGCCTACGAATTGGCGCCGAACGTCGTGTCGTCGGCGGCGCTGGAAGGCCGCGTGGCGGCGCTCTACGACGCCCTGCGCTTTTCGCCGGGCCAATTGGAAGCGCTGACGGGCATCCGCGAGCGGCGGTGGTGGGACGCGGGCTTCAAGCTGGCGGAGGGGGCCGCGCGCGCGGGCAAGAAAGCGCTGGCGAAGTCCGGCGTGTCCGCGGACGCGCTGGGCGCGCTGGTCTACGCGGGCGTCTGCCGCGAGGGTGCTGAGCCGGCGACGGCGTGCGCGGTGGCGGCGGCGCTGGGCGTGGGCCGGGACTGCGCGGTCTACGACCTGTCCAACGCCTGCCTGGGAGTCTTGAGCGGCATCGTGGACGTGGCCAACCGCATCGAGCTGGGCCAGATCCGGGCCGGGCTGATCGTGTCCTGCGAGTCGGCGCGCGAGATCAACGAGAGCATGATCGCCTCCATGCTGGCGCGTCCCACGATGGAGCATTTCAAGCTGTCGATCGCCACCTTGACCGGGGGCTCGGGCGCGGTCGCGGTCCTGCTGACGGACGGGTCGCTGGGCGCGGACGGCCCCCGCCTGCTGGGCGGCGCGGCGCAGTCCGCGCCGGAGCACTGGGATTTGTGCCGCTGGGACCGCGACTTCATGCGCACCGACGCGGCGGCGGTGCTCAAGAGCGGCGTGGAATTAGCGCGCGGCACGTGGAAAAAATTCACGGACGAGCTGGGCTGGAGCGCGGGCGCGGTCGACAAGACCGTTTGCCACCAGGTGGGCGGGCCGCACCGCGCGGCGGTGCTGGGCGCGTTCGGCGTGCCGCTGGAAAAGGACTACGCGACGTATGAGTATCTGGGCAATATCGGCACGGTGAGCCTGCCGCTGACGGCGGCGCTGGCCGACGAGCGCGGCTTCTTGGATAGAGGCGACAAGGTGGGCTTCCTGGGCATCGGCTCGGGGCTGAACTGCCTGATGCTGGGCTGGGAGTGGCGATGAGCGAGTCTTGGAAGGCGCTGTATCCGTTTGAGGGCAAGCGTCTGGATCTGGGCGGCTACGCGATGCACTACCTCGACGAGGGGCAAGGCGAGACCGTGCTGATGGTCCACGGAAACCCCACCTGGTCGTTCTACTACCGCGGGCTGGTCCAGGCCCTGCGCGCCACGCACCGCTGCCTGGCGCCCGACCACATCGGCATGGGTCTGTCCGACCGGCCGGGCGAGGACCGCTACGCCTACACGCTCAAGTCCCGCGTCGATGATCTGGAACGCCTGGTCGAGCGCGTCGCCCCTTCGGGTCCGATCACTCTGGTGCTGCACGACTGGGGCGGGATGATCGGCATGTCCTGGGCCGCGCGCCATCCCGAGCGCGTGAAGGCGATCGTCGCCTCGAACACCGCGTGCTTCCGCCTGCCGCGCGAGAAAGGCCTGCCGCCGCTGCTGTCCTTGCTGCGCGGCGGGGCGGCGGGGCTGGTGCTGCGCGGCAGCCGCCTGGCGCGGCGCGCGGTCTTGCGCACCTGCACGGCCAAGCGGCCGCTGTCGCCGGCGGCGGAGGACGGCTACCTGTCCGTCTGCGACGGCTGGCGGCAAAGCCTGGCCGTGCACCGCTTCGTGCAGGACATCCCGCTGGGGATCGCGGAGCCGGCCTGGCAGGTCCTCTCCGACACCGAGTCCAAGCTGGGGCTTTTTAAAGACACGCCCATGCTGCTGGCGTGGGGGATGAAGGACTGGGTGTTCGACGAGCACTTCCTGAACGGCTGGACGCGCCGCTTTCCGCACGCCGACGCGCGCCGCTTCTACGACTGCGGCCATTTTCTCTTGGAAGACTCGCCCGTGGAGGCCGTGGCCCTGATCGCGGGCTTCGTGGCCAAGCCCGTGCCCGCATGACCGCGGCGCAGGGGCGGCCGGACGTTGCCGCCCGGTTTCTGGATGTCGCCGCCCGGCGGGGCGACGCGCCCGCCTTGATCCACCGCGGACGGACGGTCAGCTTCACGGAGTTGGCTGAGGACGTGGAGCGCCTGGCCGCGGGCCTGCGCCGCGCGGGCCTTCAGCCCGGCGAGCGCGCGGCGTTGCTGGTTCCGCCGTCGCGGGATTTTTTTGCCTGCACGTTCGCGCTGTTCCGCCTGGGGGCGGTGCCGGTGCTCATCGATCCGGGCATCGGCTTTAAGAACATGGGGCGCTGCCTGGAGGACGCGCAAGCGGCCGCCTTCATCGGCTCGCCCAAGGCGCATTTGGCGCGTTTGCTGGGCCGCTGGGCCAAGTCCGCGCGGCTGAGCCTGGTGGCCGACGGCAAGATCCCGGGTCTGTGGAACACGCGCGAGCTGCGCGGGGTGGGCGGACGCGGGGCTTTCGCCGCGCCGTCCGTGGACGCGCACGCCCCGGCCGCGATCCTGTTCACCTCCGGCAGCACGGGCGCTCCGAAAGGCGCGGTCTACACGCACGGCGTTTTTTCCGCGCAGGTCGAGCTCCTGCGCGAGCTCTTCGACATCCAGGAAGGCGAGGTTTCCGTGCCCACCTTCCCGCTGTTCGCGCTCTTCGACGCGGCGCTGGGGATGACGGCCGTGATCCCCGAGATGGACTTCACGCGCCCGGGCTCCGTGGACCCGGCCGCCATCGTGGGGCCGCTGCAGAAGTTTCGCGCCCAGCAGCTGTTCGGCTCGCCCGCGCTTCTGGACCGCGTGGGCCGCTACGGCGCGCGCCACGGCGTGGCGCTGCCGCACCTGCGCCGGGTGATGTCGGCCGGAGCGCCCGTGCCGGCCAAGGTGCTGGCGCGCTTCAAAGAAATGTTGGGCGTCGGCGTGCCCATCCACACGCCCTACGGCGCGACCGAGGCCCTGCCCGTGGCGCTGATCTCCTCGGCGGAGGTTCTCAATGAGACGGCGGCGATGACGGCCGAGGGCCGCGGGGTGTGCGTGGGCCGACCCGTGGGGGGGGTGGAAGTCTCGGTGATCGCCGTCGACGACGGCCCCGTCCACGCCTGGAGCGAGGCCCTGCGCGCGCGGCCCGGGGAGATCGGGGAGATCGTGGTGAAGGGCCCGGTGGTCACGCGCGAGTATTTCCGGCGGCCGGAGGCGACGGCGCTTTCGAAAATACGCGACGGCGCGTCCATGCGCCACCGCATGGGCGACCTGGGCTACATCGACGAGCGCGGGCGGCTGTGGTTTTGCGGGCGCAAGTCCCAGCGCGTCAAGACGGACGGCGGGGATCTGTACACGATCCCGGTGGAAGGGGTGTTCAACGCGCATCCGAACGTCAAGCGCACGGCGCTGGTGGGCGTGAAAAACCAGCCGGTGCTGTGCGTGGAGTTGGAGCCGGGCACGAAGCGCGCAGAAGCGGAATTGACGCGGGAACTGCTGGCGTTGGGCCAAAAATACGCCCACACCCGTTGCGTCAAGACCATCCTCTATCATCCGTCTTTTCCCGTGGACATCCGCCACAACGCGAAGATTTTCCGCGAGGGCCTGGCGGTCTGGGCGGCGGAGCGCCTGGCGTGATGCGCGCCCTGGTCACCGGCGGCGGGGGGTTTTTAGGCGGGGCGCTGGCGCGCCGTCTGCGCGAGCGCGGCGACGACGTGCGCGTGTTCGGCCGCGGCCAATACCCGGAGCTGGAGGCGTTGGGCATCGACACGGCGCGCGGCGACCTGGCCGACGCGGCCGCGGTGTCTGCGGCCTGCGCGGACCGCGACACGGTGTTCCACGTGGGCGCGAAGGTGGGCCTGTGGGGCACCTACGAGGACTACTTCGCGACCAACGTGACCGGCACGCGCAACGTCCTGCGCGCCTGCGCCGAGCACGGGGTGCGCAAGCTGGTCTTCACCGGCTCGCCGTCGGTGGTCTTCGACGGCGGGGACGCGGAGGGGGTGGACGAGTCTGCGCCGTATCCGAAAAAATTCGACTCGCACTACTCGCGCACCAAGGCGTTGTCCGAGGAGATGGTCCTGGCCGCCGATCACGAGAAGCTGGCGACGGTCTCCTTGCGTCCGCACCTGATCTGGGGCCCCGGCGACCGGCACCTTCTTCCGCGCGTGGTCGCGCGCGCGCGGGCGGGGCGGCTGTTTCGCATCGGCGACGACGACAAGCGCGTGGACACGATCTACATCGACGACGCGGTGGAGGCCCACCTCCAGGCCGCCCGTCTGCTCTCGCCGTCGTCTCCGATCGCGGGCCAGGCCTACTTCCTATCCGCCGGCGACCCTCGTCCCGTCTGGGAGATCATCGGCCGGATGCTGGCCGCCGCGCGCCTGCCGCCGCCGACGCGCTCCGTCCCCAAGGGACTGGCCTTCGCGGCGGCCAACGCCTGCGAAGGCGTCTGGCGCGCTCTGCGGCTTTCTTCCGAGCCGCCGCTGACGCGTTTCCTGGTGCTCCAGCTCACCACCGCGCACTGGTTCGACATCTCGGCGGCCAAGCGCGACCTGGACTGGTCTCCGCGCGTGAGCATCGAGGCGGGCATGGAGCGCCTGGCCCAGTGGCTGCGCGCCTCGCGCGGCGTTTAAGCCGGCGGCATGGAGAGATGTCGACGTTACTGGATATCCGTGTCGAGAAAACGATGAGGCACGACACTGTGCTGAACGAGTTGATGTGTCTGGCGCTTGAGATCGGATAAGATCGGTTAGAAGCCCCGGGCTTTCCGGGCGGTTGAGGACGTCAACCTCACTTGAGATTTTTATGCACCCACTCCCACTTCTTGTAAGCAAGCTCCATGCAGCGATCATAAACCGCCCGGGTCCGGAGGAAGTCATAACGCTCCTCCGCCATCATATCGGCATAGGGCGCCTTCTCAACGACGCCGGACATCAGAAACCGTACGCGCGTGGAAGCCAGTCGAGCCAGCCACTCGGTATAGTCGGCTTCGCTTACCAAGCTGCGCCCGAACCGTTCGGCATAGGTATCCAGGTGGTCATCGTTTAGGACGCCCTGGCACAAGAGAGCCCACATGAGGTTTTTTGCCTTCTGCATATAGGCGTACTTGTTGCTCCCCCGCTCGAGGATCTCTCGGATCAGGCGGTTCAGGCGGAGCTGGACCTTGTAGCAGAGCACCATGTGTCGGGAGTCCGAGTGCAGCCGGCTCTCGTTGAAGACTTGGGTGTAGATCTTCTCGTTCTCGAAGACATCCCGCATCCGGTGCATCTTGTCGATCTCGCCGTCGGCGGCTAGAAAGGTCTTGGCGAGACGGAGCAGTTCAATCTGCTTATACTCCGTGATTTCCAGTTCCGCCTTGTCTTCCTCGGTCAGGTTCTCGAAGGCATTCTTCTGGCGTTCGTAGTAGATCCCGACTTCGCGGAGCTTGTCCTGGAGTTCGAGCTGGATGTTGTCATTGGCGTGAAGGTCCCAGGGCTCGACGGGGTTCTGCCTGTTGTTGTTGACGGTCACGGCCACCACGAACTCCGGCTTCGCCTGCGTGATGACCTTGCAAAGCACTCGGACCTCATCTAGGCGTTGTCTTCGGTCCTTCAGTTGCTGGTTCCCGTCGTTGGCCTCGAAGAAGCGCTCGATGGAGGTGATGGTCTGCGCGCCGTTGAGTACGCGAGGCTCGGTGATCAGGAGGCTGTCATTCTCCTGGACATCCACTCGCTCAGCGTAGATGGTCACTCCGTTATGGTTAAACGCGAAGACGGTTGGGCTATCAGTCCCGTGAATCACGATCTTCTTCAAGGCATTGGCGATCGCGCGATTCGGGGCCTTGTCGGCATCCAAGCCCGCTCTGATGTTGCGCTCGAAGAGCCGGTAGTTCATCTCCCGATACATGGCATGGAGGTCCATCAGCTTCACGAAGCCAACGTACATGACTTCGCCATTGGGTCCCGGACGCTTAATGATGTTCTCGACCGATACAGGATATGAATGCGTCTTCCGCTGATGGACAACGGCTCCGACCCGCTGGGTGCGAGCGGATCGGAACTCGAAAGTCATATCGACCGAGCGGCCCTTGAAGTACTGGTCGATCAGGTACTTCTTGCTCTCCAAGTCCTCCCGTAGCTTATCCAGCACCTGACTGCGATCAGCTTCTCCGGGATCGCCATTGAAAATGAATTGGATGATGACCCGGTCGATGATTGCTTGATCGGTCACGAGCCGGCTCTTGAGTTGCATGAGCATTTGGTTCTGATGAGGGTCCTGTGTGGCGTTGCCAAACACTCGATCCATGCCCGACTCGATGAGCCGTTGCAACGACTGCTTGAAGAGGGCGTGAGATTGCGACCACTTGAACTGAAAGAGGTAAAGGTTCCGGCGGGCGGGATCGATGTGGAAGCCGTCAAGGCCGTAATCGTTCCCACCGAAGGCGGCTTGGACGGCGGCCTGATCGCGGGGTAGGTTGAACTCCTTTTCCAGGTAGAGGAGCCCGAAGTAGTCCTCTCGGACACCGCCATGTGTTGCTTTGCAGTCCGAGTAAGTCTGGTCAATGAGCCTGTCATCAATCGGCATCTATCGCTCTCCCCATGAGCACGCGGCCCATGCGATCCTCTAAGCGCGATTCTACTTAGTTTGTGAGGTGCTTCCAAAAATTCGGATCACGTGCTAAGGTGTAAAATGACCTCAGAACGTGGAGCAGAAAATGGGCAGGAAGCGAAGACAGTACGAGGCTGAGTTGCAGGCGCGGGTGGCATTGGCGGCGCTGAAAGGCGACAAGCTTCAGCACTAACGAAAATTGACCCACTTGTGCTACTCAGAATTGACCCACCTTCAGGAGACCTTTGAGCGTTGACGCGCGTCAACGATGAGTGCTCCGCACTACTTATACGTTCCTTCGCCTCAAAGCGCCGTTTCCGTGCCGTTCACAACGTGCTCCAGTGGTGGGTCAGTTTTCGTTAGCAGAAGTGGGTCAAATCTCGTTAGCGCTCAAGACAAGACGATTCGCTGCATTACACGGGGATCGGGAGCCACCAAGGGCTCGCCCACTACGGGCTTTACGGCACCGTGGCGGCCAAAGACTGAATGGCAATCGGTTGCGCCTGAACGCTGCGACAAAGAAGTAGAACTGATGTTCGATATTTCTGTCGTGTGCTATAATAATAACCTGCATAACTGGACGAAGTAGTCCGGACGCCGCCGACGCGAGCATGCATGTCGCACCCGCTGCTCCCTGCCGACAACGCCCGCCACACTGCCTCGACCCGTAGCATGATCGTTTGGGGGTTTCCATGGCCGACACGGACGACGCGGTGACTTTTGGAAAGCTGCCTGAATATGGGCGGGACTCGAAATCTTACCTTGACCAGTTGGCCGAGGCTGTTAAGCGGGCCCAGGAATACTTGAGTATCCTTGAGGCTGCGACCAAGAAGTCCGATGCCGCTCATGAAACGATCGCTCAAAATTTGACCAAGGCCGCTGAGGCCCAGGCCCGTGCCGACAATGAGGCTCTGCGCGCAAACCAAGCCAAGAACTATGTGGAGGAGCACTCGAACACCGCGGCCAAGCTGAAGGCCCAGATGGAGTCAGACGCGGCTACGATTGCGCAGAAGAGAGCGGAAATCGAGGCGGTTGGTCAAGGCTTTGCTAATCTTCGCGCGTCGAGCGAGGCCGACATGACTGCGATTGCAGGCACCCGCAAGAGTGCCGACGAGGCCGCGAAGGCCGTCGCGGAAGTGTTCGGCAAGGCAGGCGTGGTCCAGGCGAGCATCACCGAGTCGAAGAAGGAGATCGATGTGCTGTCGCAGAGTGTGCGCGACGAGTCGAAAAACATCAAGGCCGATGTCGCGCAGGTCATTGCCGCGAAGGACAACTCTGCCGCGCAGCTCTTGGCGATCCAGAAGACCAATACCACTATCACTGAGCTCCAGGAGCGCTCGAAGACGGCGCACGCCGCAATCGATTCGTTTGAGAAAGGCGCAAAAGCCAAGTTGGACTCTGTTTCCGACTTGGTGACCAAGAGCCAGGACCTGGAGAAGAAAGTTGAGGCCTACGAGACCACTCTGGCGCAGTTGCAGGCGGAATATTCTGCGTTGAAGGACAAGGTCGAGAATCTGTTGCCCAGCGCTACGAGCGCCGGCCTGGCCTCTGCGTTTCTGCGCCAGCGTAAACACTTCGAGCAAGAGCGCGAGAAGTGGGCCAAAATCTTGTTCGGCAGCCTTGTGCTCCTGATGGCCGTAGTGCTTTATTTGGGCTTCAAATTCGAGGCCAATGCTGATGACTGGCAGGCAGTGGCTCGCCACCTGTTGCAGCGACTGCCCTACATGGTCCCGCCGGTTTGGATGGCCGTTTACGCGGGGCGCCAGCACACCCTGGCGACTCGGATGGAGGAGGAGTATGCGACCAAGGAGGCGATTTCCGCTTCCTTCGAGGGGTACAAGCGCGAGATGGCGTCCGACCCAGAAGCCGCTAAGGCTCTCGCGAGCAATGTTCTGGCAATTCTGGCCAGACATCCGGGGACTGTGTACGAAGGCAATCACCACGATGTCACCGCATTCACTCCTGCGGTGGACGCTGCTCAGAACTTGCTTCGCGAGGGTGTCGATGCCGTCGCGGCCCAAATCAAGTCCGCGCTGCCTGGTTTGAAAAAGTAGGAATAGCCTTTTACTGCGCGGTTACGCGACCGACGGCCCCAAATCAAAATGGCTCAATCCTTGCAAAACGAAAAGCAGATTAGAAATTTTGCGGTCGCTGCCGGTGATCTTTCTCGGGCGGTCGCGGCGATTGGAATCGCTGGCGCAGAGAATGTCGAAGCGCAGACCGTGCACGCCTTCTGCTTCTCGATGCTTGCTCACAGGGACGTTCTACAGGCGACCGGGCACGTTCCGCGGCCGCTCCTCCAGTCTGAAGAAAGAAAATAAGCCCAATCCGTGAATAGAAGGCCTGCCTTAAAGTGGAAACATTTTCCCGCGAGTTTGTAATCAATCTTCGCCACACGCTGCCTTGGTGCGGAAGGGGCGGTCTCTTTGCCGGCGAGTTTCTTGAGCTGGGCTTTGATATCGGTGTATCCCGACCTGGACTCTAAGACGTCGCCGTCTTTTGTTCCGCGCACTGGGGGACTTTAGGAGGACGCAATGGCAAATGATTCAGCCATCTTTGAAGGGCGCAAGATACGGCGCACTTACGACGCGAAAGCCGATGTATGGTATTTTTCGATCGTCGACATCATCCAGGTGCTGATTCAGCAGCCCGACTTCCAATCGGCGCGGAACTACTGGAAGGTTCTTAAGAATCGGCTTCACAAGGAGGGAAATCAGTCGGTTACAAATTGTAACCGACTGAAAATGACCGCCGCCGATGGCAAAAGTTACCTTACAGACGTGGCGGACGCCGAGACGCTGCTGCGACTGGTGCAGAGCGTGCCCAGTCCCAAGGCGGAGCCCATCAAGTTGTGGCTCGCGAAAGTCGGCTACGAACGGATGAAGGAGATGTCCGACCCGGCGCTATCGCTGGACCGCGCGCGGGAGACGTGGAAGAAGCACGGCCGCAGCGAGAAGTGGATCGAACAGCGCATGACGGGGCAGGAGACGCGCAACAAGCTTACGGACTATTGGGCCAAGCACAAGATCAAGAAGGATGACGAATACGCGATCCTGACCAACATCATCCATCAGGAATGGGCGGACGTCTCCGTTCAGGGACACAAGAAGCTCAAGGGGCTTGAAAGCCAGAACTTGCGCGACCACATGACCGAGGCGGAGCTGATCTTTACCGCGCTGGCCGAGCTTTCCACGCGGCAGATCGCCGAGAGCGTGGACGCCACCGGCATGGGCGAAAATAAGGACGCCGCGAAGAAGGGTGGACGCATCGCCAAGAGAGCGCGGCTGGAACTGGAATCCAAGACCGGCAGAAAGGTGATATCCTCGGAAAGTTTTCTGCCTCCGGCTGAATTTCGCAAGAAGCTCGAATGAACGAAGCCGAGACCCGCGCATGCGCAAGGCCAAAGTGAAGTTCAAGGCGTGAAAATCCGCGCTCGACCGCGCGCCCCGTGGGCCGTTTGTTAAGATGTCGCCTCATGATCGTACTGTTCGCCGACGGCGCGTGCTCGGGCAATCCCGGACCCGGGGGATGGGCGTGCGTGCTGGCGCTGCCCGACGGCACCGTGCGGGAGCTGGGCGGACGCGAAGCGGCGACCACCAACAACCGCATGGAGCTGGGCGGAGTGATCGCCGGACTGCGCGCCGTCGCGCACCTGAGCCAGCCCGTGATCGCGCACTCGGACTCGACCTATGTCTTGGGCGGCATCACGGGCTGGATTTCCGGCTGGAAGCGCCGCGGCTGGCGCACGGCGGCGGGCGAGCCGGTCAAGAACGAGGACCTGTGGCGGGAGCTCGACGCGCTGGTCGCCGCGCGCGGACGCGGCGGCGTGCAGTGGCGCTGGGTCAAGGGGCACAGCGGCCACGACGCCAACGAACGCTGCGACGAGATCGCCGTCGCCTTCTCGCGCGGCCGTCCGGTGGAGCTCTACGCGGGGCCGCTGACGGGCTACCCTTACGGCTCGCTGGCGCCCTCGGCCGACGCGCCCGCGCCCGCGCGCAAGAGCGCGCCGCGCGCCCGCGCCGCCGTCGCGTCCGGGCCGGCGTCCTACCTCAGCCTTCTTGACGGCCGCCTGGAGCGCCACGCCACCTGGGCGCAGTGCGAGGCGCGCGTGAAGGGCAGAAGCGGCGCGCGCTTTAAGAAGGTGAAGTCTATCGACGAGGAGCGCGCGACGCTGACTGCATGGGGCGTTGAGGACTGATGGGCGAAGACTTATCCATTCCGCCCGCGGGGCCGGGAGTGACCGCTTCATCCCGCCATCGTACCTGGCCATCCTTCGCGGCCCTGGCCGCGTGGCTTGGACTGATGCTCGCTGCCGCCCCCATGAGCAAGATCGTACCCATCGGCGATGACTGGGCTTATGCCTATAGCGTCAAGATGCTTCTGACGACCGGACGGCTGCGCATCTCACAGTTTGCCGTCGCCACCTCAATTAGCCACATTCTTTGGGGGACATTGTTCTGCCTCCCGACCGGCTTCAGCCAAATCTCGCTGCGGGTCTCCGTGTTGACGGTGTCGGCGCTGGCGCTCTTCATCTTCGAGCGTCTGCTGGCAGAGCTTGGTCATCCGCCTTCACGGCGGCTTCTGGGCGCGGCCCTTCTGGCGCTCGACCCTCTGTTCATCGGGGTGACGCTGTCTTTCTACACCGACGCTTTTTTCCTCGCCGCTTTCTTGTTGTCGGTCCTGGGCCTCGTCAAGGGCAGCCGACGCTGGCTCTGGGTTTCCTCCTTCGCCTCGATCGCGGCGGCGTTGGCGCGGCAAATCGGCCTGGCGCCGGCTCTGGTCGGTGCCGTCGTCCTCTTTCGCCGCGGCGATCGTCGCGGCGCGGCGATACTGCTCCTGCCGCCGTTGGCCGCGCTGGCGCTGCAGGGGACATGGTTTTTGCACGCCTACGGCGCGACCCACGCGACTTGGTATTATGCGCATCAAAGCCTCGCGCGTCTGGACGCGCCCGCGACGTTGGCTCGGGACACGCTTCTGCGCCTGTCGTCATCCGCCGCCTGTCTGGGTCTGCTGGTCTTCCCGTTGGGCGCGGCCGCGCTTCTCTCACCCGCAGCGCGGCGTCCGATCACGCGCCCGCGCGCCGTCGTCGCCGTCGTCGGGGGGGCTCTGTGGCTGACCGCGTTCCACGCGCGGCTTCTCCCGCCGGGCTTCGGCGACCAGCTCTGGTATGGCGGCCTGGGACCCGCCATTGTTCCCGGCGCCGCGTTCAAAGTCGCGGGTTGGTGGGCCTCGCGCGCGCTATGGGCCGCGGGGGACGCCGTGTCGCTGATCACCCTGATGTCTCTTGCCGTCGCGCGGCCGCCGCGTGGCGGCGCTGCGTGGTTGGCCGCCGCGTCGGCGCTGGCCTTCCTGCCGGCTTTGCTCAGCTACATGTTTTACGACCGCTACCTGCTGGTGTTGGTGCCCGCCGCGATCGCGGCGGCACTGGACGCCTGCGCCGATCATCCGCGTACGGCTTGGTGGGGCGCGGCCATACTCGGAGCGCTGTCATGGTGCGGCGCCAGGGATGCCGCCGCTTGGAACGCCGCCTTGTGGCGGGCGGCGGCGCGGTTGGAGCAGCGAGGCTATGCCGCCGAGGACATCCGCGCCGGTTTGTCCTGGGACGGGGCGCTGGTGGCCGAACGGAACATCGCGATCATTCGGCGCGACACGCCGCTGTCTGAAATCAAGCCCTATGCCTGGCTAGCGCTGGAGCACCCGCACGCGCTTCTGACCTTCGACCCTCGGCCGCCGCGCGGCACGAGGCGGTTGTTCGTGGAAAGCTACGCGACGCCGCTAAGCGCGCGCGGCGGCGTGATCTACGCCGACGTGCTATTGCCCGGGGTCCGCCCGCCGTAAAGCGTGCCGGCGTGCGTCGGGTCCCGCGCCAGCAGCCACAGCGCCGGCCAGAACAAGTTCGCGCCCGCGGCCGCGGCCCAGACGAACCAGTCCAGCCGCCCGAGTGCCGCGAAGAGCAGGATCAGGTAGACGTAGTCGCGGCTGGCCACGCGCTCGACCAGCGCCGCGCGCGGGCCGCGCTCGCGCTCGGGAACGCTCAGAACCAGCTTCCACACCGACGCCGCGCTGGCCGCTACCCCCAGCACCAGCAGCGCGCCGGCCCGCCGCCAGTCCATTCCCGGGTGCAGCCGCGCCACGCCCACGGGCAGGGCCACGAAGGTCGCCAGGTGCGCGGCGTGGTCGCACCACAGGTCGAACGCGCCGCCCGTGGGCGTGGCCAGAAGCTTCAGGCGCGCCAGTTCTCCGTCGCTGCCGTCCAGGATGCAGGCCAGCCACAGCAGGGCCGCGCCCGCCAGTTGGCGCGCGGGCGCGCCCAGAGAAAGCTCCCATGCGCCCAGCAGGCTCAACGCCAGGCCGGCGGCGGTGACCTGGTTCGGCGTGACCGGCAGGGGCAGGAGCAGGCGCGTCAGCGCCAAGGACACGCGGCGGTCGAAGCGCGCCAGGTAGCCGTCGCTGTCCTTGGCCAGGCGCGCATACAGAACGTCGGCCGCGCGCGCCGCGGCCGGCGGAGTCGCGGCGTCGAAGAAGGCGCCGGCCGCGATGGCCGGGAAGGCGGCGGCCAGGAGCCGGGCGTGGACCTGCGAAGGCCGGGCGGCGCCCGCGCCGAAAGCGTCGGGCGAGTCGGTCCAAGCCGCGACCGCGCGGTCCGCCGCGCGCCGCGCGGCGGGAGCTTTGGCCGCGAGCACGAAATCCGCCAGCGCTCCGTCGTCGGCCAACGCGTCCCCGGCCAGGGCGAGCAGGGGCAGATCGTCGTTCAGCGCGCGCGGGTCGTCGCCGCCGACGAGCGCCTCGCCGCACGCCGCCAGAGGCGCTTGCCAGCGCCGCAGGAACGCCGCGTCGGCGCCGGCCAAGATCACGCGCGAGGGCGACAATTCCGCGCAGGCCCGCCGTGCGGCGCGCACCGCGCAGGGCAGGCCCGCGACCAGCGGGGCGTCGGGGACGACCGCAATCAGAACTTGCGGCGCGCGGCCCGGCGCGCTCACGCGTCGAGGCGGAAGACGCGCAGCGCCAGCAGGACCGTCGTCGCCAGCAGGAACGCGCCCACGGCCAGGTGCGTGGTGGCCGTCGCGATCATCGCGTAGTCCGCGCGCGGCGCGGGCAAGGTGCGGAAGTCCGCCGTGGCCACGCCCAACAGAATCTGCGCGGCCAGCAGCGCGAGCAAGGTCTGCGCCAGTCCGGCCAGTTCCGGCTCGCGCCGGTTCAGCATCACCGACGCGGCGAACGCTCCGGCCGTGGTGCCCGCGATCGCCGCGCCGGCCAAGTGCCAGGACAGCCCCGTGCCGCCGTGGCGCATGATCGCGCCGGCGATCAACTGGAACCAAAGCGTTCCCGCCGCGGCGACGGCCAGCGGGCGCAAGGCGCGCGCCGACGGGCCGACGGGGGCGGCGGCGCCATCGCCCACCAGTTCGGCCATGACCACCAGCAGGCAGAAGATGGTCTGGCCCAGCGTGGCGTGGGCGGCGGAGACCAGCGCCGGCAGATTGAAGAACACGGTCACGCCGCCGAGAACGCCCTGACCGCAGACCAGAGCCAAAGTCCACCAGCCCAGCCGGCGCACCCCGGGGCGCGTGTCCTCAAGCTGCGTCCACACCGCCATGATCAAAATCAGCAGCCCCACGGCGGCCGCGAACATCCGGTGGCCGTGCTCGTAGAACACGCCGCCGGTCATCGCGGGAAGCCATTGTCCGTAGGACAGCGGCCAATCCGGCACCGCCATCCCGGACGCCGTCGAGGTCACCAGGCCGCCGGCGACCATCAGCAGAAGACCCGCCGCCGCGTTGAGTCGGGCCAGCGCGCGCCGGGCCGGGTTTATGGCGGGGAGAGACGAAGAGGCGTCGGGGCGAGAGCGCAGCGAGGCGGCGGGCATGGGGATTCCTCCGGCGTCCATTTTAGCGCTTTTACGGCGCGTTCGACGCCGGCCCGACCGGGACTTCCGCGCGGCGGGCCGCGAAAAGGCGGCGCAGTTCGGTTCGCGAGCGCTCCAGCAGCCCGGCGGCCGCGTCCAGCGCGGCGTCGACGGCGGAGTCCGCGGCGCCGCGCGCGGGCGCGGCGGCCAGCGCGGCGTCGATCAGGCTGGCCGCGGCGCGCACGGCGGTGGGCACGGTGCGGTAGGTGCGCGCAAGCCACAGGCCGTGGCCGGCGGGATCGCGGTCCATGTCCTCGGGCAGGTTCAACTCGGCGGCCAGGTCCGGCCGGCGCGCGGCCAGGCGGCGCTGAAGGGCGTCCAGGCGCGGACCTTCGGCGCGTTTCTGACGGATGAACGCGGCCTGCGCGGCGTAGGCTTCCTGCTCCCACTCCTGACTATAAACGCCCTTGAGGCCGTGGGCGCGCGACCAGACGAACTGGCGGTGATGCTGGACCTCGTGCACGAAATAGGGCGCGAAGAAAAGAGCCGCGTCGGATCTCAGGCGCGGATCGGAGAGGAACGCGCGCGGGTCGAAGCCGAAGGCGGCGGCGAAGGCGGAAAGCTCGCGCTCGCCGATGGTCACCGCGGCGCGCGACGGCGTGTAGCGCGCGGCGACGCCGGGAGAGGTCGGGCCGACGGCGACCGACGCGGGATTTTCCTTCAGGGCCGCCAGCGTCTGGCGGCCGATCGCCGTGCCGGACAGCTCCCGCGCCAGCGCGTCCGCCATCAAGGCGGAGAGGCGCGCGTTCTCCGCGGGCGTCAGTTCCGGCGCGGGAGCGCGCGACGGGGCCGCGGGAGCTTGTCCGAGAGCGGCGAGCGCGCCGTCGACGCGCGCCGACGCCTCGTCCAGGTCTTCGGCGGCGCGCGCGCGGGAGAGGAGTTCGTCGGCGACGCCGCCCGCGGCGGCGGAGGCGGCTTCGGCGCGGGTCAGGGCCTCGGCCACGGCGCGCGCGCGCGCCAGCTCGGCGGCGCGCGCGGCGATCTCGTCGTCGCTCATCACGGCGCGGGCGCGGACGATCGCGGCCTCGTATTGCGCGGCGTACTCCGGCGTGCCGGGTGCGGCCGTGATCATGCGCGCGGCCAGAGCTCCCTGCGCTTGGCGCACCGCGTCGTAGCGTTCCGGCAGGTTCAGAGCGGCCCAGCCGCTTTCGCCGTGCCCTTGTTCGGCGAGCGCGCCGCGCGTCGCCTCGGACAGGGCGTCCCACTCCAGCGCCGCGATCGCGTAGAGGCGGCGGTTGGCGGCGAGCGCGGGCGCGCGGTCGACCAGGCCCATCAGCGCCGCGGGGGAAGTCACCACGGGATCGTAGGCGCGGGCCAGCGCGGCCTCGCGCAGGAGCCGGGGATCGTCGTGCGCGCTCAACGTGCGGCGCCAGTCGTCCAGGCGCAGCGCGCGCGCGACGGTCGGAGCATAGGCCTGAGGACGGTTTTCCATCAGCCAGGCCTGCGCGGCGGGCGCGGCCAGGAAGGCCGCGGCGGCGGCCAAGGTCGGCGCGGGGCCGGTCAGGTTCGCGGCCAGGGACAAAGGGTGCGGGGCGGCGGCCGCCGCTCCCGCGGACGCGACGGCGGCGGGTCCGGCGTCGGCCGCGCCGAACACCACGGCGGCGGAGGCCTGCGCGGCCAGCAGGAGCGCGAGGGCCGCCCGGATCAGTGTCCTCATGGAGAAAAGGATAGCGCTCGGCGGCGGCGGCGTACAGGGCCTTTCGGCCGAGGAAAGTGGGTCTTCCGTCCGAAGGGGGCGTTGAACGTGCGCGCGGTCTCTATTGACGGCGAGAATAAAATTGGTAAATTAACTTTATGACCAATAAATTCAACGTTCTCGTGTTCGCTCTTCTGGGCTGCTCGGCGGCGGCGGCCGCCGCGCCGCAATCGCCCTCTTTTTTCGTCAAGCTGGACGCGGCGCCGGGCGCTTGGGCCGAATACGACGTCACCTCCGCGAAGCCGGACGGCGGAAAGTCCGTCATGAAGATGCATATCGCCGCCGTGGGCAAGACGGCCGACGGCACCTGGCTGGAAAGCCGCATGACGCCCGAGTCTCCCAAGCCGCGACATACCTTTCCTTCTCCCACCGTCAAGATGTTGTTGGACGGAAAAGACCGCGTGATCAAGGCTTACGTGCAGACCCCGCGCGGCGTCATGGACATGAGCGCGGAGATGGCGAGCGCCTCGCGCCAGGCCATGAGCGGCCCGAACGCGACCAAGCGTACGAAGGTGGGCCCGGCCAAGGTTTCCGTCCCCGCCGGGACGTTCGAGACGACGCGCTACGCGGTCGCCGGAGGAAACGTCACCGGCGACGTCTGGGTCAAGTCGGGCGTCGGCCCTTACGGCTTGATCCGGCAAGTCCTGCACGTCGACGGGCGGACGACGACGTTCGAGCTGCTGTCGTCCGGGACGGGGGCTAAGTCCCAAGTCGACGAGAGCCAGGCGCACGCGTTCGGCTCCGGCATGGCGTTTCGCCGCCCGCCCGTGAACGCTCCCGCCGCCGCCGCTCCCGCCGCAGAGGACTCCTCGGCCGGGTCCGCCGCCGCCGCGGCGCCCGCGCCGGCCGCGCCGTCGTCCGACTCGCCGAACACGGACCAGTCCCAGCCGGCGCCCGGCTTGGGCGGCATCCTCGGCCGGGCGATCAAGGGCCGGCTCGGGCTTTAAAGCCGCTTCACCGGCGCGGCCTTCGGGGACGAGGCCTTCTTGAAGTACTTCACTTCCGGGAGATTCTCCAGGTCGTGGATTCTCTGCGCCGAGTAGCCCAAGGCCTTGAAGTCGATCAGGCCGTGAGATGAGTGGCAGTCGGCGCATAGGAGGCCGTCCTTCTTAATGGAGTGGTTGAGCATCAGCGTGCCGTATTGGCGCATCCAATGCGGCTCGACGTTGCGCAGCGTCCCGTCGTCGGCGAGCGGATAGACGTCGGACCATTGGTCCACGCCGAAGTAATGCATGAACGCGTCCATCATGTAGATCTTGAACGGATACTGGTACATCCGCTTGATCATGGGATTTTGGATCGCCACGCGCACGGCCTCCGAAGAGACGCCGGTCTCATAGTAGGTCGGGTAGTCGAAGGGCAGGAGCATGGCGCCGAACGGGCCTTGGTTGGTCATGTCCTCGTACATCATCGCGTTGAAGAGCTTGAACGGATAGATCTTGCTGTCGCCCAGGTCTTGGACCGGAATGATGTTCCGGGCGATCATCGCCCGGCGCTTCTCGAGCATCTCCGGGGTGAGCTGCGACAGGCTGTCGACGATCGGCTTGAGGTAGTCGTCGATCTGCTTGTCGCTCCAGTGGAAGGATTCCTTCGCCGTCCGGCGGACTTCCTCGATTCCGGCGGGATTGGTCAGCCGCGTCATCTGGTCCATCAGCGGGTTGTAGCGCCCGGACTTATCGGGGTTGTCGCCCAGAGCGTTGGCCAGGAAGGTGCCGTTGCCGTTATACCAGAAGTAGCGGAAACCTTCGTCGGCCTTGCCCGACTGCAGCACGTCGGTGAAGATGTAAATGCCTTCCTCGGGGCTGTAGGTGGGGTGGACCCAATCGCGCAGGACCACGCTCTGGTGGCGCAACTGCTTGATGTGGCAGGTCTCGCAGGCGACGCGGGCCACGTGGCCGTTTAGGACCACGTCCATCAGCTTGTTCTTGGTGTGGGGGGCGGACGTGTGGCAGTTCTCGCAGGCGACCACCTTGTTGGGCAGGTCGTTGGCCACCAGGTCCGTGCCCTTGGTGCCGCGCGGGATGAGATGGCCCTCCGGCACGTGGCAGTCCAGGCATTGGACGCCGGCCGCCGCGTGCACGTCCTCTTTCGGATCGAAAGGCATGCCGCGCTTGGCGCCGTCATGGAGGATGCGGGGGTTCAAGTAGCCCGGGTGATGCGAGGCGGAGTTGTCGGCGTAGGTGTCGCCGCCGAAGTTGTGCTGGTGGCAGTTCAGGCAATTTTTGTTGGACGGCTTGGTCACCGACATGGCCGCCTTCAGGCTGCGATCCTGATTCCAGCGCAGGCCGACGGCGTCCTGGATGACGTATTTTTCGTTCATGTCGTAGGCCTGGGCGTGGCAGATCAGGCAGTCGATGCCTTCCTTGGCCGACTTCGGCACGTCCCCGAACGGCAGCATCTTCTCGGTGGCGGGGTGGTAGTTGCCGCCGATGTGGCATTGGCCGCAGCCCTCGCTGCGCATCACGACCGCGCCGTGGGCGGAGGCGGGGCGGCTCTTGACCAGGGCGGCCCAGCCCGTCCAGGTGAAGCTGCCCGGGATGCCGCAGGCGCGGTCGATCTTGCCCACGGGGATGGGGCGGCCCTCGGCGTTGACCTGCTTGCCGTTGTAGCCGTAAGTGGAGAAGCCGGCCGCGCGCTTCTGGAAGGTGAAGTGCACGGAATTGACCACGTCGTCGAGCGTGTTCACTCGCCCGGACGTGCCGTCGGCGTGATTGACCGGGATGTCGGCGTGACAGCGCAGGCAGGTCCCCGGGCCCTCGTAGCGCAGGATGCCGGCGTCGCGGAAGTACTTGATGTGCTTGAAGCCGGTGTCGGAGGAGAACGAGGCCGTGTTCATCAGCATGTCCGTCTCCACCTTGCGCGTGAAGGCGTCCTTTTTGCCGCGGGTGAGCGCCTCGGCGCGGTCCTGGCGTTCCTGCGCGGTCAGTTCCCGCGCGATCTTCTCGAACTCGGCCGGGGTCACCGCCACGCTGGTGTTGAACGTCAGCGGGCCGTTTTTGACGCCGGTATACCACTCGAAGGCGGGCTCGTAGAAGATTTTGGCCGACAGCCAGCCGCCGACGGCGAGCGCGGCCAGGACCAGGACCGCCAGGCCGATTCTGGTTTTTGCGAACGCGGATGCCTGTTTTCTCACGGGTTCGTCCCCCTCGTTGTTTCCGGCACGCGCGCGTCCTCGTGCCAGCCGGTCAGCATGGCTTTGAAATTCGCCGTCGGCGTCTCGCCCGTCGTGGCCAGGTACAGATGGCCGAGCAGGAACAGCGACAGGATAAATCCGAAGACCGTGTGGGTCAAATCCGTCAGCGTCAGCCCGGACAGGCCGAAAACCTGCCGGACCAGGATGTCGGGAGCCAGCAGGCCAATGCCGGTGATGATCGCGCCGGGCACGACCGCGTACATGATCAGCAGGTAGGTGACTTGCTGAAGCGGGTTGAACTTGCGTTGCGGCGTCGTCTCGAACGGGTGCGGGTCGCCGCGGAAAATGCCGAACAGGTAGTAGCGCGCCTGCAAGAGCATGTCGCCGACGATGGATTTCAGGCGCGGCAGATACTGCCGCCCGTTGCCGGTGGCCGCGTTCAGCGCGACGAACGCCAGGTAGTTCAGCGACAGCGCGATGCCGCAGACGTTGTGGATCAGGATGGCGGCGCGAAAATTCAGGTTCGCCGCGGAGGCGCTGGCGTACTGAAGGTTGAGGCCCGTGAAAATCAGCCCCAGAAACAGGGCGGCATTCAGCCCGTGCCAAAGCCGCAGCCACACGGGATAGAAGTACCGCCTATGGCTGCCCATGGCGCCTCCTTTTTTCGTCTTCGGCCGCGCGCTTTCCGTTGAAATAGCGGCGCAGGCCGGCGTGTACGGCGATGCCCGCAACGGTCAGGCCGAACACGACGAAGCTGAGCACGTTGAGATAGTAGTTGCGCGTGGCGCCGATGACGTAGGATTGGTTGAGAATCGTCGCGTTGAGAAAGCCGTCGCGGCTGCGCTCCTGGCGCGCCTGAAATTTGTAGAGAGACTGCAGAAGAAGGGAATTGGAGCTGTGGCAGCGCACGCAGTCGCGCACGGCGCGCTCCTTGGGCAGTATCTGATGGGAGACGCCCGTGTTCGAGGGCGAGGTGTGGCAGTCGATGCAGCGCACGTTGGCCCAGTGCAGTTCCGTGTGCGGCAGCCAGGCGTGGATGAGGTCCAGGCTGGGCTGGGGCTTTCCCGACGCCAGAAGGACCGCGGGCTCATTGCCATGGCATTGCAGGCAGATGCGGTTGTCGTACAGTACGGTCTGCGCCACCCGGCGGCTGACGCGCGCGTGGATCTTGAAGCCGTGCGGGTCGTGGCATTGGAAGCAGGTGAACTTCTTGCCCAGCTTCTGGACGTGCACGCTGGCCTGGAATTCGCGCAGAATGCCGGGAAACTGGAACTTCAGGAGCTTGCGATCCTTTTTATGGCAGTCCAGGCAGACCAGCTGCTTGCGGCGCAGTTTCGCCGAGTGGGGAAAAGTTTGGAAGGCCTTCGTGTGGCACTTCACGCAGGCCAGCTTGCCGTGGTTGGACGCGTGATATTCGGCCGGGCTGACGGACAAGTTCACATACAGCCCGTCCGCCGCGTTCCTGTAGCCGAGCGTCGTCAGCGCGTGGCAACGCAGGCATTTTTGATTGGCCGCGGCCGTTGCCGGGTCCTGGGGAAGAGTCGTCATCCGAACCATGGACTTAGCAACGAAACAGCCCCTCGTGCCGCGTTTCGCATGGACGGCGGGCGGCGCGAACATTGTGTCACCATCGGTCGGAGGCCTCGAACTCCTCCGAGTCGCCTGCGACGCCGCTTTGTTTCTATCGTTGAGCAGCGAGCGACCAAGCGGCCGGTGAAGAGCCGGTTGAGGCGGGCGCAAGAGCACGGCGGCCGGGCGAAGTGCTAAAATCGCCGCGCGATGAAACAACCGGCGCTGTCTCGACGGCTCAGCGGCGTCCTCCTGCACCCCACGTCCTTGCCCGGCCCGCGCGGCGGGTCGCTGGGCGCGCGGGCGCTGGAGTTCGTGGAATTCCTGGCCGACGCGGGGCAGTCCTGGTGGCAGGTCCTGCCGCTGTGCCCGACCGACGGGGGCGGCTCGCCCTACAACTCCCCGTCCGCGTTCGCGGGCAACCCGGCGCTCATCGACGCGGACCTGCTGGCGGCCGAAGGCCTGCTCAAGAAGTCCGAGCTGGGCCAGCCGCGCGAGCGCGCGCTGCGCGCGGCGTTCGCGCATTTTTCCAAGCGCGCCGCGCGCGAGGACCGCGCGGACCTGGAGGCGTTCGTCGCGCGCGAGTCCGTCTGGCTTTCCGATCACGCTTTGTTTTTGGCGCTCAAGGACGCGCAGGGCGGGCGGCCGTGGACGCAGTGGGACGAGCCCCTGCGCCGGCGCGAGCCCGCCGCGCTGGCGGCCGCGCGCGCGCGCCTGGGCGCGGAGGTCGCGTTCCATGAATTCTCGCAATGGCTGTTTTCGCGCCAGTGGGAGGCGGTGCGCCGGCACGCGGCGGCGCGCGGGGTGGGGCTGATCGGCGACGCGCCGATCTACGTCAGCCACGACAGCGCGGACTGCTGGTCGCGCCAGGAGTTGTTCCGCCTGGACGAGGCGGGCCGGCCCGACGGCTGCGCGGGCGTGCCGCCGGATTATTTTTCGGCGGACGGCCAACTGTGGGGCAACCCGCTCTACCGCTGGGAGGCGCACGAGGCCACGGGCTTTGCGTGGTGGACGGCGCGCCTGAGGCTTGCGGCCGCGCGCTTCGACGCGCTCCGGCTCGACCACTTCATCGGCTTTCGCAACTACTGGGAAGTGCCCGCGGGGGCGAAGACGGCGGCGGGGGGGCGCTGGGTGACCGCGCCGGGCGACGCCTTGTTCGAGACGATCCGGCGCGAGGTGCCCCATCTGGGCCTGATCGCCGAGGACTTGGGCGCGCTGACGCCGCCGGTGGCGGCCCTGCGCGACAAGTTCGGCCTGCCGGGCATGAAGATCGGCCAGTTCTCCTTCGGCGAGGAAAAAGACGGGCCCGCGCATTGGCCGGAGAACAGCGCGGCCTACACCGGCACGCACGACAACGACACGGCGCGCGCCTGGTTCGAGGACGACGGCTCCTCCGGCCGCACGCCGGAGCAGCTCGCGCGCGAGCGCGCGGCCTTCCTGAGCGCGGCGGGCGGAGCGATCGCCGACGGTCCGGCCTGGGCGATGACGCGCGTGGTGTGGCGCTCGCCGTCGCGGCTGGCGGTGGCGCCCATGCAGGATCTGCTGGGCCTGGGCGGCGAGGCGCGCATGAACCACCCGGGGACGGTGGACGGCAACTGGCGCTGGCGCATGGAGCCGGACGCGCTGACGGCGCGGCTGGCGGGTCGGCTGGGCGTTTTGACGGGAGCGACGGGCCGGGCGCCGGAGGCAACGTGACGAACGAAGCGGTGGAGCACAAGGTCAGCCGTCTGGCGGACCAGGATTTGCATCTATTCAACGAAGGCACGCACGAGCGCCTCTACGATCGTCTAGGCGCGCACCTGGGCGAGGTCGAGGGCCGGGCGGGGACGTTCTTCGCGGTGTGGGCGCCGTCGGCGCGCAAGGTGCACGTGATGGGGGACTTCAACGGCTGGTCGAAGTCCAAGCATCCGCTGAAGCCCCGCGCGTCCTCGGGCATCTGGGAAGGCTTCGTGCCCGGCGTGGGCAAGGGCGCGTTGTACAAGTATTGGATCGCGGGTCCGAACGGGCAAAAAACCGAGAAGGCCGACCCGCAGGGCTTCCGCCAGGAAGAGCCGCCGCGCACGGCGTCGGTGGTTTGGGACCTGGACTATCGCTGGAACGACGCGGCGTGGCTGGGCGCGCGCGGCGCGCGTCAGGCGCATGGAGCGCCGCTGTCGATCTACGAGGTGCACCTGGGCTCCTGGCGGCGCGTGCCCGAGGACGGCAACCGTTCTTTGACCTACCGCGAGGCCGCGCCTTTGCTGGCCGAGCACGCGCGCCGTCACGGATTTACGCACGTGGAGCTTCTGCCGGTCATGGAGCATCCGTTCTACGGCTCCTGGGGCTACCAGACCACGGGCTATTACGCGCCTACCTCGCGCTACGGCACGCCGCAGGACTTCATGTTCCTGGTGGACCATCTGCACTCCCAGGGCCTCGGCGTGATCCTGGACTGGGTGCCGTCTCACTTTCCCAACGACGGCCACGGCCTGGCCTATTTCGACGGCACGCACCTCTATGAGCACGCCGACCCGCGCCAGGGCTTCCACCCGGATTGGAAGAGCGCGATCTTCAACTACAGCCGCAACGAGGTGCGCGCGTTCCTGATCTCCAACGCGCTGTTCTGGCTGGAGAAATACCACGTGGACGGCCTGCGCGTGGACGCGGTGGCCTCGATGCTGTATCTGGACTACTCGCGCAAGGAGGGGGAGTGGATTGCCAACCGCTACGGCGGCCGCGAGAACCTGGAGGCCATCGACTTCCTTAAAAAATTCAACGAGGCGGTCTACCGGAACTTTCCCGACGTGCAGACCATCGCCGAGGAGTCGACGGCGTGGGGCGGCGTGTCGCGGCCCACGTACGCGGGCGGCCTGGGCTTCGGCTTCAAGTGGGACATGGGCTGGATGCATGACAGCCTGGTCTACTTCCGCAAGGAGCCGGTGCACCGCCGCTACCACCAGAACGACCTGACCTTCCGCGCCATCTACCAGTTCACGGAGAGCTTCGTCATGCCGCTGTCCCACGACGAGGTGGTGCACGGCAAGGGCTCGCTCATCAATCAAATGCCCGGCGACGACTGGCAGAAGTTCGCCAACCTGCGCCTGCTGTACGCCTGGCAGTGGGCCATGCCGGGAAAAAAGCTCTTGTTCATGGGCGACGAGATCGCCCAGCGCGACGAGTGGAGCCACGAGCGCTCCATCGACTGGCATCTCCTGCAATGGGAGCCGCACAAGGGCGTCTCGCGCTGGATCGAACGCTTGAACCGCCTCTACCGCGCGCAGTCCGCCCTGCACGCGCACGACAATGAGCCCGCCGGCTTCGAGTGGGTCGACGCCGCCGACGCGGACAACTCCGTGCTCTCCTTCCTGCGCAAGGGCGCCTCGGACAAGGAGCAGGTCCTCTGCGTCTTCAACCTCACGCCCGTGCCGCGCCGCGGCTACCGCCTGGGCGTGAGCGCCGAGGGCCGCTGGGATTGCCTCGCCGACTCCGACGCCGTCGAGTTCGGCGGCTCGGGCTTCGCCGGCGTCGGCGGCGCGAACGCCGAACGCCATCCCAGCCACGGCCGTGACTGGTCCGTCGTCCTGGACCTGCCGCCGCTGGGCGCGGTGTTCCTCCAGCGGCCGGCGTAGCCGGGATCTTTGGGCCCTGCGCCCCTGAGATCGTCAAGGTCAACGGGCGCGTCGGCCGCCTCGTTCGGAGAGACTCGACGCCGACGTTCCTGACGACGACTCTTGATTTCTCCGCCCGGCGGGCTTATATTTCTCCTATGAGAAAATCTCTCGCCTTGCTGACCGGCCTGCTGCTCGGGATGCCGCGGGCGTTCGCGGCGCGGGCCGCGACGGCTTCCGTGCCGGAGGCTGCTGACGTCGTCACGCCTCTCAATGTCCGCGACCCGTCCGCTTTGGTCATGAGCGTCGCGGGGATGACCGTCGGAGGCATGTGCATCTCCGCCCCGTCGAGCCTTGCTCCGACCGTCGGCCCGGCGCGGGCGGTGAAATCGGTCTTCGACAAGACCGGCCCGCGGCCCGGGTGGCGTTCCGTGGGCATCACCGTGGGCGAGGACCAATTGCTCTCCGTCAAGCCCGGCGACCGCGTGGACTTGCTCGTCGTCTTCGACGTTTCCGGACCCTCCGGCGCCAAGGAAGAGCTCGCGGCCACGATCCTGCAAAATGTCCGAGTCCTTGGCGTCGCCACCAGCGGCGATCTTCACGGCAAGGGCGTCCTCACTTTGGAACTCAATGCGCTGGAAGCCCAGTACGCCGTCCTGGGCGCGCGTCAGGCCGACATGTCCGTCGCCGTGCGCGCGCCGGAAGACGTCGAGATACACCCCATCGAGATGGCCGCTTTTCGAAATCTTTTTCGTTAGGCGGCGGCGGGCGCGGCGGCAACAGCCGCGGAAGGGTCAGCGCGCGGGTCTCGCGCGGCCTCGGCCGCGCTCAAAAGCAGCGGCGACGGCCAGGGTCAGGCGGGCCGCGGCGGCGTTGATCGGCATGATGTTCAGGTCGATCAGCGGCCGCATGAACGATAGGCGCCGAGCCAGATCGCGGGTCAAGGCCGCGACCAGCAGTCCGCGGGAGCTCGCGCTGCCGCGGCGCAGGGTGTCGAAGGCGATCTCCAGGGCGTCCGGGTCGCCCTTCAGGCTGCGATGAGCAACGAGGGAGGCCCTGAGGACCTCGTCCTTGACGCCGCCCAGCAGCGCGTCGGTCGCGACCTCAGAGGAGTCCAGACCGCGCGCGGCGTGAACGGCCTCGAATAAAGTGTCGGTCAGCAGGGGTATCGAACGCGAGGTCGCCGCGTAGGCCGGCGCCAAGTTCTCCAGCTCCGACGCGCGCTCCAGCTTGAGGTTGCCGTAAACGTCGCGCAGAAGGGCGCGGTCCGCCGCCGGCGCGCGCGCGGCCAGGCGTTCGGCGTAGACGGCGATGTTCTTCTCGTTCCAGCCGACCCGCGTCATCACGAACGGCCGGCCCAGGCCGACGGCCGCGCTCATCGCCCCGTCGCCGGCGACCAGCGGGGGCGGCCGCGAGTAGGCCATCAAACCGACGAAGAGCCGATGCGGCAGCGTGCCGGTCTTCACGACGTAGATGGTCCCTTCCCGCGCGCGCTCGGGCAGGGGGACGTCGCCGTTGAAGACGGCCACGTGCGCGCGCAGGGCGGCATACTTGATGTCCGAAAGATCGAACGAAGACGGCGTGAAGATCACGTAGCTGGTGCGCCGTTCTTGGGCGCGCGCCGAGAGGCCCGCCAGATAGCGTTCGAATTGCGGCTTGACCTCGGCCAGGCCGATGCCGTAGGCCAGGCCGACCTCGGCCCCGTTCAGGACCTCGTGATCGAGGACGGCGGCGATCGCCGCGGCGCCGTTGACGTCGCTGTCGGCGGCCTGGTCGCGCACGAAGCGGGCGAGCTGCCCGCGCGGCAGGCCGCGCAGTTCTCGCGCCACCGGATCGGCGTAGATTCCCGCGTCCTTGCGTTCCAAACCGGCGGTGCTCATCTCCAGACGCCGGCCGCCGACCAAGGCCGTGGCGGGACCGTCCTTGTCGGACTCGGTGTTGCCGAAGACCGTCTGCGTGATGATCACGCCGTCCGCTCGGACCGGGATGTGTCCCTGGCGGTCGAACTCCCCGTGAGAGGCGGCGAGGTTCATCAGGACGTCGGCGGGTTCATGCTGGGCCGGCGTGTAGGCCTCGACGACGCGGACTCCTCCGTCGAACAAGAAGGAGCCGTCCTCCAGTTCGTGCCCGGCCAGACGGGACAGGATGCGCCGCTCGACTGCGCCGGTGACGAACGTCATCGCGGGAACGATCGCATCGGCCCGTCCGCGCGTTCGCGACAGCAGATCGTAGGCGGTCAGATAGGCGGCCGCGACGTCGCCGTTGCCTCCGCGGCTGCCGCGCACGTCGAAGACGACGTGCGGCGGCGGTGCTGCGGCCGGGGAGGCCGGGGCGGAAACGGAGGGCGCGGCGGCGAACGCCGGCGCCGCCGCGGCCTGCGGCACGGCGGCGGAAGCGCTCAGCGCGGAGGGCAGCGCCGCCAGCGGCGTCAGCGGCGGCGCCAGCGATGGCGCCGCCGCGGCGGACAGCGGTGCGGCGCCAGGGCCGACCGATCCGCCGCCGAATGAGGCCGCGCCGGAGTTGGTTTCGGGCGCGACGACCGCGTCCGGAACCGTGGCGACGCCGCCGAGGGCCGAGGCCGCGGCGAAGACGATCAAGGTCAACGTGCCGCCGAGGAGGCGTCGCATCACGCTGAGTATAGCTCCGGGCGTCCGAATTTCAAGGGGCGTGAGGCGTCCCCGGACGTTCTGTTGCGATCCACCAATGGCCGTCCGCGGCGGAGACTCATTGAGGGCGGCCGATGAAACTTGCGGCGCTCGTCGTGTCGGCGTTTATTGCGTGCGGACGCGTGCGCGCGCAGGCTTCGCGCGACCTGGCCGCCGAGGCGCGGCGCGTCGAGGCGGACTGCACGGTCAGCGAACGCGTCGGTCCCAGCGACGTGCCCCTGCCGCTGGACCTGTCGAACGCATTGCTCGATCACCCGGATCTGGCCGCGTTCATCGTCCGGCGGCGCAAGATCGCGCCCTATCGCATCCAGATGCTGGGACCGCGGCGCTCGCTGGCCGACGATGGAGACGGCACCAGCGGCGTCGTCGACCTCGTCGAGCGCGGCGAGCGGCGGCGCTTGTATTACGGTGAAGGCGAGCATCGCAGCCGCCTTTGGCCGGTCATCCGCGCCGAGGCCGTGATCTCCATGGAACTCGACGAACACGCTCTGCCCGACGGTCGGGAGGCGACGCGGACGTCGTTTGTGGTCTGCGTGCGCATGCGCAGCCGCTTCGTCTCCGGCGTCGTCAAGATCCTGCGGCCGTTCATCCGTCGGACCGTGATCGGAAAATTCACCAAGGCGTTTCTCGTCGCCGACCGGGTCGGCCGCTTGATGGCCGCCGACCCGGTCGGCGTCGCGGCGGACATCGCGGCTTTCGGCGGCCTGCCGCCTGAGGCGCGGGACTTTTTTCGCCGCGGTTTGGCTCGGCTGAAGCCCCCGGCTTCGCGGTAGTCGTCGAGGATGGTCAGCCGCGAGGTTTTGTATGCTGTTCGCGCCGTGACCAGCCCAGGAGGTCTCTCCATGAAGCGTTTCGCCGCCTTCGCCGCCGCCGTCATGCTCGCCGCGCCCGCGTTCGCGCGCCTGCGCACGAAAGTCATCGACTACAAGGACGGGGACGTGGTGCTGGAAGGCTACGCGGCCTGGGACGACGGCTTCACGGATAAACGTCCGGGAATACTCGTCGCCCACGAGTGGTGGGGGCACGGCCCCTACGCGCGCAAGCGCGCGGAGATGCTGGCCAAGCTCGGCTATACGGCGTTCGCGCTCGACATGTACGGCAAGGGCGTCTACGCCAAGGACCATGAGACGGCGGGAAAGCTGGCCGGCGCGTTCTTCGGCGACCGCATCGCGATGCGCCGCCGCGCGATGCTGGGCCTGGCGGAGCTCCAGAAGCTGCCCTACGTCGACGACAAGAAGCTGGCGGCCATCGGTTACTGCTTCGGCGGCACCACGGTGCTGGAATTGGCGCGCATGGGCACGGACCTTAAGGGCGTCGTCAGCTTCCACGGCAACCTCGCCACGCCCACGCCGGCCACCGAGAAGCCGAAGGCCAAGATCGCCGTTTTCCAAGGCGGCGACGACCAGATGACCTTGCCCGGCCTGCCCGGCTTTGAAGACGAGATGCGCAAGGTCAAGGCGGACTGGGAGCTGACCACCTACGGCGGCGCGGTGCACAGCTTCACCGTGGAGGAAGCCGGCTCCGACCCGTCCACGGGCATGGCCTACAACAAGGAAGCCGACGAACGCTCCTGGCGCGCGATGCGGGATTTTTTCACCGAAATATTCCGCTGACGCCGGGCGGCGCCGGAAACCGGAAGTTCTTGACAAGTTTCCGGGTCCGCGCTATAATAAACTTTAGAAACTAATCCGGTTTCCAAGGTTTATCGCGATGACACCCCCCGTGCCGCCCGCCGCTCCCGAAGAAATCCGCCGCCGCGTCGTGGCGGTCGCCTTGGACCGCTTCCTGGCCGCGGGCTTCAGCGCCGTGACCATGGACGAGTTGGCGCGCGAGCTGGGCATGAGCAAGAAGACGCTTTACGAGCTGTTCCCCGGCAAGACGGAGCTCCTGCGCGAGGCCAGCCGCCTCAAGTGCGAGAACTGGCAGGTCGAGATGCAGTCGATCGCGCGGGAGACGTCGGATTTTTTCGAGCGCGCCCGGCGGACGTTCCGCTTCGTCGCGCAGCTCTATTCGCGCTTGACCCACGCTTATCTGACCGACCTGCGCCGCTCCGCCCCGGAGGTCTGGGGCGACATGCAGGAGTTCCGCCGCCGCCGGGTGCGGCGCAATATCCTGGACCTGCTGGAGCAGGGCGTGCGCGAGGGCGTCCTGCGCGCCGACCTGGACCTGGAGACGCTGGCGTCGATGTATCTGACGATGACCAGCGCTCTGCTGAACCCGGAGATTTCGGGCTTGAACACCGGCGCGGAGATCAGCGCGGCCTACGAGGCGTTCGTGCGCGTCTATTTCGAAGGGCTGATCTCCGACGCGGGACGGCATCGCCTGGGTGCCAAGTCCGCGCGTCCGGTGAAGGGAGTCGCGCGATGAGACGCGTTTTTCTGACGAGCATTCTTCTGGCCGCGTTCGGCGCGGCGCGCGCCGATGAGCCTATGTCGGTCAGCCTGCGCGACGCGGTGCAGTCCGCGGTCGGCACGCGCCTGGACGCGCTTATCGCGGGCGCCAAGACCGCTCAGGCGCGGGCCAAGGAAATGCAGACCGCCGCCAATCTGCTTCCGCAGTTGACGGCGACGCTGGCCGAGATGCGCACGTTCCGCGTGAGCCTGGCCGCGGAGGGCTTGAGCTTTCCGGGTTTTCCGACTTTGCTCGGGCCCTACGACACATTCGACGCGCGCGTGCGCCTGACTCAAAAGCTGTTCGACTGGGGCGCGATCAAGCGCGCGCAGTCCGACGAGGCCGCCGCCCGCGCCGCCCTCTATGAAGAGAAGGCGGCGCGCGAGCAGGTGGCCACCGCCGCGGCGCTTTCTTATTTGGAGGCGGTGCGTTCCGGCCGCGCCGTGGCGGCCGCGACCGCCGACAAGGACGTGGCCGATCGCCTTCTGGAGCTGGCGCGCGACCGCAAGACGCAGGGTGCGGCCACCGGCGTGGACGTGGTGCGCGCCCAGGCGCGCGCGGCGGACGCCTCCGCGGCCTTGCTGCGCGCGCAGGTGGAGCGCCGCGAGGCGTTCCTCCTGCTCAAGCGCGTGGCGGGCTGGCCGCTGGAGCGCGAGCTGCGCCTGACCGACGACTTCACCGCAGCGTCCTCCACCGTTCCCGGCGTGGCGCAGTCGCTGGAGGACGCGGAGTCCGGCCGCCCCGAGATCGCCGCGGCCGAGGAGCGCGCGCGCTCCGAGGACCTGGCCGCGCGCGCCGCCCGCGGCGACCGCGCGCCGAGCGTCCTGTTCGCGGCCGATTACGCGCAGAGCGGCACCTTGCCGACCAACTCCGTCAACGTCGGCGACATGGGCGGCTTCCTGACCTTGCCGTTGTTCACCGGCGGGCAGTTGTCCGGGCGCATCGCCGAGGCGGACGCGCGCACGAGCGAGGCGCGGGCCGCGCTGTCGGACGCCCAGCAGCAGGTGGAGCTCGACGTGCGCACGGCCCTGGAGCGCCTCTCGGAGTCGGCCGCCGAGGAGGACGCCTCGGAACAATCGCTGGCGCTGGCCCAGCGGGAGCTCGAAATGTCGCGCGACCGCTACGCGCAGGGCGCGGGAGACTCGGTGGAGCTCGTCGAGGCGCAGGCGGAGCTGGCGCGCGCGCGCAACGCGCAGGTGTCGGCGCTGGCGCGCTATCATTCCTCGCGGGTCAATTACGCCGCGGCCGTGGGCCGCGCGCTGGAGTTCAAGCTATGAGCGTTCACGGAGAGACCATGGAGCACGCAAAGACGTCCGCCGCCGGCGAGGCCGCGGCCTCGGCGCGAAGCCGCGGCCCGAACTGGAAGCCGTACGCGGCGGGCGGCGGCGTCCTGCTCCTGATCGCGGGCGGGTGGCTGCTGCTGCGCGCGCCGACGGAGTCCACCGACGACGCCTTCGTCGAGGCCGACGTGGTGCCCATCAGCGCGCGCGTCTCCGGCCACGTCGCGCGGGTGCTGGTCGAGGACAACCAGCCGGTGAAGACCGGCGACGCGCTGGCCGAGATCGATCCGAGCGACTTCCAGACGCGCGTCGACCAGTCTCGCGCGAAGGCCGCCTCCGACCGCGCGTTGGCCCAGCGCACGGCGGCCGACCTGGGCCGCGCCAAGGCGCTGTTCGCCAAGGACGAGGCCTCGCGCGAGGAGCTGGACCACGCGCAGGCCGCGGCGGAGCAAGCCGCGGCGGACCTGGCCGAGGCCGAGGCGGAACTGCGGCGCGCCGAGTTGGATCTTTCCTACACGAAGGTCAGCGCGCCGGAAGACGGGCGCGTGACGCGCAAGTCCGTGGAGGCCGGTGCTTACGTGCAGGTCGGCCAGCCCCTGCTGGCGCTGGTGCCCAACGAGGCTTGGGTGGTCGCCAATTTCAAGGAGACGCAGTTGACGCGCATGCGTCCCGGCCAGCGCGCGGAGGTGGTCGTCGATTCCTACCCGGACCAGACCCTGCGCGGGCACGTCGACAGCATTCAAGACGGCACCGGCTCGCGCTTCAGCCTCCTGCCGGCGGAGAACGCGACCGGCAACTACGTGAAGGTCGTTCAGCGCGTGCCGGTCAAGATCGTCCTGGATGAGAAGCCCTCGGGCGGGCGTCTGCTCGCGCCGGGCATGTCGGTCGAGGCGACCGTCGATCTGAAGTAGCCGGGCCGGCGCGACAGGCGCCGCAATAAAAAACCCGCGACGGCGCATCAGGCGCCGCCGCGGGTTTTTTCGGACGTCCGGCTTAGAGCGAGCCGGTGAGCGAGACGGTGCCGGACACGTTGCCGGAGCCCATGCCGCTGACGGAGGCCGAGCCGCTGACCTTCAGCGTGCCCAGCAGTTTGCCGTTGGCGCCGTAGACGGGCCCGGAGCCGCTGATGGTGCCGATGCCCGAGACCATGTCGGTCCAGCCATTGGAGCAGAAGCCGTCCAGCCAGACGATGCCGGAGACGTGGATCGTGCCGTGAGCCTTGCCGTCGTCGCTGGCGACCGCGACGTCGCCGGACACGTCGGCCGAGCCGCTGGTGCTTCCGTTTTGCGGGCCATACGGACCGATGGGGCAGGGGAACATGCTGGCCGAGCCCTGCACGTCGCCGTTGCCGCGGAAGGTGGTCGCGGCGGAGGCCTTGATTTGGGCGGAGAGGTGGAGCGCGTCCGTCAAGCCCGTCTGGAACGAGGCGGATGCGTCCGGCGCCGCCGAAGCCGACGTGGCGGCGAAGAGCGCCGTCAGCGCGGCCGTTGCGATCGTCAATTTCATGGATGGACCTCCGTGCGACATGAGCGCATGCGACCTTTTTTATTCTAGGTCTTTCGGGGGCGCGGCGCATGAGGCGCAGGTCCCATGTAAGACTAGGTCTAAAGACCTACCTGCGTGAAGAGGGCGAGCTCCTTGAGCGGCCGGCCGGAGAGGCCGGTTCGCGTCCCCGCCGGCGTCTAACCGCGCGGGTCGTACGCCTTGACAGCGCCCGCGCCGAAGAATTAGCGTGGACGCGGCCGCGGCCGGCCCGGAGGTCGAACGGATGCGAGTGACGCTGGAAGGCGAAGGGGCGTTCGGGGCGCCGGGCATGGAGCCGCGCTGGACGGGCAGCGCCAAGGACGCCGTCGGCACGGCCTACAACACGGCCAGCCGCGTCTGGTTCACCGTCTCGCGCGGCATCCTCAACGAAATCTACTCGCCCACCGTCGACCACCCGCAGGTGCGCGACTTTCAGTATTTGATCAGCGACGGCAAAACGTTCTGCCACGACGAGAAGCGCGACCTGGTCTCCACCGTCGAGCCGCTCGACGAGCACTGCCTCGGCTACCGGATCATCAACGAGGACCCCCAGCGCCGCTACCGCCTGGTCCATCAGGTGATCTGCGATCCCTATCTGCCCTGCGTGCTGGTGCACACGCGGCTGGAAGGCAAGGAGGACGCGCTCAAGGACCTGCGTCTGTACGCCCTGCTCGCGCCGCACCTGGGCATGGGCGGCATGGGCAACAGCGCCTTCCGCGTGCCGGTGGCCGGGCGGACCGTGCTGGCCGCGGCGCGCGACACGCACCGGTTGGCGATGGTCGCGAGCGCGCCGTTTCTCAAGACCGGCTGCGGCTACGTGGGCGTCAGCGACGGTTGGACGGACGTCAAGAAGCATCTGGCGATGACCTGGCAGTACGGCCACGCGCTCAACGGCAACGTGGCCCTGACCGCGGAGATCGACCTGTCGCGCGGGCGCGAGTTCACTTTGGCCATCGCCTTCGGCTCGCGTCTGCACGGCGCGGTCACGACGGCCTTCGATGCTCTGGCCACGCCGTTCTCCGACCAGCGCGAGAGCTTCCGCCGCCAGTGGCACGGCGCCTCCGCGGACACCCTGGACCTGGAGGAGTTCGCCGGCGACGAGGGCCGGCTCTACCGCGCCAGCCGCAAGCTCCTGATCGCCCACGAGGACAAGACCTATCCGGGCGCGATGATCGCCTCTTTGAGCATCCCCTGGGGCCAGGCGCACGGCGACGAGAGCGGGCTGGGCGGCTACCACCTGGTCTGGACGCGCGACCTGTGCCAGAGCGCGGGCGCCATGATCGCCGGCGGCAGCGTGGAGACGCCGCGGCGCACCTTGCTCTACCTGGCCGCGTCGCAGCTGCGCGACGGCGGCTTCTATCAGAATTTTTGGATCAACGGCGAGCCGTACTGGCAGGGCAAACAGCTTGATGAGACGGCTTTTCCCCTGATCCTGGCCTGGCGCCTGGACGCGATGGGCGCTTTGAAGGCGTTCTCCCCGGCGCGGGCGCTGGTGGAATCGGCGGCGGGCTGGCTGATGCGCGAGGGGCCGTCGACCCAGCAGGAGCGCTGGGAGGAGAACTCCGGCTATTCGCCGTCGACGTTGGCGGCCGTGATCGCGGGCTTGGTGTGCGCCGCGGACTTCATCCGGCGCGGGGGAGACGAGAGCGGGGCGACGTTCATCGAGGAGTACGCGGACTTTCTGGAGGCGCACGTCGAGGACTGGACGGCGACGTCGCGCGGCTCGCTGCTGCCCGGCGTCCCGCGCCACTACATCCGCATACTGCCCGCCGACCCGTCCAATCCCTGCCCCGACGAGGACCCGGACACGGCCGTGGTGCCGCTGCGCAACGTGCCGCCGGGAGGGCCTGATCATGTGCCGGCCCGCGACCTGGTCGATGCGGGCTTCCTGGAGCTGGTGCGCTACGGCCTGAGGCGGCCCGGCGACGCGCTCATCGAGGACTCGCTGCGCGTCGTGGATGCGGTGCTGAAAGTGGAGACGCCGTTCGGGCCCTGCTGGCGGCGCTACAACCACGACGGCTACGGCCAGCGTCCCGACGGCGGGCCGTTCCTGGGCTGGGGAAAGGGCCGGCCGTGGCCGATACTGACCGGCGAGCGCGGCCACTACGAGCTCTCCGCCGGGCGCGACGTGACGCCGTACCTGCGCGCGCTGGAAGGCTTCGCGACGAGCGGGGGGATGCTCCCCGAGCAGATCTGGGACGAGCAGGACCGGCCGGAGCTCGCCCTGCATTTCGGACGTCCGACGGGTGCCGCGATGCCCTTGCTGTGGGCGCACGCCGAATACATCAAGCTCCTGCGCTCCGCGCGAGACGGCGCGGTGTTCGACCGGCTGGAGCCGGTCGCGCGCCGCTACCTGAACGGGCGGGGCCGGCGCGATCTGGAGATATGGAAATTCAAACGCCGCCCGGGCCGCATCCCCGCGGGGCGCGTGCTGCGCGTGATGGTGCGCGCGGCGTTCCGTCTGCGCTGGAGCGCCGACGGCTGGGCGAGCTCCACCGACACGAACTCGCGGCCGACGTCGTTCGGCGTGCACTACGTGGATCTTCCCACGTCCCGGGAGTCTCGCGCGCCGCTGGACTTCACTTTTTACTGGACCGAAGCCGGCCGCTGGGAGGGCCGCGACTTCCGCGTCGCCCTGGGCGCGCCCAAGGACGCGACGTGAACGCGGCCGCGCCGGAGGTTCGGAGGTACGCGGACCTGGAGACGCTGAGTGCCGCGGCCGCGGAACTGGTCGCGGCGGCGGCGCGCGCGGCGTCTACGGAGCGCGGGCGCTTCAGCCTGGCGCTCTCCGGAGGGGGCACGCCGCGGCGGCTCTACGAAATGCTGGCGGAAAAAAAGCTGCCGTGGGAGCGCGTCCATTTGTTCTGGGGCGACGAGCGCTGCGTGCCGCGCGAGGACCCGGCCAGCAACTACCGCCTCGCGCGCGAGGCGCTCTTCGCGCGCGCGCCTCTGCCGCCCGCCAATATCCATCCGATGCCCTGCGATCCCGCGGCGGCGGTGGAGGGGGCGGCGGCCTACGAGGCGTCCCTGCGCGTGTTTTTCGCCGGCACGGACGCGGCTTTTGACCTGGTCCTTTTGGGCCTGGGCTCCGACGGCCACACCGCGTCGCTGTTTCCAGGCGAGCCCACGCTCGACGAGCCGTCGCGCTGGGTCGTCAGCACGCCCGGACTGCGCGCCAGCCCACCGGTGCCGCGCTTGACGTTGACTTATCCCGCGCTGGCCGCTTCGCGCGGGATACTTCTGCTCGCGGCGGGACCGCGCAAGAAGGCTCTGGTCGACGCGGCGGCGCGCGGCGGGGCGGATTTTCCGGCCGCACGCGCGCGCGCGCGCGGCGGCGCACTGTGGATGTGGTCGGCGGCGGATTAAGGAGACTCTCATGCAGATCGGGATGATCGGACTGGGCCGGATGGGCGCGAACATGGTCAAGCGCCTGAAGAAAGGCGGGCACGAGTGCGTGGTCTTCGACCGCAACCAGGACGCGGTGAAGGCGCTGGTCAAGGAAGGCGCCGTCGGCGCCGCGACCCTCCCGGAATTCGTCGCCAAGCTCAAGGCTCCGCGCGCGGCGTGGCTGATGGTTCCCGCCGGCGTGGTCGACGCGACGCTCAAGGATTTGACGCCCCTGCTCTCCAAGGGCGACGCCGTCATCGACGGAGGCAACTCCTATTACGTCGACGACATCCGTCGCGCCAAGGAACTGGCGGCCCAAGGCCTGCACTACGTCGACTGCGGCACCAGCGGCGGCGTGTTCGGCCTGGAGCGCGGCTACTGCCAGATGATCGGCGGTGACCCGGAAACGTTCCAGCGGCTGGAGCCGATCTTCGCGACGCTGGCGCCGCCGGAAGCCTCGGCGCCGCCCACCCCCGGACGCGCGCCCGGCAAGGGCACGGCCGCGCGCGGCTACCTGCACTGCGGCCCCAGCGGCGCGGGGCACTTCGTCAAGATGGTGCACAACGGCATCGAGTACGGCATCATGGCGGCTTACGCCGAAGGGCTCAATATCCTGCGCCACGCGAACGCGGGCAAGATCGCGCGGGAGGTCGACGCCGAAACCACGCCCCTGCGCGCGCCGGAGCTCTACCAGTTCGACATCGACACGGCGGAGGTCGCCGAGGTCTGGCGGCGCGGCAGCGTGATCTCGTCGTGGCTACTGGACCTGACCGCGGCGGCGCTGACCGGCGACCCGGCGCTGGCGAAGTTCTCCGGCCGCGTGTCGGACTCCGGCGAGGGGCGCTGGACCGTGGACGCGGCCATCGACGAGGGCGTGCCCGCGCCGGTGCTGACGGCGGCGCTGTACTCGCGTTTCGAGTCGCGCGGGGCCGGAGAATTCGCCGACAAGATCCTGTCGGCGATGCGCTTCGAGTTCGGCGGGCACTTGGAAAAGCCCGCGGACGCCCGATGAGCCCCGAGTCCTCCGCCGCCTCGGACCGCCAGCGCGGCCCCGGAGAGCCGTGCGTGATGGTGATCTTCGGCGCGACCGGCGATCTGACCAAGCGCCTGCTCCTGCCGTCTCTCTACAACCTGAAGGTCGCGGGGCTATTACCGGAAAAGTTCGCGATCATCGGCGTGTCGAACGTCGAACACACCTCGCAGTCGTTTCGCGAGGAGCTTACGCGCGAGGCGCCCGCCAACGCGACCGGCCCGTTCGATCCCGCCGTGTGGGCGTGGCTGGCGGAGCGCCTGCACTACGTCACCGGCGTCTTCGACGATCCGGCGACGTTCGAGCGTCTCCAACAAAGGCTCGACATCGTGGCCAAGGAAGGCGCCATTCCCGGCAACCATCTCTATTATTTCGCGACCGCGCCGGCGTTCTTCGGCGTGATCGCCGAGCGTCTGGGCGCGGCGGGTCTGGCGCAGGCGCCGGCGGGGCTGTGGCGGCGCGTGGTCGTTGAGAAGCCCTTCGGCCGGGACCTGGAGTCGGCGGCGGAGCTCAATCGCCGCCTGCGCCATTGCCTGGGCGAGGATCAGATCTATCGCATCGACCACTACATGGGCAAGGAGACCGTGCAGAACCTGATGGTCTTCCGCTTCGGCAACGGCATCTTCGAGCCGATCTGGGACCGGCGCTACATCGACCACGTGCAGATCACGGCCGCGGAGACCTTGGGCGTGGAGAAGCGCGCGGCCTACTACGAGGGCGCGGGCGCCCTGCGCGACATGGTCCCCAACCACCTGTTCCAACTTCTGGCGCTGACCGCGATGGAGCCGCCGAACTCCTTCGGAGCCGAGGCCGTGCGCGGCGAGAAGGCGAAGATTCTCACGGCGCTCCAGCCGCTGACGCCGGAGGCCGTGCTCACCTGTGCCGCGCGCGGGCAGTACGGCGCGGGCCAGGGCGCCGAGGGCGCGGTCGCGGCCTACCGGACGGAGCCGGGCGTGGCCGCGGAGTCGCAGACGGAGACGTACGCGGCGCTGAAGGTGACGGTCGACAACTGGCGGTGGGCGGGCGTGCCGTTCTATCTGCGCACCGGCAAACGCCTGAAGACGCGCTCGACGACGATCTCCATTCATTTCCGCCGCCCGCCGCTGCAGTTGTTCCGGCACACCGGCGTCGGGGCGCTCGATCCCAACGTTCTGACCATCCATGTCCAGCCCGACGAGGGCATCTCCCTGCGCTTCGGAGCGAAGATCCCCGGCCCGACCGTCGACATCGGCGACGTGGAGATGAAGTTCAAATACGCCGAATACTTCGGCGCGCGTCCCGCGACCGGCTACGAGACGCTCCTGCACGACTGCATGATCGGCGACCAGACCCTGTTCCAGCGCGCGGACATGACCGAGGCGGGCTGGCGCGTCATCCAGCCCCTGCTCGACGTCTGGCACGCCCTGCCGGCGCGCGGATTTCCCAACTACGCGGCGGGCTCCTGGGGGCCGCCGGAGGCCGACGAGATGATGCGCCGCGACGGCCGCGCCTGGAAGAACGATGCCGCCTGAGGCGGGCAAGCCGCGCCTGGTGCTGGCCGGCGACGTGGGCGGCACGCACGCGCGGCTGGCGCTCTTCGAAGCGGGGGCGGGCGCGCCGCGTCAGGCCGCCGTCGAGATATTGCCCAGCCGCGACTTCGCTTCCTTCGACGACGCCCTGCGGCGCTTTCGCGAACTGCATCCGGAGCCCGTCGCGGCCGCCTGCGTGGGCATCGCGGGCCCGGTGGTGCGCGGGCGCGTGAGCGCGCCGAACCTGCCCTGGACGTTGGACGCCGCGCGCGTGGCCGCGCAATTGGGCTTGGCGCGCGCGGAGCTGATCAACGATCTGGAGGCAAACGCGTACGGCATCGCCGCGCTCGGCCCGGAAGAATTTGCAGTCCTGCGCGCGGGCGAGGCCGACCCGGAGGGCGGGGGCGCGCTGATCTCCGCGGGCACCGGCTTGGGCGAGGCCGGCCTGCGCCCCGGCCGCGACGGCTTCCTTCCGATCCGCGGCGAGGGCGGCCACGCGGATTTCGCGCCGCAGGGCGCGCTCCAGATCGAATTGCTGGAATTCCTCGCCAAGGAGTTCGGCCACGTCAGCTGGGAGCGCGTGCTCTCCGGCCCGGGCCTGCACAACGTCTACCGCTTCCTGCGCGACACCGGGCGGGGCGCAGAGCCCGCATGGCTGGCCGAGGAACTGCGCGCGGGCGATCCCGCGGCGTCCATCGCGCGGGCCGCGGAGGATGGACGCAGCGAGTTATGCGACGCCGCGCTGGAGCTTTTTGTCTCGCTCTACGGCGCGGAGGCGGGCAACCTGGCGCTGAAGTTCCTGGCGACCGGCGGCGTCTACCTGGGCGGAGGAATCGCCCCGCGTCTGCTGGAGAGGCTCAGGCGCCCGGCATTCTTGACGGCATTCTCGGCCAAGGGACGGCTGTCGGCCATTCTGGAAAAAATTCCCGTGCGCGTCATCCGCGCCGACCGCGCCGCCCTGCTGGGTGCCGCACGCCGCGCCGCGGCGCTCCTCCAGTCAGCATTCGGAGCGTGAAATATTGTCCAATTTCCCACATGCGCCTGATTGCCCGTACTGCGGTTCCAGCGCAGCCGCGCGCGACCGCTGCCGTTATCGTCGCACTCATCCTTGCGTTTGCGGCGGTGGCGTGCCGCGCTCAAACTCAAGGAGCCGACGGCCAAGAGGCGTTCCAGCTTCTCTGTTCCGCCTGCCACGGCCCCGACGGCAAAGGACGCGACGGGCCTTTGCGCCCGGCCGGAGTCGATCCTTCCCTGCTGGACTTGACCAACGCACGCGTACGCGATTTATCCGATGCGCAGCTGCGGATTAGAATTCAGTACGGCGGAGACAAGATGCCTCCGCCCGGCGGACGCCCCGGAGCGCTGGATGCCGGGGTGGTCGATTCGTTGGTTCGGTATGTGCGCGCTCTCAGCGGCTCGAACGCATCCGCCGCTTCGCCTTCCCGCGACTATGGCTCGCTCGGGCAGGGGGCCGCGTTCTATCTGAATCACTGCGCACAGTGCCATGGCTTCGTCGGGCGCGGCTCGGCGCACGTCGCACGCGCCCTCAACGTCGATCTCTCGTCCCTGGATTTGACGACCGTGCCGCCGCAGACCCGAAGTCTTGAGGATTTTAGGCGGCTTTTGAGCCGCGGCAAGGGAAAAATGCTGCCGTTGTCCCGCCTTCCCGACCCAAATGAACTCGATGGGCTGATTCGCTACATCCGGGAACTTGCGTCTCTCGCTCCCTCGGCGCAAGAATCCACGGACCCGGTCGACACGCCTCCGCGCAGCCTTCTGGCCGCCCAAGACGACGCCTTCGCGGTGGTTATCGGCGCGGGAAAATCCAGCTTACCGGAAATCCCGCCCGCTCGCGGCGCGGACAACGATGCCCGCGTGATGCGCGACTATCTGATCAATGCCATGGGCTATCGGGAGAGAAACGTCCTTCTTCTCATCGACGACAAGGCCACGCGCGCAAGCGCGATTAAGGCCGTCGGAGGCTGGCTCAAGAATCGCGCTGACACGAACTCGCGCGTGTTCTTCTATTTTTCCGGACACGGATCGCGCGACCCTGTGTCGGGAGCCGATATGCTCGATCTCTACGATACGGATCCCGGCTACCTGTCTCAGACCGCCCTGCCCCTCGAGCGCCTATTCGGTCTCTTACGCGAGATCCCTGCCCAGGACAAGTCTGTGATCCTCGACGCGTGCTTTTTAGCCGGTCCCCGAGTGATCTCGATGGCGGGACTGCGGCCATTGAAAATCGGGCGATCGGCGCGACCTGCGGTCGGTGCCTTGGTGATGACGGCCACCGGCCCCAATCAAGTCGGCGCGGAAGAAACCTCCTCGAATCACGGGCTGTTCACCTATTATCTGCTGTCGGGGCTTCACGGCGCGGCCGCCTCTTCAAGAGATGGGAGTATTACCGTTGATCGTCTCTACGCCTACGTGAAAGCTTCCGTAGAAAAAGCCGCTCGCCGCCAGAACGTCGAGCAGACGCCTTCGCTCTATGCCTCGCCCGATCAGCCCGCCGCGCGGCGACCGTGGGTCATTCTCGCCCGATAGCCGGGGCGCGGCGATTAAAGCGCGTGCTGCGACCGGACGTCTCTCCGTTGCCGATGCCCGATCCGCCGAGCGGCGGCAGCGGCTGTCTGACGCGCGGCATCTTGCGGCGCATCTCTTGACAGTTGACTGAACAGTCAACTATAATAAGGCATGACCCGCGAAACGGGCGCGCGCGAGAGACTGCTGGAGACGGCCTCGGACCTGATCTGGGAGAGCAGCTACGGCGCGGTCAGCGTCGATCATATCTGCGAGCGCGCGAAGGTTCAGAAGGGCAGTTTTTACCATTTTTTTCCCTCCAAGTCGGATCTGGCCGTCGCGGCCATGGAGGCGCATTGGGAGCGCAACCGTCCGGAGAAGGACCGCGTCTTCTCTCCGCAGGTACCGCCGCTGGAACGCCTGGCGGCGTGGTGTGAGTTGACACGCGCCAGCCAAAAAAAACGTAAGGAAAAAAAGGGAAAGGTTCTTGGTTGCCCTTACTCCTCCATCGGCTCGGAACTGAGCACTCTCGACGAGCACATCCGCTTGAAGTGCCGCGAGATGACCGAGCGCTCCTGCCGCTATGTCGCCGCGGCCGTGCGCGACGCCTTGCGCGAGAAGCTGATCGAGGCCTGCGACCCGGACGCGAAGGCGCGCGAACTTTATGCCTATTCGATGGGCACCATTCTTCAGGCCAAGATCGAGAACGACCTGTCGGTTCTGGAGCGGCTGGAGGACGGCGTCTTCCGCCTGCTCGGCGCGCGGACTCCGGCGCGGCGCCCGGTGTTGACTAAGTAGTCAAGTATGTGGATCGTCCGCTACGCGCTGCGCCGTCCCTACACCGTCGGAGTGGCCGCGGTGATGATCTTCATCATGGGACTGCTGTCGATCAAGTCCATGCTGATCGACATCTTCCCGGTCATCGACATCCCGGTCGTCGGCATCGTCTGGTCCTATCCCGGCTTGTCGGCGGAGGACATGGAGCGCCGCGTCGTGATCATCAGCGAGCGCGCGATGTCGACGATCGTGGGCGGCATCGCGCGCATCGAGTCCCAGTCGATTCCGGGCGTGGGCCTGCTGCGCGTCTATTTCCAGCCCGGCACGGACATCGGCGCGGCCATCGCGGAGATCAACGCCGCGTCGAACACGATCCTGCGCATCCTGCCTCCGGGCATGACCCCGCCGAACATCGTCCAGTTCAACGCCTCCAACGTGCCCGTCGCGCAGTACACGATGACCAGCGACACGCTGTCCGAGGAGAAGATCTTCGACTACGCGCTGAACTTCATCCGCATCAAGCTGTTCACGATCCCCGGCCTCTCCGTGCCCGCGCCCTACGGCGGCCTCCAGCGCGAGGTCAACATCGACGTCGACCCGTCCGCGCTCAACGGGCGGGGGCTGTCGCCCAACGACGTGGTCAACGCCCTGCAGGCGTCCAACATCATCCTGCCCGCGGGCACCGCGCGCATCGGCCGCTACGAATACAACGTCGCGGTCAACTCCAGCCCCGACCTGGTCTCCGACTTCGAGAAGATCCCGATCAAGGTCGTCGGCGGACGCCCGGTGCTGATCGGCGACGTCGCGAAGGTGGCCGACGCGTTCGCCGACCAGACCAACATCGTGCGCGTCGACGGGCGGCGCGCGTCCTACCTGAACATCCTGCGCAAGTCCGACGCGTCGACGTTGACCGTCGTCGAGGCCGCGCGCCGCCTGATCCCGGAGATTCTGGCGACCGCGCCGAAGGGCCTGAAGATCAAGCTCGACTTCGACCAGTCGGTGTTCGTGCGCGCGGCGATCGCCAGCGTGCTGCGCGAGGCGCTGGTGTCCTCCGTGCTGGTCTCGATCATGGTGCTGGTGTTCTTGGGAAGCTGGCGCAGCGTGATCGTGGTCTGCACCTCGATTCCGCTGGCGATCCTGTGCGGCGTGATCGGCCTGAAGCTGACCGGCAACTCCATCAACATCATGACCTTGGGCGGCTTGTCGCTGGCCATCGGCATGCTCGTCGACGACGCCACGGTGGAAGTCGAGAACATCCACCGCAACCGCCACCTGGGCCACCCGCTGACGGTCGCCATCCTCAACGGCGCCGCCCAGATCGCCCTACCCGCGATCATGGCCACGCTCGCCATCTGCATCGTCTTCTCGCCGGTCGCGCTGCTGACCGGTCCCGCGCGCTTCCTGTTCGTGCCGATGGCGCTGGCGGTGGTGTTCTCCATGCTGGCGTCCTACGTGCTGTCGCGCACGCTGGTGCCGGTGCTCTGCCGCATGCTCATGGTCGACGAGCCTCTGGATCTGCGCGAGGACCCGGCGTCGAGCGAGGAGATGCGCGAGCTTCACCGCCGGCGCGAGGGTCTCTTCGAAAGCCTGCAGACGTTTTATGGGCGCGTACTCGAGGCGGCCCTGGCTCGTCGGCGCTTCGTGCTGGGCGTGTTCTTCGCGCTGCTGGCCGCGTCGGCGTTCCTGCCGCTGCTGGTCGGCTCGGATTTTTTCCCGGCGACCGACACCGGCCTGATGAAGCTGCACTTCCGCGCTCCTTCGGGCACGCGCATCGAGGTGACGGAGAAGCTGGTGGCGCAGGCCGAAGAAGAGATCCGCCGCATCATCCCGCCCGGCGAACTCCAGACGATCAACTCGATGATCGGCCTGCCGATCTACTACAACCTGGCCTTCGTGCCGACCGACAACGTCGGCGGCATGGACGCGGAACTGCTGATCAGCCTCAAGCCCGATCACCACCCGACCGTCGGCTACATGAAGAAAATCCGGCGCGCGCTGGCGCTGCGCTTTCCCGGCTCGACGACGTATTTTCAATCCGCGGACATCGTCAGCCAGGTGCTGAATTTCGGCGTGTCGGCGCCGGTCGACCTGCAGATCGAAGGGCGCGACGTGCTGGCCTCCTACGGCTACGCGCGCCGCCTGCGCGACCTCTTGCGCGGTATTCCGGGCGTCGAGGACGTCGCCATCAAGCAGGTCTTCGATTACCCCAACCTGCATTTCGACGTGGACCGCGTGCGCGCTTCCCAGTTGGGCATCGCGCAGCGCGACGTGGCCAACAGCCTGCTGACCTCCCTGTCCTCAAGCCTGATCGTGGCGCCGTCCTACTACGTCAACCCGAGCAACAACGTCAACTACGTCGTCGTCGTCAAGACGCCGCTGCGCCAATTGGCCTCCGTGCAGGACCTGCTGAACACGCCGATCACGCCGCCTTCGGCCGGAAACTTGCTCCAGGACGGCGGCTTTGCCGCGCCGTCGCGGGCGCCGGGCGCGCCGTCGCAGCGTCTGGGCAATCTGGCGCTGATGACCAGCGCGGGGGGCCTCGACGAGATCAGCCATCTCAACGTTCAGCGCATCGTCGATCTGACCGCCAACGTGGAGAGCCGCGATCTGGGTTCCGTGCTCGGCGACGTCAACCGCGCGATCGCGACGCTGGGGAAGCTTCCGCCCGGCGTCGCCATTCACGTCCGCGGGCAGGGCGAGATCATGCATGAAGCCTTCTCGAAGCTGGGGCTGGGTCTTATCTTGGCCATCGCGTTGGTCTACCTGCTGATCGCCGTGCTGTTTCAATCGTGGCTGGACCCGTTCATCGTGCTGGTCGCCGTGCCCGGAGCGTTGATCGGCATCCTTTGGATGCTTCTGGTCACGGGCACCACGATCAACGTCGAATCCTTTCTGGGCGCGATCATGGCGGTGGGCATCGCGGCGTCGAACTCGATCCTGCTGGTCAGCTTCGCCAACGACGTGCGCGTGGAAAAGGGCGTCTCGCCGCTGGAAGGAGCGCGGTTGGCCGGCATCACGCGCCTGCGCCCGGTGCTGATGACGGCGGCCGCCATGATCATCGGCATGCTGCCCACGGCGCTGGCGCTGGGCGAGGGCGGCGAGCAGAACGCGCCGCTGGGGCGCGCGGTCATCGGCGGACTTCTGGTCGCGACCGTCGTCACCTTGATCGTCGTGCCGGTGGTCTATTCGCTTCTGCGCACCGGCGAGCCGACTCTGCACCTTCTCGACGAGCGCTTCCGGCGTGAAGAGGCGGGACTGGAGCCGTATTCCGCGGACCCCGGCGCGCGCGCGGCGGCGAACGCACAGAAGACGGGACTCGTGTGAGGACTGCGATGGCGAAATCACTCTTAGAAACTTGGAACGCTTGGCGCCGCGACCGGTTCCGTCTGGCCGGAGCGGCGCTGGTCGCCGCGGCCTTCGCGGCCGTCGCGCTGTCGGCGGCGTGCAAGAGGCTGTCCGTCGCGCGCGAGGCCCAGGCACGGGAGCTGGAGCTGGCCGCGGGCACGCGCGTACGGGTGGCGGCGGCGAAGCTGTCGGCGCCGGAGCGCACCGTGAGCCTGATCAGCGAGCTCAAGCCCTACGAGACCGTCACGCTGTACGCGAAGGTCAGCGGCTACCTTGATCAGGTCTCCGCGGACAAGGGCGACCGCGTGGTCAAGGACCAAGTCCTGGCCGTCATCCAGTCGCCGGAGACCGACCGCGAGTATGACGGGGCCCTGGCGGACGCGGAAAACAAGAAGCGCATCGCGCAGCGCTACCGGCCCCTGCTTGAGCGCAAGCTGGTCTCCCAGCAGGAGGCCGACCAGGCGTTCTCCGATGCGGACGTGGCGCAGGCGCGCTTGGACCAAGCCTCGGTGATGAAGGCCTACGAGGAAATCCGCGCCCCGTTCGACGGCGTGGTGACCGCGCGCTACGCCGACCCGCGCGCGCTGATGCAGAACGCGACCAACTCCCAGACCAGCGCCCTGCCGGTGTTCACCGTGTCCAAGACCGACCGCCTGCGCGTGACGTTCTACGTCGACCAGAAGGACGCGCCGTTCGTGCGCGCGGGCACGCCGGTGACGGTGTCTCTTGCGGAGAGGCCGCAGGTGCGGCAGAGCGCGCGGGTCACGCGCGTGGCGGGACAGCTCGACGAGCGCACGCGCACGATGCTGGCCGAGGTGGAGCTCGACGACCGCGACGGGCGCTTCGTGCCCGGCGGCTTCGCCCAGGTGACGCTGAAGATCAAGGCGGCGCCGCAGCTGGAGATACCGGTGGAGGCCTTGGTCACGCGCGGCGGCGCGACCGTCGTGCCCGTGGTGAGCGAAGGCCGCGTGCATTTCCGCCCGGTGGAAATCTCCGACAACGACGGCCAGCTCGCGCGCGTCCTGTCGGGCTTGTCGGACGGCGACCAAGTCGCGCTGAACGTGGGCAACACGATCGGCGAGGGGGACCGGGTGCGCGTGGCCGACGACGCGGACGCGGCGCGGCCATGACGCGCGCACTCGCGGCGGCGGTCCTGCTGGCGTTGCCGCCGGCCCGCGCGGCCGACCGGCCGGCGCTGACCGACGACTCTTCGGGCCCGGCGCAGTTGACCTTGCCCGGCTGCGTGGCCAAGGCGCTGTCCGACGCGGTGCCGGTGCTGGAGGCCGCCCATGCCGATCGCGCCGCCGCGGCGCGCCTCCTGCAGGGCTACGCGCAGTTTCTGCCCAACCTGGAGACGCAGGGCGACTACAGCCAGATCCGGGGACCCCAAAACCTGACGTTCGCCCAGCCGATCATCGTGGACTCGCGCAATCGCGGCTATTCCTACCAGGTGTCCAGCACCTTGAACCTGTTCAACGGGCTGGCCGACTACGGCGCTTTCAAAACCGCTCTGGGCGGCCGGCGCGCGGCGGCGCTCACCTTGGAGCGGGCGCGCCAGCAGATCGCGCTCGACATCGCGCAGGCCTACCTGCAGGTGAAGCTTGACGACGAGATCGTGCGCTTCGGCGAGGGAAACCTGAAGGCCTCCGAGGAACGCGAGTCCCTTCTCGACCAGCAGACCCAGGTCGGCGAGCGCGGCCTGCCGGACCTGTATCGCCAGCAGGCGCAGACCAGCGCCGACCGCTCCTTCCTGATCGACGCGCGCAACAAGCGCCACGACGACCTGCTGGCCCTGCTGCGCCGCGCGCGCTACGACATGGGCCGCGACTACGCGCTGGCCGACGTGGCCGTCGACAGCGCGGCGGCGCAGGTCCCCTCCGGAGACGAGAGCGGCCTGGTGACCGGCGCGCTCGACGCGCGTCCGGACCTGCGCGCGGCCTTCGAGCGCGTTGAGGCCGCGGGCGGCGCGCTGACGAGCGCGCGCTCGGGGTATTTCCCGCGCCTGGACCTGGGCTGGTCCATGGCGTCGACCAGCCGCCTCTATGACACCGACTACGTCAACGGCGTGAACTTCGTGCCCGCCTTCCAGTCCTCGCTGGGATCGCAACTGGACCAATACGTGAACTACACGGTCGGCGTGACCGCGAAGTGGGGGATTTTCGACCGCTTGACCACCTTCAGCGCCTCCAAGCAGGCGGCGGCGGCGCTGGCCGACGCGCGCGTCGAATACGAGGACGCGCGCTTGGCCGTCGAGCAGGACGTCAAGCAGGCTCTCGGGGATTTCCATGCCGCGGAGCAGAAGCTGGAGGCGGCGCGTCAGGGCGTGAAGGCCGCGGGGGAATCCTACGACGCCACGGCCGAGCGCTACCAGGTCGCGGCGTCGAGCCTGCTTGATCTGCTGACCGCGCAGAGCGCGCTGCTCCAGTCCCAGGCCGCGCTGGCCCAGGCGCGCATCGGGCTCTATCTGCAGGCGCGCCAGATGGAGTTCGCGCTCGGCCGCATGCCTGTGCTCGGCGCGGCCGAGAGATAAGAGCGGGGTAATTCCGCCGGGTCTTGACGGGTTTGCCGTGATCCGGTATAATACTATCAGTCATTTTGTGACCAATAGTCATGACAATCCATCAGCGGCGTGAGCGGGAGTTCCAGGAGCGGGAGGCCCGCATTCTGGCGGCGGCGCTGGCGTTGTTCAACCGCGACGACTGGCAAACGGTCACCATCGATCAGATCGCCGCGAAGGCCGAGATCGGCAAGGGCACGGTCTACAAGCACTTCGCCAGCAAGGATGAGATTTACGCGAAGCTCGTCGTCGAGTTCCACCGCAGTGTGTTGCGGGAAATCCGCAAGATCGACCTCTCCCGGCCGCCGCTGAAAGTGATCGGCCAGGCGATGGACGTGTTCTGGCGGGCGCACGCCGGTTCTCCGGAGAACAAACGTCTGATCCGCTACTGCCGCTGCGAGGACTTCCGCCACGTGATCGGCCCGAAGGTCAGCCAAGAGCTGGATGAGCTGGACGAGCAGTTCGCGGCTCTTTTAGACCCGGTCATCGAGCGCGGCATTCGCGAAGGCGTGATCGTCAAAAAGCCGATCCAAAGCATCATCCTGGGTCTTCACGCGGCGCTGATCGGGGTGGTCGAAATGGAGGGCCTCGATTGCCTGAAGACGCCGCTGACGTCCGAGCAGCAATACAAGGAAGTGCGCGAGTTCGCCTTGCGCGGGATTTCGAGGCGCTGAAGCCATGCGCGTCCTTTTTTTTGATCGCGACGTGACCGGCGGTCACGCGACGGACCGCGGGCGGGCGCGATGAGGCGCCTTGCCGCCGTTCTCGGCGTCGTCAGCCTGCTGGCTCTCTACACGGGGGAGAAGGTCGCCGATCTCTTCCCCGCGCACCCGCTCGCCGCGATGACCGGAGCGTTCACTCTCGTCGCGTTCTTCGTCTCCTGGCAGATCGCCTACCGACGGGGCGCGCTGCCGGAAGAGTCTGGATGGACGCGTGCGCTGGCGTGGACGGCCAGCGTCGCGATGGGCGTGTGGGCGACGTTCCTGCTTCTGGCTCTCGGCGCGAACTTCGCCGATCTTCTCCTGACGGCCTCGACTCGCGGCGCCGTCCTCGCGCAGGCGCTTCCGGCGGCCGCGGGCGCGGCCTCTCTTTTCATCGCGGGCCTGGGATTTGGTCAAGCCGTGAAAGGCCCGCGCGTGAAGAAAGTCGATGTTGCCGTGCGCGGGCTCGCGCCGGGCCTGCGCGGCCTGCGCATCGCCCAGCTCAGCGATCTTCACGTGGGTCCCACGATCCGCAGCCGCGATGTCGAGCGCGTGGTCGAGCAGACACTCGCTTTGGAGCCGGACATGATCGCGATCACCGGGGACTTGGTGGACGGCACGGTCTCGCGGCTTTCACGCCACGTGGCGCCGCTGGCGCGGTTGAAGGCACCGCTCGGCGTCTATTACGTGACCGGCAACCACGAGTACTACTGGGACGCGGGCGCGTGGGTCGAGAAGGCGCGGGGCCTCGGCTTCACCGCGCTGCTCAACGACAACCGCGTGGTCTCCCGCGGCGGCGCGCGCCTGCTTGTGGGCGGAACGCCCGACGAATCCGGCGGGACCTTCCTTGCCGGGCACGAACCGAACGCGGCCAAGGCCGCGGCGGTGAACGGGCACGTCGATTTTCGCCTGCTGCTGGCGCACCGTCCGGACGGCGTCGCGGCCGCCGAGCGCGCCGGCTTCGATCTGCAGTTGTCGGGCCATACCCATGGCGGCCAGTTCTTTCCGGCAAGTCTCTTGATCGGCCTCTTTCATCGCTATCCGCGCGGACTGGCGCGCCACGGACGCATGCAGGTGTACGTGAGCCCAGGCACCGGTTATTGGGGGCCCGCGCACCGCTTCGCGGTGCCGTCGGAGATCACGCTGCTGACGCTCGGCGGCGAGTCGGAGAAAACGGGATGAACACGATGAATGGTCTTCTGCTTGTCGCGGCGCTGATCGGGGCGTCCGGGCTCCGTGCGGCGGCGGAGCCGACGCCTTTGGCTCTGACGATGGACGACGCGATCCGCCTGGCGCTGGAGCAGAACATCGACGCGGAGCGCGCGCGTTATAATCTGGCGATTTTCGAGAGCGAATACCGTCAGGCCATCGGCGCCGCCCTTCCGGCCGTGACGCTGTCGGGAAGCTACACGCGCAACTTCCAGCCGCCGCTGGCGTTCTTCAACGGGCAGAAATTGATCGCCGGAGAGCCCAACGCGATGATGGGCGAGGCCGCGTTCTCCCAGGCGCTCTATTCCGGCGGCAAGATCACGGCCGCGCTGCGCGGCGGGGCGGCGCTGCGCGCGCAGGGGCAGGCCGACCTGGCGCAGACGCGCGACGATGTGATTCTGACCGTCAAGCAGTCGTTCTACGCGGTCCTGCTGGCCAGCGCCACCGCTCAGATCCAGCAGGACAATCTGGCCTCCGCGCAGGAGCATATGCGCACGATCTCCGAGCGCTTCAAGATGGGCCTGGACAGCGATTTGAACGTCCTGCGCCAAGAGGTGGAGGTCGCCAACGCCAAGCCGGCGCTGATCACCGCGCGCAATCAGGTGGAGCTGGGCCTGACCATGCTCAAGGACACTTTGGCGCTGGACGTGGACCGGCCGGTGACGCTCGTCGGCGCGCTGGAGACGCCGGAGGCGATGCCGTCCTACGACAAGGCCGCGGAGATCGCGCTGTCCCGGCGACCGGAGGTCCTCGCGGCGCATCAGAAGTCGATCGTCGCCCAGCAGACCATCGCGCTCGACCGGGCCAACGGGCTTCCGCAGTTGGCTCTGTTCGGCAACATCCAGTGGAACGGTCAAGGTCAAAGCCTGAACCTCGGCCCGAACGACCGCGGCACCAGCTCGGCGGGGGGGCTCAGCATGAACTTCCCGGTATTCTCGGGCGGGCAGGTCCGCGAGCAGGTGGCGCAGGCGCGGCTGGCGTATGAGCGGGCGCTGGAAGACGAGGCCCAGACGCGGCGCGACGTGCTGGTGGACGTCAAGCGCCAGTGGCTGGGCGCCGAGGAGGCCCTGGAACGCGCGCAGTCCGAGGAGACCGCGATCGGCCAGGGACGGCGCGCCCTGGACTCCACCGAGGTCCGCTACAAGGCGGGCCGCGCCGGACAGCTGGACCTGATCGACACGACTTTGGCCTTGGACCGCACGCGCACCAACTACGCTCAGGCGTTGAGCGACTATTGGACCAGCCTGGCCGCGCTCGAGCGCGCGACCGGGGTTTCGCTGAAGGAGATGACGCCATGAGCCGCCGACCCGCCCCCGCCGTTTTATTGATCGCCCTCGCCGCGGCCGCCTGCGGCCGCAAGCCGGAAGCGGCCGCGCGTCTCGACGCGTTTCCCGTACGCGTGGAGCCGGCGCGCCGCGGCGACATCGAGGACGTGCTGAGTGTCGTCGGCTCCTTGAAAGCGCGCGATGAGGCCACCCTGTTCTCGCGCATCGACGGCAAGCTGGTGGAGAATCTGGTCAAGGAAGGCGAGCCGATCAAGAAAGACCAGCCGGTGGCGCTGGTGCAGAAGGACGAGGTCGGCGTGAAATACGAGCCGGCCCCGGTGCCCTCCACCTTGACCGGCATCGTGGGCCGCGTCTACCTGGACCGCGGCGCGGACGTGACGCTCAACACGCCCATCGCGCTGGTGGTGGACGCCAGCACGGTGCGCGCGCGCGCCGACGTGCCGGAACGCTACGCCGGGCGCGTGAAGCTGGGCCAGGACGTCCGCGTGGAGGTGGAGGCGTATCCGGGCAAAATATTTCGCGGGGTGGTCTCGAAAGAAAGTCCGGTGGTGGACACGGAGACTCGCAGCGCTCCGATCGAGGTGAACCTGGACAACGCCGACGGCCGCCTGCGCTCCGGCATGTTCGCGAAGATGACCATCGTCGTGGCGCGGCGCGCGGGCGCGGTCGTCGTCCCGAAAGAGGCGCTGGTCGAGGGAGACGGCGCCTTCGTCTACGTCATCAAGGACGGCCGGGCCGCCAAGCGCGCGCTGAAGCTGGGGCTGACCAACGACGTGCAGGCCGAGGTGCTGGACGGGCTGAAGCCCGGCGAGGACGTGGCCGTTTTCGGCCTCTACGGCCTGAAGGACGGCAGCGCCGTGGAGGTCCTGGCTCCGGAGGCGCCCGCCGAGTCCGGGGAGGCCGCGCGATGAACCTGGCCGACGTCAGCATCAAGCGCCCCGTCTTCGCCACGATGATGGTGATGGCGCTGGTCGTGCTGGGCGCGTTCTCCTATTTCCGCCTCGGCGTGGACCTGTATCCGAACGTGGACTTCCCCATCGTCACGGTCAACACGAAGCTGCGCGGCGCCAGCCCCGAGGAGATCGAGACCTCGATCACCAAGCCCGTCGAGGAGGCGGTCAACACCATCTCCGGCATCGACGAGGTCAACTCGACCAGCTTCGAGGGCTTAAGCCAGGTCATCGTCACGTTCAAGCTTGAAAAGAACGTGGACGTCGCCGCGCAGGAGGTGCGCGACAAGGTCAACGGCGTGATCAGCGACCTGCCGCAGGGCACGGACACCCCGGTGGTGCAGAAGTTCGACCCGGGAGCCACGCCGGTGATGTCGGTGGTGGTCAGCGGCCGCGCGCCGCTGCGCGAGATCACCCAGATCGCCAAGAAGAAGATCAAGGAGCCGCTGGAGACGATCTCGGGCGTGGGCCGCATCGTGATGATCGGCGGGCGCGAGCGGGAGATCCACATCGTGGTCAACCCGCAGAAGCTCGCGTCCTACAAGCTGTCGATCAAGCAGGTCAAGGACGCCTTGGCCGAGCAGAACATCGAGACGCCCGGCGGGCGCGTGGACCAGGGCTCGCGCGAGCTGGTCCTGCGCACGATGGGCCGCATCGAGCGCCCGGAGGACTTCGAGAAGGTCGTGATCGCCAACGTCGGCGGCGTGCCGGTGCGGGTGCGCGACATCGGCCGGGCCGAGGACACCGAACAGGAAGCGCGCACGCTCGCGCGCCTGGACGGCGTGCAGTCGGTGGATCTATCCGTGCAGAAGCAGTCCGGCTCGAACACCGTCGCGGTGATCGAAAAAGTCAAGGAGGAGCTGGCCGAGCTGCGGGCGCGCCTGCCGCCGGGCTTCACGGTGCGCGTCACGCGCGACCAGTCGGACTTCATCAACGGCTCGGTCGACACGGTGCAGGAGCATTTGATCCTGGGCTCGCTGTTGGCCGCGCTGGTCGTGCTGGTGTTCATGGGCAGCGTGCGCAGCACGCTCATCGCCTCGCTGGCCATCCCGATCTCGGTGATCTCCACCTACGCGCTGATGGACTACGCGGGCTTTACGCTGAACACGATGACCTTGCTGGGCCTGGCGCTGGCCGTCGGCGTGGTCATCGACGACGCGATCGTCGTGCTGGAGAACATCTTCCGCCACATGGAGGAGGACGGTCTCACCGCCATGCAGGCCGCGAGCGTGGGCACCGCGGAGATCGCGCAGGCCGTGATGGCCACGACGCTCTCCCTGGTCATCATCTTCCTGCCGCTGGCCTACATGCCCGGCATCGTGGGCCGGTTTCTCAAGAGCTACGGCCTCACGGTCGCGTTCTCGATCATGATCTCGCTGTTCGTCAGCTTCACCTTGACGCCGATGCTGAGCTCGCGCTTTTTAAAGCTCGATCACGGTCCTAAAAACCGCCTGCAGAAGATGGTCGACGATTTCAACGACTGGCTCAAGCATTACTACGGCATCATGGTGGCGTGGGCGATGGCGCACAAGGGCTGGGTCGTGGCCGCGGCGGTCCTGACGGTGCTTTCGACCGGCGTGATCATCCAGGGCGTGGGCAAGGGCTTCATCCCGCCCGACGACGCCAACGAGTTCCAAGTGGACATCAAGGCGCCCGAAGGCACCTCCCTTCAAGCCACCGATGAGATTCTCAAGCAATTGGAGGCCGAGCTGCGGCGCCTGCCGGGCGTGGACTCCCTGCTCACCACGATCGCCGCCAACGACGGCGACGGCGTCAACGACGGGTCGATCTACGTGCACCTGGTGGCGCAGAACAAGCGCGCGCTCGATCAATTCCAGCTCATGGCGCTGGCGCGCCGGGCGTTCGCCAAGTATTCGGGCCTGCGCCTGACGGTCAGCGTGGTGCCGCAGATCTCCGGCGGCGGCTTCAAGACCAGCGACTTTCAATATATCATCGCCGGCCCGGACCTGGACACTTTGCGCCGCGTCTCCAGCGAAATGATCGACAAGCTGCGCGCCGATGTGCCGGGCCTCGTCGATCTGGACACGTCGTTGGTGTTCGCCAAGCCTGAGATCAAGGTCAAGATCGACCGCGACCGCGCGCAGGACCTCGGGGTGAAGGTCCAGGACATCGCCGACGCGCTGCGCACGATGGTCGGCGGAGAAGAAGACATCACGAAGTACAAGGACGGCGATGAGCTCTACCAGGTGCGGTTGCGCGTCGACAAACCCTACCGCGACAAGCTTGAGACGATCCGTGGGCTGTATGTGCCGTCGTCGAAGGTCGGGCTCGTGCGTCTGGACAGCGTCGCCACGCCTTACGAGGACCGCGGTCCGTCCCAAATTGATCGGCACAACCGTCAGCGCCAGGTCACGCTGACCGCCAACCTTCAGGGCCTGCCCATGGGCGAGGCGGTCGCCAAGACCGACGCGGCCTTTAAGAGCCTGAAGCTGCCGCCCGACTACGGCCAGAGCCTGCAGGGCCAGGCCAAGGAGATGGGCAAGATGATGAAGGGCTTCCTGATGGCCTTCGTCCTCTCCTTGATCTTCATGTACATGGTGCTGGCCTCGCAGTTCGAGAGCTTCCTGCACCCGATCACGATCATGCTGTCCCTGCCGCTGTCCATTCCGTTCGCCCTGCTGTCCTTGTTCCTGATGCACCAGCAGTTGACGATCTTCTCGATCATGGGCATCTTCATGCTGTTCGGTATCGTCAAGAAGAACTCCATCCTGATCGTCGACTACACCAACTCCCTGCGCGCCAAGGGCCTGCCGCGCGACGCGGCCATCATGGAGGCCAACAAGACGCGCCTGCGCCCGATCCTGATGACGACGATCGTGCTGGTCGCGGCCATGCTGCCGGTGGCGCTGGGCAAGGGCCCGGGTTCGTCGAGCCGAGCGACGATGGCGGTGGTCATCATCGGCGGGCAGACGTTGTGCCTGCTGATCACGCTGCTGCTCACGCCGGTCGCCTACGCTCTCTTCGACGACGCGACCGAGTGGTTCAAGCGCCGTTGGTCGCCGTCCGCGTCGGCGCCTGAACGCCGCGCGGAGCGCGCGCAACTGGTGCCGTAGCTAAAAAACGCCGAGCTTGCCCAGCAGGTGGTAGACCAGCCGTCGGCCGCCGCCGAGCCCGGCCAAGGCCGAGCGATCCTCCGCCGCCTCCCGCGCGACTTCCGCGTCGGCCGTCCGCGCGTAGAGCGCCTCCAGCTTGGCCTGCGGCCAATCCCGCGCGCCCGCGACGAGGTGGCGATGGATTTTGATGACCTCGCCACGTTCCAGCCACACGCCCTCGCCGTCCGGGCAGGCCTGGACCAAAATCCCGGAGGAAAGATCGTATTGATAGCGGTCCATCGGCTTGCGGCACAGCGGGCAAGGCGACGGCCGGGCGTCCGCGCTTTTGGCGGGTTCAAGACCGTCCAGCTGGTCTTGAAAATCCTTCATCAGCTCGCCATCCGGCAAATCCTCGATCTCTCCTAGATTTTCACGGTTAAACCACAGGCCGTGGCACTGCGCGCATTCGTCCACGGTGTCGGCGCCGATCTTGAACGGCAGAAGGTTGGAGGATGCGCACGCCGGGCAATTCATTTTCATAGCGCTTCATTATGGAGGCGACGCGCTTGCCTGTCAAGGGCGGGCGGCGTGCGGCAAAGGCGGGGAAAATCGCGGATCACTCAGGCCTTGACGCAGGAAGACTTTAGGCGGTACCATGCCTCGGTGAATTCCCCGCTGTTCGCGCCGGGTCTTCTGAGCGGCGGCATCGGCGCGGCGTTGTTGCTGGCCTCGCGCGGCGCGGCGGCGACGGCGACGGCGGAAGCGGACGCTCCGACCGGGCGGGCGACGCCTTTGACGGAGCTGTTTTCGCCCGTGACGGAGCGTCCGTGCGCGTGCTATCGCGAGCGTATGACTCCCGAGGTCGAGCGGCCTCTCAGCGAGCGCTCCAGGCCGTTATACCCGGACTGCCTTTTTGATCGCGTCCGCGGCGTCTTCCTCGTGGAAACCGCGTCGGGCCGCGTCCTGGTCTGGCCGGGCTTGAACAGCGTCGCCTTCGCCGACGGTTGGACGCAGCGGTCGCGCAGCGGCGAGAATGTGCTTGAGGAACAAGTTTTGGCGGCCGGCGCGCAGGTGGTGGTGCGCGGCGCGCCGGGCCGCTACGAGGAGATGATGACCGCGATGGCGTCGGTCGCGGCCGATCAGCCGCTGGAGACGCTGAAGGCCTTGCAGACGCGCGCCGATCTGCGCGGGCTGCCGTGTTATTGGCCGGGCGCTTCGGAACTGCTGATTCAGGAGGTCAGCGGCGATCCCGCCGATGAGCCCGCCGGGCCGGGAACGTTCATCGTCGCGGGCGCGGCGTTTATAGGCCTTGCGGCCCTGCTGCTGGGCGGCGCGGCCGCGGGAATTTTCTAGACGGAACGTTCGTCGCGCGCGGCCTTCATCGGCGGCGCTTTTGACGGCGGTGCGGAGTCTTCACCGGCGCGTGCGTCCGGCCCGGCTTGATGACCAAGGTCATGCCCGGGCGCAGCCGCCGGGCGGATCGAATCTTGTTGTTGGCCAGGATGCCTTTGACGGTCGTGTGGTAAAGCTTGGCGATCTTGCCGAGCGAATCGCCGCGGCGCACCTTGTAGCGGACCATGGTGGGGCCCGGATTCCAGTCGGTGACTTTGGCGAGCGCGGTCTCGAACGCGGCCTTGGTTCCGGGGGGCAGGCGCAGGGCGAAGCCGGGGCGATCCTTCGGCGTGCACCAGGCGCGCAGTTCCGGGTTGAGGCGGTGCAGTTCGGCGGCGGTGGTGCCGGCGCATTTGGCCGCCACGCCCAGGTCCAGGTCGCGGGGCAGGATCGCTTCGTCGTAGGGCTCCGGCGCTTCGTATTTCGGGTGCAGTCCGTATTTCGCCGGGTCGCGTCCGATGAGCACGCAGGCCATGAACTTGGGTACGTAGTGATCCGTCTCCGCCGGCAGGGCCTTGCGTCCGGATAGCCCGTCGAAGTCGAGGGAGCGGCTGTATTGCAGGTCGCGGCCGATGCCGCCCTCGCCGCGGTTGTAGGCGGCCAGCGCCAGTTCCCAGTCGCCGAACCAGCGGTACAGATCGGACAGGTAGCGCGCGGCGGCACGGGTGGATTTGACGGGGTCATAGCGCTCGTCGACCCAATAAGAAACTTCAAGCCCGTATTTGCGCGCCGTGCCGGGCATGAACTGCCACAGGCCCGCGGCGCCCGAGGGAGAGACGACGTCGGGCCGGTATTCGCTTTCGACCATGACCAAATAGAGCAGTTCCGGAGGCAGGCCTTTCTTCTTGAGCTCCGCCGCGATCATGTCGCGGTAGCGCCCGGAGCGCGCCAGCGCCGCCTCCACGCTGGCCGGCCGCTGGCGGGTGTAGATCGCGATGAACTTCTGCGCGATGGGGTTGTCGGGGTCGACGCGCACGCCGCGCATCTTGACCGTCGCCGTGCTGGCCGCCGCGCGCAGGGTGCTTTCGGGCACGTCCAGGTCCGGGGCGGCGGGGCCCTGCGACTCCGCGCCGGGCCAGTTGCGCGCCTTGTCGATCATCGCCGCGAAGTCCGGCCGCAGCACGGCGGGCAGGTCGTCGTCGTCCAAGCCGTCGACGAACTCCGAGAACGCCTTCTTGAGGCCGTCGCGGCCCGCGTCCTCGCGGCCGGCGCGGAAGTCCGACAACGCTGAGTCGTATAAGCCGACGGCGGACGTCAGTGCGTCGCTTTCTGCCACGTCCGTCGCCGTGGAGACCGCGGCAGGCGTGGCGGTCGCGGTGCTGACGGCGGCGGCGGGCTGAGCGCGCAATGGCGCGGCGAGAGCGAGCAGGGCGGCGGCGAGCGTGGTCACGGCCGAGACGATAGCATTTGCGGCGCGACGGCCTCGAATTGGTATTGTAGTCGTCTAACGGGATTAGAGATTCTCTTGGACACCGAACGCAGCGACGCGGAACTCATCGAGCTCATTTTGGCCGGCGGCCAGGAGGCCTACGCCGAGCTCATGCGGCGCCATCACCCGCGCGTGTTCGGACTGTGCCTGTCGATGCTCGGCGACCGAGCGCAGGCCGAGGACGCGGCGCAGGACGTGTTCCTCAAGGCCTACCGAAGGCTTTCTGATTTTCGCGGCGACGCGGCGCTGTCCACGTGGCTGTACCGAGTCGCGGCCAACCGCTGCCTGGACCTGCTGCGCCGGACCGCGCGGCGCCGGGAGGAGTCCTGGGAGGCGTTCGTCGAGCGCGAGGGCGACGGCCTGCGCCGCCTGCTGGCCGAGCCGGCCGCCGAGGCGCCGCTCGTCAGCGAGGACGCCGAGCTGGTGGGCCGCGTGCTGGCGCAGCTGCCCGACGATTACCGCCTGATCCTGACTTTGCGCGAGATCGAGGGTCTGGACTACCGCGAGCTGACGCGCGCGCTGGACTGCTCGATGGACTCCGTCAAGGCGAAACTGCGGCGCGCACGCGGCAAATTCCGCGAAATCCTGGGACACATCGAACCCGATGAAAACGTCTCACCTGCGAGGACCAAGAATGGACCACGATAAAATGCGGTCGGCGCTTAGCGCGCTGCGCGACGGGGAGTTGGACGGTCCGGCGAAGAAAACCGTGGCGCGCCATGTGGAGGCCTGCCCGGACTGCCGCGCCGAGCTACGCTCCTGGGAGCGGGCTTCGCGCGCGTTCCTGCGCCGCCCGTCTCGTCCGACCTCGGCCGAGACCGAGCGCTGCGTGCGCTCCGTGATGGCGCGCCTGGCCGCTCCGGCGGCGTCCGCGTCGTGGTGGGACGTCCTGGTCTCTTCTTCTTGGCTGACGCCCGCTTTGGGCTTGGCCAGCGTGGCCCTGGTGCTGTCGTTCCTGCCTTACGGAGGTTTGGCCGCTCTGGAGCCCGTGTTCGTGGCCCAGGGCTACGAGCTCTCCTTGGCGCCCGCCCGTCGCGTTCCCGCGGCGGGCGTGGCGGAAGCGGTCGGCCTGTCCGACGACGTCCGATGAAGCCGCGTTCCGGCAGGTTGGTCGCGCCGATGTTCGTTCTCGGCCTTCTCGCGGGCGGGGCGCTGGGCTCCTGGGGCCAGCGCGCGTTGTTCCATAAACACATGCGCAGCGGCGACCAGGACGTTCCTCGCGCGTTGGCGCGCCTGGACGCGGAGCTCGGGCTGAGTCCGGAGCAGAAAGCGGTCGTGGAAAAGATATTATCGGGCAAGCAGACCGAGCTTGCGGCTCTGGAAAAAGAGAGGCGGGACCGGTCGGACGCGGAACGATTGGCGGTGCGCCGTGAAATCGCCCAGCAGTTGAGCCCCGATCAGCAGTCAAAGTTCAAGGTTTTGTGCGACACCGCCGACAAGAGAATCCAGGAGCGCTGGCCCCAGCCGCGCTGACCGCCGCCGCCTTCGTCCTGCTCGCGCTCGCCGTCGTGCCGGCGGCGCGAGCCGGCTTTTGGGGGCGCGACGCGCTGGACAGCGCGTGGACCCAGACGCCGGTCAAGGTCGACGGCGACGACGGCGAATGGCCCGAGGTGGGCGCGTTCGAGGACGGCGGCCTGGGCGTGCAGGCGCTCAACGACAAGACCAAGCTGTATCTCAAGGCGACGTCCAGCACGCGCGAGGGCCGCGCCCAGCTTCTGGGCCTGACCAAGCAGGACGTGACGTTCTGGTTCTACAGGCCAGACGGCAAGACGCGCTCGTGGGGCCTGCGCGTGCCGTTCAGCCGCCTGACGCCGCCCGACGAGGACGAACTGCGCTACGGACCGGTCGTGTCCGATCCCAACTCCGGTCTCAAGCCCGAGCTGCTGCGGTTGGAAACCGTCGCGGGCTCGAGCGCGACGTTCGTCTCTAGTTCCACCTGGCCCTCCGACATGGAGTTTCGCATGGGGTTTACCGGCCGGAGGCCGGTCTGGGAGATGAGCCTTCCGCTGTCGCGTCTGACGCCCGACGCCAAGGGCGCCTGCGCGCTGGACTTCCTGATCACGGGCAAGGCCCGCAAGCTGGCACCGCGCAAGCTTCCTCCCGGCCAGACCAAGCCTGGAGCGCCGCCGCCGTCTCCGCCGGGCGAGCCGGACCCAGTGGACTTCATCTTGTCCCTGCGCCTGGCGCGCGACCCGTCCCTGCCCCGCTGACGTCGGCGCGCAAGCCCGCGGACGCGGCGCGCGAAAATTTGGGATGATCTCGGCCGTGAAGGTCCACTTCGTGGGCGTCGCCGGCACCGGGATGAGCGCGCTGGCGCAGCTGCGCGCGTTCTCGGGCGACGAGGTCACCGGCTCCGACCGGCTTGCCGACCATGACGGCCTGGGCGCCGAGCGCGCGCGGCTGGAGGCCGCCGGCATAAAGTTGTTCGCGCAGGACGGCGGCGCGATCACGCGCGAGACCCGCCGCGTGGTCGCCTCAACGGCCATCGAGAAAGACAACCGCGACCTGGCGCGGGCGGCGGAGCTGGGCGTGAGCGTCGTCCACCGCGCCGACGAGCTGGCGGAGCTGGCGGCCGCCCGCCGCACGGTCGCGATCGCGGGGACCAGTGGCAAGTCCACCGTGACCGCGATGACGTTTCATGTTCTTCAGGAGACGGGGCGCTCGCCGTCGCTGGCGGCGGGAGCCAACCTCCTGTCCCTGCGCCGCCGCGGCCTGGTGGGTAACGCGTGGCGGGGGGAGTCGGACCTGCTGGTGATGGAGGCCGACGAGAGCGACGGCACGCTGACGCGCTACCGCGCCGAGGTCGGCGTCCTGCTCAATATCAGCAAGGACCATAAGGAGCTTTCAGAGCTGGGGGTTATTTTTCGGACGTTTCACGAGCGCAGCAAGCGCTTCGTCGCCTGCGCCGACGCGCCGGAGCTGGCGGATTTCCTTTCCGGGGCGCGCACCTACGGCTTCGGCTCCGGTGACCTGCGCGGCACGGACTTGGCGCTGACGCGCGACGGCTCGACGTTCCGCGTCGCGGGAGCGGCCGTGCGCGTCCCCGCTCCGGGCCGGCACAACGCGATGAACGCGCTGGCGGCACTCGCGGCCTGCGCGGCGCTGGACGTTCCGGTCGCCGACGCTGCGGCGGCGCTGGCGACGTTTCCGGGCGTGGCGCGGCGCTTCGAGGTGGTCGGAACCGCCCGCGGCGTCGAGGTCGTCGACGATTTCGCGCATAATCCCGAAAAGGTGCGCGCGGTCTTGGCCGCGGCGCGACTGCGCGCACGGCGCGTGCTGGCCGTCTTCCAGCTTCACGGCTTCGCGCCGGCGCGATTTCTCAAGGACGAGTTCATCGCGGCGTTTTGCGACAGCCTGGGGCCGGACGACCGGCTGTGGCTGCCCGACATCTACTACGTCGGCGGGACCGCGGCCAAGGACGTCTCGGCCGCGGATTACGCGGCGGCGTTGCGCGCGCGCGGCGTGAAGGCGTTGAGGGAGCCCGAGCGCGCGCGCATCGCGGCGCAGATCGCGGCCGAAGCGAAACCCGGCGACCTGGTGCTCGTCATGGGCGCGCGCGACGCGAGCCTGAGCGCGTTCGCCGCGGATATCCTCAAGGGGCTGCAATCATGAACATCCTCGTGCTCAACGCCGGCTCATCTTCCTTGAAGTTCCAGGTCATCGCGACGGACCATAAGGCCATCGACGCGGACGCCGACGTCTGCCTGGCCCGCGGCGTGGTGGAGCGCGTGGGCAGTCTGGCGCTGGTCACGTTCCAGGCGGGCGACCGCGCCCCGCATAAAGAGGAGGTTCCGCTGCGCGACGCGCGCGCGGCGCTGGAGCGGGTGGTGCGCTGGGTGATCTCTCCCGAGGCGGGCATCGCGGGCGTGCGCTCGGCCGCCGACATCCACGCCGTCGGCCATCGCGTGGTGCACGGCGGTGAGCGCTTCCAGGCCTCCACGCTCATCGACGGCGCCGTCGTCGCGGGCATCGAGGACTGCGTGGAACTGGCGCCGCTGCACAATCCGGCAAATCTCAAGGGCATCCGCGCCGCGCGCGAGCTCTTCGGCCCCGGCGTGCCGCAAGTCGCGGTGTTCGACACGGCGTTTCACGCGACCATGCCCGAGGCCGCCTACTTGTACGGCATCCCGTATCATTTCTACCGCCGCTACAAGATCCGCCGCTACGGCTTCCACGGCACCTCGCACCGCTACCTGGCCTACCGCTACCGGCGCATGCTCGGCCTGTCGAAGGAGAAGGTGAACATCGTGACCTTGCACCTGGGCAACGGCTGCTCGGCGTGCGCGATCAAGGCCGGACAGTCCGTGAACACCTCGATGGGGTTCACGCCGCTGGAGGGCATGATCATGGGCACGCGCGCCGGGGACGTGGACGCCTCGGTCGTGGAGTATCTGTCGCTGAAGGAAGGCCTGAGCCTGCACGAGATCATGACGATCCTCAACAAGGAGTCGGGCCTGCTGGGCCTGTCCGGCATGACCAGCGACATGCGCGAGCTCCTGGCCGAGGAGAAGGAAAACGGCGACCGCCGCGCGCGCCTGGCCGTCGACATCTTCTGCGCGCGCGCGCGGCGCTATGTCGCGGCCTACTTCGCCGAGATCGGCGGTGCCCAGGCGGTGGTGTTCTCCGGCGGCATCGGCGAGAACTCCGCCGAGATCCGCGCGCGCGTCTGCGCCGGTCTGGACTGCCTGGGCCTGCGCCTGGACGAGCGCCGCAACTCGGCCCTGAAGCGCGGCCAGGCCGGTTTGATCTCCACGCCCGCGTCGCGCCTGAAGGCCTACGTCATCCCGACGGACGAGGAGCTGCTGATCGCGCGCGACGCCTACCGCGCGGTGGCCGGACGACGTTCGCCCGCTTGACCGATACGCTATTTGTATCGATGGACTGAAAAGAAGCCGCCGCCGACTCGTGGTCGGCGGCGGCTTTTGTGCGGACGACGAGCGCGGCTTTAGAGGCCCTTGAACGGGTCCGAGCGCAGGGAAGCCAGCGTCGTCGTCGCGGTCGGGGCGGCGGCGGCGACGGGCTCGGTCAGGCTGGGCTCGGTGGGCGGGGGCATATACCAGCAACGCGGGCGCAGGCCCACGCTGTAGCCCTGGGAGGCCACGCAGGCGCCCACGGCGGGATCGTTGTCGTCCATGCCCACGGTGTAGGGCTTGGTGCACAGCGCGCCTTGAAGGTAGGTGTCCAGGCGGCACTGCGTGCCCGGGTGGTCGTCGAAGGTCTGCGTGACCACGGACGGATCGGGCGTGTTGAAGTGCGGGGCGGGGTCGCCGCTCAGTTCCTGGAACAGCGCGGTGACGGACAATCCCGCCTGCGCCGAGCGGGCGCAGACGGCCCGATCGGCCGCGCCTTTGTAGGACTGGGCGCAGGCCGCGCGCGCGAAGGCCATGTTGCCGTCCGCGCCCAAGAACGAATGCGTGAACTGGGCCGTGGACGCATCGGCGAATATGCGGTGCAGGCACTTCGTCGTGGCGAAGTAGTCCGCCTCGCCCTCGTCGGAGGCCCAGTCTCCGGGGTATTTCGGCGCGCCGCCCAGGTTGTGGCCCATCTCGTGGCACAGCACCAGCGCCTCGCCGTCCTGCGTGATCGTCGCGTCGCGGGCCAGGCCGCCGTAGGCGTTGATGATGTATTGATTGCCGTTGCGCTCGGCCGAAGAGTTGACCGTGTCGTCGCTCCAGAGGCGGTTGATGACCAGCACGTCGCCTTGAGCGGCGACCAGCGGTCCGTAGATCGCCGTCATGCGGTCGATGACGGCGTTGTACTGGTCCTGGGTGAGGCCGCCGGCGCCTTGGGCGCTGATGCGGTTCTGCAGGTTGTTGGGCGGCAAAAACGACGTGTAGCGCATGTTGACCGACGAGGCGTCCGGCGCGGTGACGGTCGCGCCGGCGAGAGCGATCAGCGCGACGGCGGCAAGCACGATCGAGGATCTTTTGGACATGATCAGTTGTACCCTCCCAGGTAAGCCGATCATCGCAAAACCCCGGACGGGATGCAAGTGCTTTTAGGCCTTTAGGCCCGGTTATTTTTTAGGCCTTTAGGGCCGCGGGCGCGAGGGCGGTTGCGGAGCGGAAAATCAGCGCGAAGCCCAGCGCCGAGACCGCGGCCGCACCCAGCGCCCACGGCTCCAGAGCGCCGCGTCCGATGAGCCACCCCGAGGCCAAGGGCGCCGTGATCTGCGCGATGGAGTTCAGCGACTGGGTCAGTCCCAGCACCACGCCTTGCTCGCGCTTGTCCGTGGCGCGGGTGACCAGGCTGGTCAGGGCCGGGCGCAGCACGCCGGTGCCGAAGGAGACCGCGGTGAAGACGAGCACCAGCAGGGGCAGGCGGGTGGTGAAGGCGAGCGCCGCGAGGCCCGCGGCGGCGGACAAAAAGCCCGCGCGCGCCAGCGCGCGTTCGCCGTAGCGCTTGACCAGGCGGCCCAGCAAGCCGCCCTGGATGATCACACCGAGCAGGCCGGAGTAGGCGTAGAGGTAGCCCACCTCCTTGGGGCCGAAGGGCCGTCCGCCCGCGACGAAGAAGCGGCGCTCGGCGAACAGCGCGAAGCCGGAGATGAACAGGGAGAACATCAGGCAGAAAAGAAAAAACTCGGCCAGGATCGCGCCCAAGCCGGGGCGCTCGAAGTATTCCAGGTAGCGACCCCAGTCGAGCAGGGCCAAGCGCTTGCCGCCGGGTCCGGCGGCGCCTTCCTCCTCCGCGTGCGGCCGCGCGCGCGGCAGCAGAAAATAAGTGCAGAGCACGCTGGTGAAGGAAAGTCCCGCCGCCGCCCAGGCCGGATAGGAGTAGCTGTATTGCGCCAGGTAGCCCGAGACCGCCGGCCCGATCAGGAAGCCCAGGCCGAAGGCGATGCCGATCACGCCGAAGGACTTGGCGCGCTCCTCGGGTGCGGTCACGTCGGAGATGTAGGCCTGCGCCAGCGAGAGGTTTCCGGCCGTGATGCCGTCCAGAAAACGGGAGAAGAAGATCCAAGCCAGCGAGCGCGCGGAGCCCAGGATCAGAAAGCCCGCGAACGTGCCCAATTGGCTGAAGATCAGCCACGGCCGGCGGCCGTGGCGGTCGGACAGGCGGCCCAGCAGAGGTCCGGCCAGGAGCTGGCACAGCGCGTAGGTGGTGACCAGCAGGCCGACGACCTGCGGCGAGGCCCCGTAGCGCTCCGCATAGAAAGGAAGCAGCGGCAGGATCATGGTCATGCCCATGACGTCCACCGCCACGATCAGGAAGATGGGCAGCAGGGCCTTGTTGAAGCCGCGTTTCTCGGCGCTCATGGCGAGGATTCTATCAAAGTCGGGATCGCGGCCGGGGCGAGCGCGATTGCGAAATAAATTTCACGATATTCCAAGACGATTGTCTGGATATTCCCGCGTCCAAGCGCTACAATCAGGGCATGAGGGTTATTTTGTTGCTCGGGGTTATGCTGGCGTCGTTGCGTCCGGCGGCGCGGGCTCTGCTGCCGCCGCCCAAGGTCCGGCGCGCGGCGCAGGAGGCGGCCGCCCGCAAAGCCGCGGCGGGGGGGGCTTCGGCCCAGCCGGCTTCCGCCGGAGCGTCCGCGGCCGGCGCGAGTCCGCAATCAAAACCGCCCGTCCGCCGCGGCCGTCCTAAAAAGAAAAGAAAGCCCAAGGC